>QEVM01000162.1 GCA_003576805.1 Pseudomonadota bacterium | reverse complement strand
GAGCTGCCGCTCTGGGGCCGCGGGCTCGGGCGCCGCGAACGCCGCGCGCGCGCGCTCGCCGCGCTCGCGCGCTTCGGCATCGAGCCGCTCGCGCGCCGCGACGCCGCGACGCTCTCGGGCGGCGAGCGCCGGCGCCTCGCGCTCGCGCGCTGCTTCGCGACGGATCCCGCCGCGCTGCTCCTCGACGAGCCCTTCGACGACCTCGACGCCGCCGGCCGCGAGTCGCTCGCGCGCGATCTCGTGCGCGCGATCCACGAGACGCCCGTGGCCGTCGCGCTCGTGACGCACGAGCTGCGCCAGGCGCTGCTGCTCGCCGACCGCGTCGCGCTGCTGCGCGGCGGCGCGCTGCTCCAGTGCGGGCCGCGCGACGAAGTGCTGCGCCATCCGGTGGACGGCGGCGCGGCGGCGGCGGTCGGGATGAGCAACTGGTTCGAGGGTCGCGTCGCCGCGCGCGACGCGGACGGCCTCGCGCGCATCGAGCTCGGGTCCGGCGCCGTGCTGCGCGCCGCGACGCCGCTCGCGATCGGCAGCGCGGTGCACGTCGGCTTCCGGCCCGAGCACGTGAAGATCGATCCCGACGGCGCCGACCCGGATCCGATGGGCGAAGCGCAGATCGAAGAGCTGCGATCGGACGGCGTGGTGGTGACCGCGCGCATCGAGTGCGCCGGCTTGCGCGTGCACACGCATCTGCTCGCCGGCCGCGGCCTCGGCCACACGCTCCAGAAGGGATCGCGCGTGCGGCTCTCCGTGCGGCCGGAGCACGTGCACGCCGTGCCGGCGAGCTAGCCGTGTCCGGGCGCGAGATCGAGCTCGCGATCGACGCGCTCGCGGCGGGCGGCGAAGGCGTCGGCCGCGACGCCGGCGGGCGCGTCGTGTTCGTGCCGTTCGCGGCGCCGGGCGACCGCCTGCGCGTCGCGCTCGGCGAGGAGCACCCGCGCTTCGCGCGCGCCGAGATCCGCGAGATCGTGGAGCCCGGCGCCGTGCGCGTCGCGGCGCCGTGTCCCGTGTTCGGCCGCTGCGGCGGCTGCGCGTGGCAGCACGTCGCGTACGCGGCGCAGCTCGACGCCAAGCGCGCGATCGTGCGGGACGCGCTCGCGCGCATCGGCGGCATCGCGGCGCCGGAGGTCGCGATCGTCGCGTCGCCGTCGCCGTACGGTTATCGCGGCCGCACCCGCGTCCTCGCCGAGGGCGGGCGCGTCGGCTATCGCGAGCGCCGCTCGCACGCGCTGTGCGCGACCGCGACGTGCCCGATCCTCGCGCCGCCGCTCGACGCCGAGCTCGGCGCGCTCGCGTCGCGCGGCGACGTCGCCGACGGCGAGTGGGAGCTCGCGCTCGGCGCGGGCGGCGCCGTGCGCGTGGAAACGCTCGCCGCGCCGTCGCAGCAGCGGCTCGCGCTCGAAGCCGCGGGCGAACGCTTCGAGCTCTCGCCAGGCGTCTTCGCGCAGGCGAACGCGCTCTTGCAGGACGCGCTCGCGCGGCACGTCCTCGAGGCGGCGGGGCAGGGCGGCGAAGCGCTCGAGCTGTTCGCGGGCGCCGGCTTCTTCACGCTCGCGCTCGCGCGCCGCTTCGCGCGGCTCACCGCGGTCGAGTCGGACGCGCGCGCCGTGGCGGACCTCGGTCGCAACCTCGCCGCCGCGGGACTGCGCCACGTGCGAGTCGTCGAGGCGCGCGCCGAGGTCGTGCTCGCCGACGCGGCCGCGCAGCGCATCGCGCCGCAGGTCGTCGTGCTCGATCCGCCGCGCGGCGGCGTCGGCGCGCAGGCGAGCCGGCGCGTCGCGCGCCTTCCCGCGCACCGCGTCGTGCACGTGTCGTGCGATCCCGCGACGCTGGCGCGCGACCTGCGGGAGCTGCTCGCGCGCGGCTTCGCGCTCACCGAGGTGACCGCGTTCGATCTGTTTCCGCAGACGCCGCACGTCGAGACCGTCGCGCTGCTCGAACGTGCACCGCTCCGGCGTGCGGGCTAGCCTGCGCCATCGCCTTCCCCACTCGGCCGAGCACGCGAGAGAAGCAGTCGATGTCGTCCTTCCGGGCGAACGGCCGAGCGAACGGCCGGGCCAACGGCCGGACCCATGGCCGAACGAACGGCTCGCTGCCGTCGAGGGCGCGCGGCTTCGCGCTCTACGTCGAGGGCCCGCGCGACGTCGGACTGCTCCAGGCGTGGGCGCAGCGCGTCTCGCCCGCGCTCGCGGAGACGCTGTCCGAGGTCGCCGTGATCCTCGGCGGATGTCAGCCGGCGCGCGCGGCCGAGCACTTCCGCACGCTGCGCGAGCGCGACGCCGACGCGCGCGCGCTGTGCGTGCTCGATCGCGACACCGAGGGCGCGCCGCGGCCGCGCGCCGTCGAGGAGCCGGGCCTCGAGTACTTCACCTGGGGCCGGCGCCACATCGAGAGCTATCTGCTCGTGCCCGGCGCGATCCGCAGGAGCCTGCGCCTGCCCGACGACGACGCGCGCGTCGAGCGCTTCTTCCGCGAAGCGCTGCCCGCCGGCGAGACCGCGCTCGGCGCGATCGACGCGAAGCCGCTGTTCGCGGTGCAGGGCGAGCTGCAGCGCCTGCTCGGCCGCCCCGTGCGTCCCGTGCACGTCGCGCGCGCGATGTTCGCCGGCGAGATCCACGCCGACGTGCGCGCACTGCTCGCGCGCGTGCGCACCGGCGTCGGGCATGAGTGAGGACCGGTCGTGCACGCGAGCACGACGCAACGCCCGCAGCGCCCGAGCCCCGTTTCCCGCGTAGCGAGCCAAAGGCGAGCGGCGAGGCCCACAAGGCTAGCTGCAACCCCGGTCGCACACCTCGGTGCACCTCCGCGGGCAACCCGATGCGCGTGATGGAGCTGCGTGCGCCGGGCGAGGTCGCGACGCACCCGTTGCGCGCCGTCGACCGCGAGATCCCGGAGCCGCGCCACGACGAGGTGCTCGTCGAGGTGGACGTGTGCGGCGTGTGCCGCACCGACCTGCACGTCGTCGAGGGCGAGCTGGCGCCGCAGCGCTCCTCGATCGTGCCGGGGCACGAGGTGGTCGGCGAGGTGCTGCGCGCGGGCGCGGGCGTGCCCGCGGCGCTCGGGCCGGGGACGCGCGTCGGTGTCGCGTGGCTGCACCGCGCGTGCGGCAGGTGCCGCTTCTGCCGGCGCGGCGACGAGAACCTGTGCACGGATCCGCTCTTCACGGGCTGGCACGTCGACGGCGGCTACGCCGAGTACTGCGTCGCGCCGGCGCAGTTCGTGTACCCGATCCCCGACGGCCTCGCGTCGCGCGACGCAGCGCCGCTGCTGTGCGCCGGCATCATCGGCTACCGCGCCTTCGTGCGGTCGCGCGCGCAGCGCGGCGGCAAGCTCGGCCTCTGGGGCTTCGGCGCGTCCGCGCACATCGTGATCCAGCTCGCGCGCCACGCCGGCATCGACGTCCACGTCTTCAGCCGCGCGCGCGAGCACGGCGATCTCGCGCGCGAGCTCGGCGCCGCATGGGTCGGCGGCAGCTTCGACGCGCCGCCGGCGAAGCTCGACGCCGCGATCCTGTTCGCGCCCGCCGGCGAGCTCGTGCCCGCCGCGCTCCTGCGCCTCGACCGCGGCGGCACGCTCGCGATCGCCGGGATCCACATGAGCGACGTCCCGCCGCTCGACTACCAGCGCCATCTCTTCCAGGAGCGGACCGTGACGAGCGTCACCGCGAACACGCGCGCCGACGGCCGCGCGCTGCTCGCGCTCGCCGCCGAGATCCCGATCCGCACGCACACGACGGTCTACCCGCTCGAGCGCGCCAACGAGGCGCTCGTGGATCTGAAGTCGGACCGCGTGCGCGGCGCTGCCGTGCTGGACGTCTGACGCCCCGCCGCCGCGCGGCGCTCGCTCGGCCGCGCCGTCGCGGGTAGGCTCCGCGGCATGTCGCTCCGCATCCCCCTCGCGCTCGCACTTGCGCTCCTCTTTGCCGCCGTCGGCGCGCGCGCCGACGCGCCCACCTCGATTCCGCTCGGCCCGAACTCGCTCTCCGCGTGCGGCGGCGACGCGATCACGCCCACGCAGGTGATCCAGGGCCAGTTCCCCTTCGAGCTGATGGGCGCGTACGTGATGGTGCCGATCGAGGTGCCGGCCGGGATGACACAGGTTCGCGTCAAGTATTGCTGGGAGGGCGGCGGGCACACCGTGGACCTCGGCCTCTGGCAGGCGCGCGAGGGCGCTGCGCCGTGGGGCGAGGCGCAGTTCCGCGGCTGGGGCGGATCGAGCCATCCCGACGTGTCGGTGACCGCGCAGGGCTTCTCCGACGAGGCCGACTATCTCGCCGACCCGCGCGGCCACGTGCCGGGCCGCACCACGCGCGGCTTCCTGCCCGGGCCGATTCCCGAAGGCACGTGGGCGATCGAGCTCGGCGTCGCGGCGGTGGTGCCCGTCGCCGACGGCGACGAGGACGGGCTCGCGGACTTCCGCGTCGAGGTCGCGCTGTCGAGCGATCCCGCCTACGCGGCCGAGCCGTACGAGCCCGCGCCCTACGACGACTTCCCCGCGAACACGGAGCCCGGCTGGTACGCCGGCGATCTGCACGTGCACGCCGAGCACTCCGCGCTCGGCGACGCGACCATGGCCGAGACCTTCGAGTACGCGTTCGCGCCGCTCGGCGAGGGCGCCGGCCTCGACTTCATCACGCTCACCGACTACGTGACGACGAGCGCGTGGGGCGAGATCGGCCGCCATCAGTCGCAGCACCCCGGCAAGCTCGTGATCCGCAGCAGCGAGATCATCACCTACCAGGGACACGCCAACGCGCACGGGCACCTCCGCTACGTCGACCACCGCCTCGGCGGCCCCGTCTACGAGCTCGATCCGGCGGACGGCGATCTCGCGCTCTTGCGCGCGGGCCGCGATCCCGCGCAGGCGTTCGCCGACGTGCAGGCGGCGGGCGGCGCGGTGCAGCTCAACCACCCGACGACGTATCCGTCGCACATCCCGATCAACCGCCGGCGCTGCCGCGGCTGCCCCTGGGACTTCACGGCGGAGCAGACGGAGTTCGCGTCGGTCGACGCGATCGAGATCCACAACGGCTCGCCGCTCGCGTACGGCTTCACGCCGTCGGCGATCGCGTTCTGGGACGCGCAGCTCGCGGCCGGACACGCGATCGCGGCGGTCGGCGTCTCCGACTCGCACAAGGGGGGCTGCACGCGCCTCTCCTGCGACGCGACGCAGTCGCCGATCGGCCAGGCCACGACCGTCGTCTACGCCGAGGAGCTGTCGGAGCAGGGCATCCTCGACGGCGTCCGCGACGGACACACCTACGTGAAGCTCTTCGGCAACGACGGACCGGATCTCCGCTTCGAGGCCGACGGCGACCAGGGCGGATCGGGCATCATGGGCGACGCGCTCCTCGACACCGCCGCGACGCTGACCGCCACGGTGCTGAACGTCCCGCAGGACGAGGCGCTGCGCGAGCTGCGGCTCGTGCGCGACGGCGAGGTCGCCGAGAGCGTCGCGATCCTGCCGCCCGGCGACGAGATCGACTTCCGCGCCGAGACGCCGGGCCGCTACCGCATCCAGCTCGTCGAGACCGAGAGCAACCGGATCGTGGCGCTGACCAGCGCGATCACCGTGCCGGAGCCGGGCGGGGCGCTCGCGGCGCTCGGGCGGGAGCGACGCTGAAGAGCGTCACCGCGCGGGCGCCGCGAGGCTCCGCACGTGCACGATGCCGAACAGCATCACCTGCACGAAGTGATGGCCGAGCGAGCCGCCGGCCGCGCGCAGCTTCGGAAGGAACAGCGCGAACTCGACCGCGTGCACCACGATCAGCCCGAAGAACAGCATGCGGCCGGCCGACGCCCACCACAGGTGCTCGGGCAGCGCGAACGCCGCGAGGCACGCGACCCACAGCACCAGCACGATCGCCTTCAAGCCATCCATCGCATCGTTCCTCCCGGGGTGCTCACGGCCGCGCGCCGCGCAGCGTCGTGCCGAGCCGGCTCGGCAGCAGCTCGTACGCGCGCCGCGCCCACTCGACCAGCAGCGGCCGCGTGTCGCGCGGATCGATGATCTCCTCGATGCCGAACGCCTCGGCGGTGAGGAGCGGCGAGCGCAGCGACGCGAGCTTCGCTTCCAGCTCGGCGCGCAGCGCGTCGGGATCGGGCGACGCCTCGATCTGTCGGCGGTACGCCGCCTCGACGCCGCCCTCGATCGGGAGCGAGCCCCACTCCGCGCTCGGCCACGCGTAGCGGAGGTTCAGCCGGTGGTGCGCGCCGTGCCCCGCGCCCGCGACGCCGAACACGCGCCGCACCAGGATCGAGCACCACGGCACGCTCGCCTGGTAGACGGCGGCGAGCGCGCGCACGCCGTGACGGATCGTGCCGCGCCTCTCCGACTCGACGCCGATCTCGAAGCCCGGGTTGTCGACGAAGTTCGCGATCGGCAGGTGGAACGTGTCGCAGAGGTCGACGAAGCGGACCATCTTCTGCGCGGCGTCGGCGTCCATCGCGGCGCCGCGCTGGCGCGGGTCGTTCGCGAGGACGCCGACCGGGATGCCGTCGAGGCGCGCGAGCGCGGTCACGAGCGGGCGGCCGTACCAGCGGCCGATCTCGAACAGCGAGTCGCGATCGAGCACGAGCGAGAGGATGCGGCGCACGTCGTGCGGCTTGCGGCGATCGCGCGGGACGGCGTGCAGCAGCTCCTCCTCGCGGCGCTCGGGATCGTCGCTCGGCGCCGTGCGCGGCGGCAGCTCGAACACGCTGCTCGGCAGATACGAGAGGAAGCGGCGGCACTGCGCGAGCGCGTCGTCCTCGCTCGCCGCCTCGTTGTCGACGGCGCCGCTGCCGCGCGCGTGGATCGCGGCGCCGCCGAGCTCCTCCTTGCCGACCTCGCGTCCGAGCGCGCGCCGCACGACGGGCGGCCCCGCGACGAAGACCTGGCTCGTGCCCTTCGCCATCACCGAGAAGTGCGCGGCGGCGACGCGCGCCGCGCCGAGGCCCGCGACCGGACCGAGCGCCGCCGCCACGACCGGCACCAGCGAGAGCAGCTCGACCGACACGTCCCAGTCCGGGATGTACGGCACGTAGCTGCGGCGCAGCGTCGCGTGGGTCTTGACCGAGCCGCCGCCGCCCGTGCCGTCGACGAGCCGCACGATCGGCAGGCGCAGGTCGCGCGCCGCCTTCTCGGCCCAGCCCATCTTGTTGCCGATCGCGCCGTCCTGCGCGCCGCCGCGCACCGTGAAGTCGTCGCCGCCGACGACCACCGGCCGGCCGTCGATGCGGCCGCGCCCGCACACGAAGTTGGACGGCGTGAACGCGACCAAGTTGCCGTGCGCGTCGTACTCGGTGCGCCCCGCGAGCGCGCCCGTCTCGTGAAAGGAGCCGGGATCGAGCAGCCGCTCGATGCGTTCGCGCACCGTGAGCCGTCCGGCTTCCTTCGCGCGCGCGACGCGCTCGGCGCCGCCCATCTCCTTCGCGAGCTCCGCGCGGCGCGCGATCTCCTCGATCTCCGGCTTCCAGGTCATGCTGCGGCGACGATAGCTCCGCCCGCCTGCCGCGGCGCAGCGCGCGCGTTGCGACACGCGCGCGGCTCGCGTGCACGCGGCCTGCCGCCGCTCGGGACGCGCGCATGCGCGGCCGATGGATGCGCCATGCACGCGATCCGGATTCCGCTCGCCGCCGCGCTCCTGCTCCTCGCCGCCGCGCCCGCTCGCGCCGCGCAGTACGACGTCGGCCCCGGCCAGCCGCTCGCGGCGATCGGCGACGTGCCGTGGGCGACGCTCGCGCCGGGCGACGTCGTGCGCATCCACTGGCGCGCCGAGCCGTATCGCGAGAAGTGGGTGATCGGGCGCTCGGGGACGGCGGAGCAGCCCATCGTCGTGACCGGCGTCCTCGGGCCGGGCGGCGAGCGGCCCGTCGTCTCGGGCGACGGCGCGACGACGCCCGCGCCGCTGAACTTCTGGAGCGAGCAGCGCGGCGTGATCAAGGTCGGCGGCTCGAACGTGCCCGACAACGAGGTCGCCGAGCACGTCGTGATCGAGAACCTCGAGGTTCGCTCGGCGCACGCGTCGTACGCGTTCACGAACGACTCGGGCGGCGTGCAGGCGTACGCGCAGAACGCGTCGGCGATCTTCGTCGAGGCGGCGCGGCACCTCGTGATCCGCAACTGCGTCCTCACCGACTCGGGCAACGGGCTCTTCGTCGCGGCGTCGGACGGCGCCACGCGCGACCTCGAGATCGCGCGCAACTGGATCCACGGCAACGGCAACGCCGGCAGCATCTACGAGCACAACGCCTACGTGGCGGCGATCGGCATCACTTTCGAGGGCAACCGCTTCGGTCCGCTGCGCGCGGGCGCCGGCGGCAACAACCTGAAGGACCGCTCGGCGGGGCTCGTCGTCCGCTACAACTGGATCGAGGGCGGCAACCGCCAGCTCGACCTCACCGACGCCGAGGACTCGGACGTGATCGTCGGCGATCCGCGCTATCGACGCACGTTCGTGTACGGAAACGTGCTGATCGAGCCCGACGGCGCCGGCAACCGCCAGGTCGTCCACTACGGCGGCGACAGCGGGAACGAGGCGATCTACCGCAAGGGCGTCCTGCACTTCTTCCACAACACCGTCGTCTCGACGCGCGCGGGGCGCACGAGCCTGCTGCGCCTCTCGACCGGCGATGAGTCCGCCGACGTGCGCGACAACGTGGTCTGGGTGAGCGCCGGCGGCGACGAGCTCGAGATGCTGGCCGACGGGGCGGGCGATCTCGCGCTCTCGCGCAACTGGCTGCCGTCCGGCTGGACGTGGAGCTTCGCGACGCCGACCGGCAGCGTCGTGGACGACGGCACCAACCTCGAGGCGAGCGATCCGCTCTTCGCCGACGCGGACGCGCAGGACTACCGGCTGCTGCCCGCTTCGGACGCGGTCGACGCGGGCGGTGCGCTGCACGCGGACGCGCTCGCCGATCACGCGGTCGCGCAGGAGTACGCGCCGCACCAGGATCTCGCAGCGCGCTCGCTCCACGGTCTGGCGCCCGAGCTCGGCGCGTTCGAGACGTGCGCGGTCGCGTGTCCGGAGCCGGAGGCGCTCGCGTCCGCCCTCGCCGTCGGAGGCGCGCTCGCTACGTTCCGCCGCCGCGCGTGAAGCTGCTCTCTCTCGACTTCGACGGCGTCCTCTCCGACTCGGCCCGCGAGGCGTTCGCGGTCGCGCGGCGCACGTATCTCGCGCTGCGGCCGGCGTCGCCGCTGCGCGCGGCGGACGAGGCGGCGCTCTGGCGCGCGTTCCTCGATCTCATGCCGCTCGGCAATCGCGCGGAGGACTACGGCGTCGCGCTCGCGGCGATCGAGGCGGGCGTCGCGCTGGGCGAGCAGTCGGCGTACGACGCGTTCCACGCGGCGCAGGATCCCGCCTGGCTCGCTGCGTTCCACGAGCGTTTCTACGTCGAGCGCACCGCGTGGTCGCAGGCGGATCCGGCGGGATGGCGCGCGCTGCTGGCGCCCTATCCGGCGCTGCTCGCGATCCTGCGGCGGCGCGCGGGCGCGTGCCGCTACGCGATCGCGACCGCGAAGGACCGCCGCTCCGTCGCGCTGCTGCTCGCCGACTACGGCGTCGCGGACCTCTTCGAGCCCGCGCTCGTGCTCGACAAGGAGGCCGGCGTGTCGAAGGTCGCGCACCACGAGCGGCTCGCGGCGCAGACCGGACTCGATTACCCGTCGATGACCTTCGTCGACGACAAGGTGAACCACCTCGACGCGGTCGGCGTGCTGGGCGTGCGCTGCGCGCTCGCGGCCTGGGGCTACAACGGGCCGCGCGAGCGCCGGATCGCGCGCGCGCACGGGCATCTCGTGTGCGGCCTGGACGACGTCGAGGCCCAGCTCTTCGGCGCGCGGGCGTGAGATCGGGACGCTGGCGCGAAACCGCTGCGGGGGCCGCGACTCCAACGGTCAAGCTGCGGGGCGATGCGGTCGAGAGGGGTTGACAGGCCCCGGGCGATGAACGATTCGACCGGGCTCAGCTTTTTCGAACCGCCCCGGAGATCGTCCCATGAGCGAGGCTCACGTTCCCGAGACCACCGCGCCGAGCGAGGCCGCCCCGGCCGGCCGCTCCTTCGTCGAGCGCGTGACCGGCGTGCTGCGGCTCGACTCGGCCGCTTACGAGGACGTGGGCGCCGACGCGGGCGCGTGGGGCCAGGCCGCCGCGGTCGTGGCGGGAGCCGCGATCGCGCGCGCGCTCGCCGCGCAAGGCGGGCCGCTCGGCGGACAGGGCATCGCGTTCATGATCCAGGTCGCGGCGATCTGGCCGATCGCGTCGGCGCTCGTCTGGCTGCTCGGCGGCTGGTTCGGGCATCCCGCCCCCTTCGCGCGCGTCGCGCGCGTCATGGGATTCGCGATGGCGCCGTTGCTGCTCACCGCGCTCGCCGTGGTGCCGGCGGCGCCCGTGCAGATCGCGGTCGCGTTCCTCTCGACGGCGCTGCTCATCGCGACGTTCGTCGTCGGCGTGCGTCAGGCGCTCGCGACGTCGACCGGCAGCGCCGCGTTCGTGTTGATCGTGGTGCTGCTGGCGATCTTCTTCGTGGTGATGCTGTTCCAGTACGCGGTGTCGTGATCGTTCGGATCGCTCCTCGTGTTGGCGGCGCTGCACGCGCGGTCTAAGCTGGCGAGCGGAGAGGCGATGGATCTGCTCGACTTCCACATGCGCGCCGAGCGCACCCCGAATCCCAACAGCGTGAAGTGGGTGTTGTCGGCGACCCTGCTCGAGCCCGGCCGCAGCGCGCACTTCGAAGCTCCGGTCGGCGCCGACGTCTCCCCGCTCGCCGCGCGCCTGTTCGCCGTCGACGGCGTCACGGGCGTGTTCCTCGCGTCGAACTTCGTGACGGTGACGAAGCAGCCCGCGTACGAGTGGCCGGCGCTCGCGCAGTCGCTCGTCGACGCGATCAAGGACTTCGCCGCGAGCGACGAGGACGCGCTCGGTCCCGCGTACGACGCCGGCGCCGCGCAGGCGTCGGACGGCGTCGCGGCGCGCATCCAACAGATCCTCGACGAAGAGATCCGCCCCTACGTCGCCCAGGACGGCGGCGACGTCCTCTTCGCCGGGTACCGCGACGGCCGCGTCGAGCTGCACCTGCAGGGCTCGTGCAGCGGCTGTCCGAGCTCGACCGCCACGTTGAAGCTCGGCATCGAGACGCGGCTTCGCGAGGCGGTCCCCGAAGTGCAAGAGGTAGTCGCGGTCTAAGTCGAACGGTCAGCGGAGCGAAATCGGCCGTTTGCCAGCGTGGCCCCCCGTCGCGCGGCACGGCGCAGCGAGCGAGCGGAATCCCCTGGATCCGCAGCGCTCGCACGAAGCGACGGGGGGATTGCGTGCACAGACGTTACGAATCGCTTCGCGCCCGACGCCGCCGTCTGGTGCGCCGCCGGCGCCGTGCCGCGGCCGCGCTGTCGCTGCTGGTGGTCGCCGCGGGCTTCGCGACCGGCTGGTGGATCGTGCGCGGCATCGGTCCGGCGGCGAGCCTCGCGGGCGCGGTGCTGCCCGCGGTCGCCGCGGCTCCCAAGCTGGCGCGCTTCTCCCGCGCCGCGCCGCCCGTGCCGCCGCCTCCGCCG
>QEVM01000161.1 GCA_003576805.1 Pseudomonadota bacterium | reverse complement strand
GGCGCGGTCGCGCCGCCGGCCGAGCCGCCCGCGCGCTGAACGCGTCTGCGCAGCCGCGTCAGCCGCGCGCGTCGGGACCCTCGGGACCCAGGTGCATGCGGCGCGCGAGCGCGCGGTAGCGCTCCGCCGCCTCGGGCTCGGGCGCCGCGCGCGACACCAGCCAGCCCACCGCGAACGAGAGCGGGATCGTGACGAGCGCCGGGTTCTTCAGCCCGAACCACGCGCTCTCGCGGCCGAGCACGTCGACCTGGATCGTGGGCGAGAGCCAGATCAGCGCCAGCGTCGCGAACGTCCCGGTCGCCATGCTCGCGACGGCGCCGCGCGTGGTGAGGCGCGGCCAGAAGATCGCGAGCACCAGCGCCGGGAAGTTCGCGCTCGCCGCGATCGCGAAGGCGAGCGCGACCATGAACGCCACGTTCTGGCCCTTGAACGCGACGCCGAGCGCGATCGCGAGCGCGCCGAGCCCGACCGTCGCGAGCTTCGCCACGCGCAGCTCCTCGTCCGACTGCGGCCGGCCGCGGCGCACCACGTGGACCCACAGGTCGTGCGAGAGCGCGGCCGCGCCCGACAGCGTGAGGCCCGACACGACGGCGAGGATCGTCGCGAACGCCACCGCCGAGATGAAGCCGAGGAACGGATCGCCGCCGAGCAGGCGCGCCAGCAGCGGCGCCGCCATGTTGCCGCCGGCGTCGGCGGCGCGGATCGCGTCGGGCCCGACCAGCACCATCGCGCCGAAGCCGAGCACGAACGTCATCAGGTAGAAGTACCCGATCAGGCCGGTCGCGTAGAACACGCTGGTGCGCGCGTCGCGCGCGAGCGGCACGGTGTAGAAGCGCATCAGGATGTGCGGCAGCCCGGCCGTGCCGAACATCAGCGCCATGCCCAGCGAGATCGCCTCGAGCGGATTCGACACGAGCTGGCCCGGCGCGAGCACGGCGTCGCCGTAGCGTTCGGCGGCGGCCGCGAAGAGCGCCGTCGGATCCATGCCGAAGCGCGCGAGCACCAGGATGCCGAGCAGCGTGGCGCCGCCGAGCAGCAGGCCCGCCTTCACGATCTGCACCCAGGTGGTGGCGAGCATGCCGCCGAACAGCACGTAGACGATCATCGCGGCGCCGGTGATCGCGACGGCGGCCTCGAACGGGATCCCGAACAGCAGCTGGATCAGGCTGCCCGCGCCGACCATCTGCGCGATCAGGTAGAAGACGACCGTCGCGAGCGTGCCGAGCGCCGCGGCGATGCGCACCGGCACGGCGCGGAAGCGCAGCGCGACGACGTCGGCGAACGTGTAGCGCCCGAGGTTGCGCAGCGGCTCCGCGATCAGGAACAGCACCACCGGCCAGCCGACCAGCCAGCCCGTCGAGTAGATGAGGCCGTCGAAGCCGGTGGTCGAGACGAGCCCCGCGATGCCGAGGAAGCTCGCCGCGCTCATGTAGTCGCCGGCGAGCGCGAAGCCGTTCTGGCCGGCGCTGATCGAGCGCCCCGCCGCGTAGAAGTGCTCGGCAGTGCGCGTGCGGCGCGCGGCCCAGTAGGTGATGCCGAGCGTCACGGCGATGAACGCGAAGAAGAAGCCGAGCGCGACCGGATTCGACGCGCCGCTCACGGCTTGCGCAGTCGCTCGAGCGCGGCGTCGTAGTGGCGGTTGGCCCAGCGCACGTACACGAAGGTCGCGAGCCACGAGAGCACGATCACCAGCGCGCCGAGCGCGATGCCGACCGAGAGCCCCGGCGCCAGCTTGGTCGCGAGCCAGGGCTTGGCGAACGCGATCAGCAGCACGAAGCCGAAGTAGAGCGCGACGACGGCGCCGGTCAGCAGCGCCGCCACGCGGCCGCGCGCGGCGGCGAGTCGTTCGAGCGCAGCGTCGGGATCGGTCACGGGCGCGCAGCGTATCACGGCGCGGGCGCCGCGCGCGCCGCGATCATGCGCCGCCCGGCTTCTTCTCCGCGTCGCCCGCCGCCTCGCCGAGCAGCGGCATGCCGAGCCCCGACTCGGGCGAGAGCAGGCCCGTCTTCGCGTAGGTGAGCAGCTTGTCGCGCGTGTCGGTGATGTCGAGGTTGCGCATCGTGAGCTGGCCGATGCGGTCCTGCGGCGAGAACGCCGACTCGCCCTTCTCCATGGTGAGCCGTTCGGGGTGGTAGGTGAGGTTCGGGCTCGACGTCGCGAGGATCGAGTAGTCGTTGCCGCGCCGCAGCTCGAGCGCGACCTCGCCGGTGATCGCGCGCGCGACCCAGCGCTGCGCGGCCTCGCGCAGCATGATCGCCTGCGGGTCGAACCAGCGGCCCTGGTAGAGCAGGCGGCCGAGCTTGCGGCCGTTCTCGCGGTACTGCTCGATCGTGTCCTCGTTGTGGATGCCGCTGACGAGCCGCTCGTAGGCGATCCAGAGCAGCGCCATGCCGGGCGCCTCGTAGATGCCGCGGCTCTTCGCCTCGATGATGCGGTTCTCGATCTGGTCGCTCATGCCGAGCCCGTGGCGGCCGCCGATCGCGTTGGCCTGCGCGAGCAGCTCGACCGGATCGGCGATCTCGTCGCCGTTCAGCGCGACGGGCCAGCCTTCCTGGAAGCGCACCGTCACGGTCTCCGGCTGCACGGCGACGTCGTCGCGCCAGAACGCGACGCCCATGATCGGCTGCACGATGCGGATGCCCTTGTCGAGGTGCTCGAGGTCCTTCGCCTCGTGCGTCGCGCCGAGCATGTTCGAGTCGGTCGAGTAGGCCTTCTCGGTGCTCATCTTGTAGGGCAGGCCCTCGCGGAGCATGAACTCGCTCATCTCCTTGCGGCCGCCGAGCTCGTCGATGAAGCGCCGGTCGAGCCACGGCTTGTAGATCTGGAGGTGCGGGTTCGCGATCAGGCCGTAGCGGTAGAAGCGCTCGATGTCGTTGCCCTTGAAGGTGCTGCCGTCGCCCCAGATGTGGACGTCGTCCTCCTTCATCGCGATCACGAGCAGCGTGCCCGTGACGGCGCGCCCGAGCGGCGTCGTGTTGAAGTAGGTGACGCCCGCCGTCGAGATGTGGAACGCGCTGCACTGGAGCGCCGCGATCCCCTCTGCGACGAGCTGCGCGCGGCAGTCGACGAGGCGCGCCCGCTCGGCGCCGTACGCCATCGCCTTGCGCGGGATCTCCTCGTAGTCGGGCTCGTCGGGCTGGCCGAGGTTCGCGGTGTACGCGTACGGGATCGCGCCGCCCTTGCGCATCCAGCGCAGCGCGGCGCTCGTGTCGAGTCCGCCCGAGAACGCGATGCCGACCTTCTGGCCGACGGGGAGGCTTTGGAGGATGTGGCTCACGGGGGCGACTCCCACACGGAAGTAGGGAAGGAAGGGGACGGAGCGCAGGACGGTAGGGGATGCCGCGGCAACCGGAACCGCCGCCATCCGTGATACCGTCGGAACGACCGCTCGGTCGGGATGATCTAGCCGGGGAGAGCCATGACCGCCATCACGCACCGCCAGCCCACGCCGACCACGGACGTGCTCGAGACCCCGATGGAGATCTGCTGGCAGTTCGACTACGCCATCGACGTCGAGAAGCTGCGCAACCTGTACGCGAAGGCGAAGGAGCAGCAGTGGAACGCCGAGCGCGACCTCGACTGGGGCGTCGCGATCGACCCGAGCAAGCCGATCATCGACGAGGCGCAGTTCGGATTCCAGGCGCTCTCGGTGGTGCGCAAGCTCTCGAAGAGCCAGCGCGAGAGCTTCACCGCGCACGTCGCGGCGCACCTGCTCTCGCAGTTCCTGCACGGCGAGCAGGGCGCGCTGATGACCGCCGCCGCGCTCACGCACGCGGTGCCCGACTACGAGGCCAAGCTCTACGCCGCGACGCAGACGATGGACGAGGCGCGCCACGTCGAGGCCTACCAGCGCTACATCGACAAGCTGGCGATGATCTACCCGATGTCGCCGGGCCTGAAGGACCTGATCGACGCCACGCTCACCGCGAACCACTGGGTGAAGATCGCGATCGGCATGAACATGATCGTCGAGGGCCTCGCGCTCGCGGCGTTCCACAACATGCGCCGGCAGACGACGTGCGGACTGCTGCGCCGGCTCACCGAGAACGTGCTGCGCGACGAGGCGCGCCACGTCGCGTTCGGCAACGTCTACGTGGGCGAGGCGATCCGCGACATGCACGCCGACGAGCGCGAGGACGTCGCGCAGTTCGCCTTCGAGGCGGTGAAGGCGATGGTCGACAACCAGGGCGGCGTCGACGGACGCGGCAAGCGCCGCCGCGATCCCGGCTTCGGGAAGGTGCTCGCCGAGGTCGGGATCGAGCCGAAAGACTTTCTGGAGAGCCTGCTCGAGGCGCGCAAGGCGGGCCTCGAGTTCGAGCGTCCGCCCGGCCAGGTGCACTCGTTCAAGGACCTGATGATGCCGGCGCTGGTGCGGGTCGGCGCCGTCACCGAGCGCGCGCGCGAGCTGTACGCCGCCGCGCAGATCCCCGTCTTCGAGGACGCCTCGGTGCTCGAGTCGATGGAGAACGCGGCGACGGGCGCGATCGACCTCGACCTGTAGTGGCGCGCATCGCGGTCGTCGGCGGCGGCGTCGCGGGGCTCGCCTGCGCGTGGAAGCTGCAGCGCGCGGGTCACGAGCCGGTCGTGCTCGAGCGCGAAGCCGTCGCGGGCGGCCGCATGCGCAGCGAGCGCGTCGCGACGGCGCGCGGCGTGTTCGTGGTGGACCGCGGCGCGCAGTTCGTGGCGAGCGGCTACCGCAACCTGCACGCGGTCGCGGAGACGCTCGGCATCGCGGCGCGGCTGCATCCCGTCGGGCGCACGCGCAACGCGATCCTGCGCGACGGGCGACTGCACCCCGGCGACTACGGCTCGCTCGCCGAGCTCGCGCGCTCGCGGCTGCTCTCGGCGGGCGCGAAGCTGCGGCTCCCGCGCCTGCTGGTCGAGCTCGCGCTGCGCGGCCGCCGCCTCGACCCGTACCGCCCCGAGCGCGCCGCCGCGATCGACCGCGAGAGCCTCGCCGACGGACTCGCGCGCCTCGTCGGCGCGGAGGCGATGGAGTACCTGTTCGCGCCCGCGTTCTCGTCGACCTTCGACGCCGACCCGGAAGACCACTCGCTCGCGTTCGCGCTGCTCACCACGCGCTTCGTGCTGGGCGGCTTCCGGCTCGAGGCGTTCGAAGGCGGCATCGGGCTCCTCACCGAGACGCTCGCCGCGCAGGTTCCGGTGCGCACCGGCTGCGAGGCGCTGGCGGTCGAGACCGACGCGGACGGCGCGCGCGTGCGCTTCCGCGACGCGGACGGCGCCACGCACGAGCTCGCCGCCGACGCGGCCGTCGTCGCGCTGCCGGGCAGCCTCGTGTCCGGCGTCGTCGCCACGCTGCGCGCCGAGGAGAAGTCGTTCTTCGACGCGGTCCGCTACGTGCGCGGCATCGTGTGCTTCCTGATGACCGAGCGCGCTCCGGCTTCGCTGCCGTGGTACGGCGTCGCCTTTCCGCGGCGCGAGGGGATCGGGCTCTACGGGCTCGCGGTGGATCACTGGAAGCCGGGCGTCGCGCCGGCGGGCGCGGGACTGCTCAATGCGGCGCTCACGCGCGACGCCGCCGAGCGCTTGCGCGGCGCGCCCGACGACGCCGTCGTGTCGCACGTCGTGGACGCGCTCGTGCGCACGCCGGTCGGGCGCATCGAGCCGATCGCCTGCGCGGTCCACCGTTGGGACCCGATGCTGCCGCTCTTCCCGGCCGGCCATCTCGCGCGGCTCGCCGCGTTCCACGCGCGCCGCGAGCGTTCGCCGCGGCTCGCCTTCGCCGGCGACTATCTGATCGGGCCCTACACCGAGATGGCGTTGACGAGCGGGCTGCGGGCCGCCACCGAAATCGGACGCGCGGTTTCGCGCTGAGGCCCGGCCGCCCCGAAAATCCGTCAGGTTCCGGCCGAAATCGGCCGATCCACGCGCGGCATCCACCGGAGGCCGCCGTGCAGCTGCTCGCTCTCCCGGGCTTCCTCGCGTTCTTCTTCGTCTCGCTCTGGGTCGGCGTCCGTCTGCTCCTGCAGGCGCGCCGCACGCGCGAGCTCCCCGAGCTGCTGCTCGGCGTCGGCGTGCTCTGCATCGGGCCGGTCGGCTTCGGCCTCGTGATGCTCGCCGCCGCCGCGGGCGCGCGCGATCCGCACGCGCCGTCGTGGATCGCCGGACTCTCGGCGTGCGCCGTCGCCGCCGGCGCGTCGGCGAAGGCGATCTTCAACTGGAAGATCTATCACCCGCGCTCGCGCGCCGTCGCGGCGTTCGCGTTCGCCGGGATCGGCGCGCTCGCGCTCGCGATCGTCGGCGACGGCATGACGACCGGCTTCGCACCGGCCTCGTGGATGCAGCCGGGCTGGGTGCTGCTCCGCCAGTTCGTGCAGATCGCGGTGCTGCTGTGGGGCGCGAGCGAAGCGCTCTTCTGGTGGCGTCGCATGGGCCGCCGCCTGCGCATCGGCATCGGCGACCCGCTCGTCGCGAACCGTTTCCTGCTGTGGGCGATCGGCGCCGGCATGGCGGGGCTCGGCTCGGCGATCGGGCTGGCGGTCGGCCTGGTCCACGGGCGCCCGATGAACGAGCTGCCCGAGCTGACGCTCGCGATGTCGCTCTTCGGCACCGTCTCGGCGGTGTCGCTCTGGCTCGCCTTCGCGGCGCCGGCCTTCTACAAGCGCTGGGTGCGCGCGCCGCGCCGCGCCGAGGTCTGAGCCGACCCGCTCAGCTCCAGAACGCCTCGACGTGCTCGAGGTCCCAGACGAACTCCCAGACCTCGCGCAGCCGCCCGTCGCGCAGCCGCACGCGCAACACCGTCGGGTTGTCGAGCGTGCGGCCCTCGCGCTCGCCGTGTCCGCGGAAGAAGACCGCCGCCCACGCGTCGTCCGCGACGACGTGCTCGAGGTCGACGTGGAAGCTGCCTCCGGTGAGCGCCGGGACCTGCGCCAGGAAGCGCAGGATCGCCGCGCGGCCGGCGTGCTCGCCCGCCAGCCGGCCGCGGCGCCCGGGGAAGCGCCACACCGCGTCCTCGTCGATCGCGTCGGCGATCGTCGCGACGTCGCCGCTGCGGAACGCCGCGAAGAGCGCGCGAATGCGCCGCGCGTTCGGGTGCTCGCTCACTGCGGGCCGGTCTGCGCGGCCAGCGCCTCGGCGTCGGCGAGCATGCCTTCGAGCAGCACGAGCCCGCGCTCCCAGAAGCCGGGGTCGCCGATGTCGAGCCCGGTGTGCGCGACGACCTCGCGCGGCGACTGCGAGCCGCCCGCCTCCAGCATCGCGAGGTAGCGCGGCGCGAAGGCGGCGCCTTCCTCGTCGTAGCGCTGCACGAGCGCCAGCACGAGCAGCTCGCCGAAGGCGTACGCGTAGCAGTAGAACGGGCTGTGCACGAAGTGCGGGATGTAGAGCCACCACCAGGCGTAGTCGTCGCGCAGCGCGACGGCGTCGCCGAACATCGGGCGGTTCGTCTCCATCCACAGCTCGTTCACGCGCGCGATCTCGAGCTCGCCCTCGGCGCGGCGCGCGGCGTGCAGCTTCTCCTCGAAGCGCGTCATCACCACCTGCCGGAACACCGTCGCGAAGGCGTCCTCGAGCTTGCCGCACAGGAGGCCGAGCCGGACGCGCGGGTCGGGCTCGTTCTGCAGCAGGCGGCGGAAGGTCAGCATCTCGCCGAACACGCTCGCCGTCTCCGCGGTGGTGAGCGGCGTGTCCATTTCGTAGAGGCCCTGGCGGCGCGCCAGGTACTGGTGCACGCCGTGGCCGAGCTCGTGCGCGAGCGTCATCACGTCGCGCAGCGTGCCGGTGTAGTTGAGCAGCACGTAGGGGTGCACGGCCGGAACGGTGGACGCGGAGAAGGCGCCGCCGCGCTTTCCGGCGCGCAGCTCCGCGTCGATCCAGCGGCGCTCGAAGAACTGGCCGGCGATGTCCGACAGCTTCGGAGAGAAATCGGCGTAGGCGTCCAGGACGAGCGCGCGCGCCGCGTCGAAGCTGCGCTGGCCCTCGGCGGCGAGCACGGGCGCGTAGCGGTCGTAGTCGTAGAGGACGTCCAGCCCGAGCAGGCGCCGCTTCAGCCGGTAATAGCGCTGCACCAGGTCGTGGCGGCGTTCGCACGCGGTCATCAGCGCGTGCACCGTCTCGGCGTCGATCTCGTTGGCGAGGTTGCGATCGTCCATCGGCGACGCGTAGCGCCGCAGGCGGTCGCGCGTCGCCTTGTCCTGCACCAGCGTGTTGAAGACGAAGGCGAGCAGGCGCGCGTGCTGGCGCAGGCCGGCCGTGAGCGAGTCGGCGGCGCGGCGGCGCGTCTCGCGGTCGGGCTCGTAGAGCAGCGAGAGCACCTCCTCTTCGCTCTTCTCCTCCGTCGCGCCCGATTCGGTCTCGAGCGGGAAGCGCATCGCGCCGAGCGTCTCGTCGAAGAGGCGCGAGAACGCGCGCGGCCCGGTGTTGGCCGTCTCCTCGAGCAGCCGCTCCTCGGCCTCGGAGAGCACGTGCGGGCGGTAGCGGCGCATCTGCGCGAGCAGATGGCGGCGCTTCGCGAGCGCGGGATCGGCGAGCAGCGCCTCGGCGCGCGCGTCGTCGATCGCCACCCACTCGAGCTCGAAGAAGACGAGCGCGTTGCGCACCTCGCTGCCGCGCTCCTGCACGCGCTGCAGCAGCGCGCCGTGACGCGGCGCCGAGGTGTCGGCGGCGAACAGCAGCTGCGCGTACGCCGCCGCGCGGTACGCCGGCTCCTGGAGCGACTCGAGCGCGTCGACGGCCTGCGCGAGCTCCGCCGCGCCCATCGACGCGATGCGCCCGCGATGGCGCTCGGCGAAGCGCGCGGCCTCCTCGATCGAGCGCGCGAGATCGGCCTCGATGCGCGGGTCGTCGGCGCCCGCGTAGAGGTCGGAGAGATCCCAGGTGACGCCCGCGGCGGGCCCGCGATCGGCGCTCTTCGTCGGAACGGCGGCAGTCGTCATGGTCGGACGACGATACCGGAGCGGCCGGTAGACTGCGCCGGAGTGAGAGCGAGCGAAGCCGCGTGGATCGTGATCCTCGGCGCCGCGGTGTGGCGCGGCGGCGAGCCGAGCCCGGCGCTGCGACGCCGCGTCGGCGCGGCGCTCGACGCCGCGCGCGCGCTGCCAAACGCGCGCTTCCTGCCGACGGGCGCGGTCGGCCGCCACGCGCCGTCGGAGGCGTCGGTGATGCGGCGCCTGCTGCTCGAAGCGGGCATTGCGCCCGAGCGCATCGTGCTCGAGGAGCAGGGCGACGACACGCTCTCGTCGCTCGTGCACTGCGCGCGCATCGTGCAGGCCGCCGGCGGCGGCGCGCTCGTGCTGTGCAGCGACGCGTATCATCTGCCGCGCTGCCGGCTCGTCGTGCGCGCGCTCGGGCTGCGGTCGCGCAGCGCGCCGGCGCACGGCGCGCTGCGCGACCTGCCGCTGCGCCGCCTCGCCTGGGCGCTCGCGCGCGAGACCGCCGCGACGCCCTGGGACGTCGCGCTCGCACTGCGCGAACGCCGCCGCCTCTCGGTGATAGGGTCCGCCCATGACGGCACGTGACCCCCGTATCCGCCGTAGCGAGCCGAAGGCGAGCGGGCAGAGTCATCAGACTTGCGCGTGATCCTGCACGCCGACATGGACGCCTTCTACGCGTCCGTCGAGCAGCGCGACGATCCGCGCCTGCGCGGCAAGCCGGTGATCGTCGGCGGCGCCGGCGCGCGCGGCGTGGTGTCGGCGGCGAGCTACGAGGCGCGCGTCTACGGCGTGCGCTCGGCGATGCCGGGCTACGAGGCGCGCCGCCTGTGTCCCGACGGCATCTTCGTGCGCGGCGACATGCGCAAATACGCCGCGGTGTCGCGCCAGGTGTTCGAGGTGTTCGGGCGCTTCTCGCCGCTCGTCGAGGCGATCTCGCTCGACGAGGCGTTCCTCGACCTGACCGGCACCGAGCGGCTGCACGGTCCGCCGCGCGCCGCGGGCGAGGCGCTGCGCCGCGCGGTGCGCGACGCGACGGGGCTCGCCGTCTCGGTCGGCATCGCGCCGTCGAAGCTCGTCGCGAAGATCGCGAGCGACGAGGCCAAGCCCGACGGACTGCTCGAGATCCTGCCGGGCGAGGTGCACGCGTTCCTCGACCCGCTTCCCGTCGGGCGGCTCTGGGGCGTCGGTCCGGTCGCCGAGGCCCGGCTCCGCGCGGTCGGCATCGAGACGATCGGCGACCTCGCGCGCCGGGACGACGCGGAGCTGCGGGCGTGGCTCGGCGAGTCGCTCGGTGCGCACGCGGCGGCGCTCGCGCGCGGCGCCGACGCGCGCGACGTCGTGCCCGACCGCGACGCGGTGTCCTACAGCGAGGAGAACACCTTCGACACCGACGTCGCCGACCGCGCGCGCCTCGGCGCGGTGATCCAGGACCACGCGGAGTCGGTGGCGCGGCGGCTGCGCCGCGACGGGCTCGCGGCGCGCACGATCGTGCTGAAGGCGAAGCTCGCGAAGCGCAAGGCGCCTGGGCCGCGCGGCTACCCGGTCCTGACGCGGCGCGCGACGCTCGCCGAGCCGAGCGACGACGGCGCGCTCTTCACGCGCGAGGCGAAGCGGCTGCTGGAGCGGCTGCCGGCGGCGCCGGTCCGTCTGATCGGCGTCGGCGCGACGAACCTGGTGGCGCTCGCCGCCGCGCAGCTCGGCCTGTTCGAGGCCGACGGCGAGCGGCGCCGCAGCGCCCGCCTCAACCGCGCGCTCGACGAGATCGCGGAGCGCTTCGGCTCACGCGCGATCGTGCGCGCGGGGCAGGAGGCGGCCAGCCGGGCCGCGCTCTCGCATCAGCGCAAGCGCGGCGAAGGCGACGAGCCGGCATCGTAGCGCCACACGCGCATCGGCGGGACGTTGCGCACCTCGAGCTCCGCGTGCGACGGCTTGCCGAACACCTCGCGCGCCAGCACGGCGACGCGGTCGCGCACCTGGTACGCGACGAAGCAGCCCGTCGGCGCGAGGCAGTCGCGGATCGAGCGCAGGATCCCGAGCGCCACCGGGCGCGGCATCGTCGAGAAGGGGATGCCCGAGATCACCGCGTCGGGTGCAGCGAGCCCGTGCGCCGCGAGCGCACCGGGAATGTCCTCCGCGCTGCCGCAGTGCACGACGAGGCGCGGGTCGGTGATGCGCGCGCGCACGCGCTCGGCGAGGCGCGGATTGATCTCGATCGCGAGCAGCACCGCGTCGGGACGCATCGCGCGCAGCAGCGCTTGCGTCGTGCCGCCGGTGCCGGGGCCGAGCTCCACCACGATGTTCGCCTGGTCGAGCCGCGCGCAGCGCATGACGCGCCGCTCGAGGAAGCGCGAGCTCGGAATGATCGAGCCGACTTCCTTCGGGCGCTCGAGGAAGGACTTGAAGAAGAGGACGGGCGCGTCGGTCGCGAGCTTGGACTTGCGAGCGCGCGGCTGCGGGTGGGGCTGGGCGTTCGGCATACCGGGCGTGTAGCGCTCGTGGCCAGAGGGGTCGAGGGGAGCGCGAGCCTGCGGTGTCGCGTGGGTTACAAAGGCCCCGCGGTTCAATCGTAGACGGCGTCCAGCTCCCAGATGTCGCGCAGCCGGTCGTGACGCAGCCGCACGACGAGGCCGTCGCTGGTCGCGACGTCGTAGCTGTCGAACGCGAAGCGGTGCTCCTCCGACCACCAGCCTCCGGTCGTGCGCCACGGGCCGGCGCAGTGGACGACGTCGCCGTTGGCGAGCGCGCTGCGCAGCGCGGCGGGCTGTCCGCTGCGGAGCCGGACCTGGACGGCGAGCGGCGGGCGCACGGCGCGCGCGGCGAGCGCGGGCGGTCCGGGCGCGTGCGCCGCC
>QEVM01000160.1 GCA_003576805.1 Pseudomonadota bacterium | reverse complement strand
GGCCGGCGTCGCGCGGCCGCGCAAGCGGAGTCGGACGGCGCCGCTGCGCCCGCGCCCGCGAAGCCGAAGCGCGCCAAGCGCGCGGCGAAGAGCGACAGCGCGAAGTCGCGCAAGCCGACGAAGCCGCGCGCGCGCAAGCCGCGCGCCACCGACGCGCCCGACTGACGCACTCCGCGACGCACGACGCATCGCGTTGCCGCGTCCTGCTCTCCCGCTGCCGGCGGCAACGAGCGGATTTTTCGTTGTCAGCCTGCCGTCTTCGGGGTTATAAGAGCACGCCGGCTCTCTGGGGGAAGGTCTGCGCGCGCCCGCGCCCAGGCTTGGCGGATGCATCCACCTCCTCCAGTGGCTCGTTCAGGAGGGGGCGATGTCGAAGCTGTCGATGGGGGACGTGCGGCCGCGTGCCGCCAAGGGGATGCGGTTCACGCCGAGCGCAGCAGTCGCGCAGCGCGACCGCACGGCGTCGATGTCGCGCTTCGCGTTCGCTGCCGCGCTGGTCGCGCTCTTCGCGGCCCCCAGCGTTCGCGCCTTCGAGTTCCAGGACGGGCGCCTCCAGATCCACGGCTACTTCGAGGAACAGATCCGCGGGATGGGTCAGGACTTCAGCTGGTCCGACGACATCGATCTCGCGCAGTGGTACAACGTCCTCTCCACCGAGATCGAGTACGACATCGCGCCCGACGGCTGGGGCCCCTTCGACGTGCTGTCGGCCTTCGCGCGCGTCGAGGTCCGCTACGACTGCATCTGGACGCGCGGCTGCGGCATGTTCCCGGGCGTCGACAGCTGGGGCGACCGCGCGGCGCACCTGCCCGGTTACAAGACGAGCGGACGCCGCTCCGGCATGTCGGGCAGCATCAACATCTCCGATCAGGACAACGCGCTCGGCATCAACGACACCGCGGCGCGCTTCACCGAGCTCCGCTACCGCCCCGTCGACACCGGCACCGGCCCGCGCGCGTTCTATCTGCCCGAGAACCCGCGCCGCCCGCTGCGCATCGATCAGCTCGACGGCTTCACGGGCCTGTTCGCCGTCGCCGGCCCCGACACGATCTTCGAGGCGGGCGGCGACGATGCCGCGTACTTCTATTTCTCGCGCCAGCTCGGCTGCAAGTTCGGCGCGCGCCGCACGCCGGGCGGCGCGAACGGCTACGGCAACCAGATCATCGGGCCGATCGACCCCGACTGCGACATCGATCCGGACGGCGCGCTGAACTACAAGCCGAATCCGTTCAATCCCGACGATCCGAGCCCGACGATCGGCCTGCCCGGCGGCAGCGCGGAGCTTCCGGGCCGGCCGGCATCCGAGTACCCGCTCGCGCAGCGCGCGCCGCGCGCGCGCTCGCAGGGCGTCTTCTATCCGAGCCCGGCGTACCGGCGCTTCCTCAAGGACGACGACAAGAGCGACGTCTTCGACCAGAACTTCTCGCAGAACGAGCTGGCGTGGAACCGCGGCGGCAGCCAGCAGGACGAGAAGGAGCTGAAAGAGATCTACCTGGACATGGAGTTCTTCGACAGCCGGCTGTGGGTGCGCGCCGGAAAGCAGAACATCGTCTGGGGCAAGACCGAGCTGTTCCGCACCACCGACCAGTTCAATCCGCAGGACCTGGCGCTCGCGTCGCTGCCGAGCCTCGAGGAGTCGCGCATTGCGCTCTGGTCGGTGCGCGGCGTCTGGTCGTTCTACGACATCGGCCCGCTCGAGGACGTGCGCCTCGAGATCGCCGCGAATCTCGACGACTTCGAGCCCGCCGACCTCGGCCGCTGCGGCGAGCCCTTCACCGCGCTCGTCGCCTGCAACAAGACGACGGCGCTGTGGGCGCACGGTCTGTTCGGCGTCGCGCTCGCCGGCGAGAATCGACCCGAGCCGTGGTGGGAGGACGCCGGCGGCCTCGAGTACGGCGCGCGCCTCGAGTTCCGCGCGGGCCGCTTCAGCTTCCAGATCAGCGACTTCTTCGGCTACGAAGACTTCCCGTACGTGGAGCGCATCACGTCGTACCACCGGCGCGTCGACCTGCAGACGGGCCGTCCGCTGCGCCAGCGCTCCGAGACCCGGCGAGGCGGGTGCATCGACGGCACGCAGTCCGACTGCTTGCCGATCACTTCGGCCCAGACGCTCAACGGCAACGATCCCGGCGCCGGCGGCGCCAACTCCGGCGCCACCCCGCCGGGCCCCTTCGACACGGACAGCCGGCAGCGTCTGCTCGAGAACTACCCCTCGAACATCCAGATCTTCTCGGCCATCTGCGCGACCAGCATCGGCTTCAGCGACGCGGACCCGACCGCCTGCGGCCAGAGCGTGTTCAACAGCCAGATCTCGGTGTTCTCGGTCACGGTGGGCAACCCCACGCCGGTCGCGAACCGCAAGGCCGGCGACTCGATCTCGTCGCTGCTCGCCAACGCGATCGCGGGCAACTCGCGCGCCCGCGCCATCGCGCAGCTCGGCTTCACCAGCGGCGCGGTGATTCCGTTCGTGCCGCTCAACGAAGATCCCTGCGACCGCTTCTTCTCCGACAACAACGGCGGCTGCACGGGCGTCGTCGCACGCACGTCGGTGTCGGCCTGGACCGCGGGCAACACCGTCCGGACGCTGAACCAGCTGCTCACGGACGAGCAGGAGGCGCTGCTCGGCTGCGGTCCGTTCTGGGGCAGCGACTGCGAGTCGGACGGCATCGACCTGCTCAACGCCGAGGCGAGCGTGCTCCAGCAGTCGTGGCCCGGCATCGAGGGCAACTACGGTCGCTATCTCGAGCGCAACAACTTCCTCGGCTACAAGATCGGCGGCACCGATCCCGACGGCAATCTGTTCCCGGTGCCCGGCACGGAGAACTTCGAGGGCAACCTGCCGGCGTCCTATTGGGACGGCGAGCGCGTCGTGCAGCTTCCCGGCTCGCGCGGTCCCGGCGATCCCGGCTACAACCCGCTCGTCGACGGCACGAACACCGGCCTCGTCGTCCCGACCTACAACGATCCCGGCCGCGGCGTCGTGAACGGCTTCGGGCCCGCGGCGGGCTTGCAGTTCCGCAGCGAGATGGCGGCGCTCTCCTGGAACGCGCTGATGACGCTGGTCGCCTTCTCGCAGGCGGCCGACCCGCTGAATCCCGACCCCGACGACCTCGACCCCGCCAACCCCGCGAGCGCCGTGCCGGGGCAGTGCTCGTTCGTGCAGCCGCAGTACTGCAGCTCGGTGAAGTCGTTCTTCACGATCACCGGCGCGCAGCGCAACTCGGTGCGCGCGGGCGGCAACGGCACCTACGGCCGCCGCGACTTCGTCTGGCACGGCGGCGGCGAAGGCGTGCTCACCTACCAGAAGCGCAACGTGCTCGGCTTCTCGCTCGACTTCGCCGAGGACGTGACCAAGTCGAACTGGGGCATGGAAGCGAGCTGGATCAACAACGTCCGGTTCACCGACAACAACTCGCTCCAGGGCGTCAACACGGGCGACACCTTCAACCTCACGATCTCCGCAGACCGCCCGACCTTCATCAACTTCCTGAATCCGAACCGCACCTTCTTCTTCAACACCCAGATCTTCTTTCAGTACATCAGCAACTACAAGTCGGGCTTCGTGAACAACGGGCCGTTCAACATGCTCGGCACCTTCACGATCCAGACCGGCTACTTCCAGGACCGCCTGCTGCCGGGCATCACCTTCGTGTACGACATCAACTCGAACTCCGGCGCCGCGCTGCCGTCGATGACGTACCGCTTCACCGAGAACTTCTCGGCGACCATCGGCATGAACTTCTTCTGGGGCCGCTGGGAGTACGAAGACACCGCGATCGCGCCGCTCGGCACGCTGGGCAACGAGGTCGGCAGGCTGGCCTACCGCGACGGCGTCGAGAACGGCCTCTCGGTCGTGCGCGAGCGCGACGAGGCGTTCCTTCGGCTGCGGTACACGTTCTGAGGTCGCCGGGCGCGGCCGCGCAGCGCGCGGCCGCGCCCGGACCCCGTATGCGCCGCATCCTCGCCGCACTCGCCGCCGTCGCCGCGCTCGGCCAGGCACGACCGGCCGCCGCCTTCGAGTTCTTCGACGGCCGCCTCTCGGTGCACGGCTACGCCGAGCTGCAGATGCGCGGCATCGGCGAGGACTTCCATCCCGAGAACGCGAACCTCGCGCAGTGGGCGAACATCCTGAACCTCGAGATCGAGGCCGATCTCGCGCCGGACGGGATCGGGCCGTTCGACGCGGTGTCGGCGTTCGCGCGCGTGCTGGTCCGCTACGACTGCATCTACACCGGCTGCGGCATGCTGCCGACGTGGCGCTACTACGGCGACCGCGCCAACCGCGTGCCGCGCAATCTCGCCACGGCCCGCAACAACCCGTTCAGCGGCCGGCTGCTCGAGCCCGATCCCGACCGCAGCCGCTTCCACCGCGGCCACGAGCTGCTGACGATCTACGACACGCCGCTGCTGCGCGAGCTGCAGGACTTCGGCGCGGCCAACCTGCAGCCGACGTTCGCGCCGATCGACGACGCGCGCTTCGCGGTGAAGGACCAGGACGCGTCCGTCGGCAACGGCTTCTTCATCCTGGGCCCGTGGAACCCGGACGTCCCGATCGACCCGGACGGCACGCTCGACACGGTCCCGGACGACACGATCCCGCTGCCGCTGCGCCCCGCCGTCGGCGCGCCGCGCGCGGGCGGGCTCGATCCGCACGGGCTCTTCGTGCCGTCGGCCAAGTACGTGCGCGACTTCGGCGACTGGGAGATCGAGCAGAACTACAGCGAGGCGGATCTCGCCTGGCACCACGTGCAGAGCCAGGACGAGCGCGAGCTGAAGGAGCTGTTCATCGACGCCGAGCTGTTCGACGGCCGGCTGTGGCTGCGCCTCGGCAAGCAGTCGATCGTGTGGGGCAAGACGGAGCTGTTCCGCACCACCGACCAGTTCAACCCGCAGACGCTGGCGCTCTCGTCGCTGCCGAGTCTCGAGGAGTCGCGCATCGCGCTGTGGTCGGTGCGCGGCACGTGGTCGTTCTACACGATCGGGCCGCTCGAGGACGTGCGCCTCGAGATCGCGGCCAACCTCGACGACTTCGAGCCGCTCGACCTCGGCCGCTGCGGGACGCCCTACACCGTCTGGCTCGTGTGCGGCAAGACCTTCGGCTACTACGCGCACGGCTTCGCCGGCGCCGGCCTCGTCGGCGAGCGGCGCCCGGATTCGCCCTGGAGCTCGGTGAAGGGGCTCGAGGTCGGCGCGCGCGTCGAGTTCCGCTGGGATCGCTTCTCGTTCCAGATCTCCGACTTCTGGGGCTACGAGGACGCGCCGACGCTCGCCAACTTCAACGAGTACGAGCGCCGCGTCGACTGGCGCAGCGGCCGTCCGCTGGACGTGAACGGCGACGTGATCTACCCGGACCGCGATCCCGACTCCGTGCTGCGCCTGCACCCGGCGAACCGGCAGCTGTTCGGCGTCGTGTGCTCGTCGACGAAGGGCATCGCGGGCGGCCTCAGCGACGTGCTCGCCGAGCGCTGCCTGGTGGACATCCCGAACTCGGACGCCAACCTCGCCGCCGGCATCACGCCCGCGCTGGCGCTCTCGCGCGCGGTCGGCGGGAGCGCGTTCGGCGAAGGCATCATCCAGACGATCACCGGGCTCGCGGGCAGCCCCGTGACCGTCGACCTGGTGCAGCTCAACCGCGACCCGAACGACGGACCCGGCGCTCCGACGCTGCAGCCGAACACGACGCTCTCGGCCTTCCTCACCGATCAGCAAGAGGCCCTCTTCGGCTGCGGCGCGTTCTACGGCACCAACTGCGACATCGAGGGCTTCGACCTCTTCAACGCCGAGGCGAGCGTGCTGGTGCAGGCGTTCCCGCAGTTCGAGATCGGGCGCCCCGTCGCGACGCGCTTCGTGCCCGGCGAGGGCCTCGTGATCCTGCCCGGCGCGCGCGGCCCGGCCGACGCGCGCTACGACCCGCTCGTCGACGGCTGCGTCGCGCCCGGTCCGTTCGGCTGCAACGCGGGCGACCTCGGACGCGCGGGCCCGGCGACGTCGCTGCTCGACCCGCGCACCGGCGAGCTGCTCCGCAACGAGCTGGCCGCGGCGTCGTACAACTTCATGGTGTTGCTCGCCGCGCTCGGCGCGGCGACCGGCAACGACCCCGCCTGCCGCGTCGAGGATGCCTTCACCTGCGCGTTCGTGCGCGGCGTGTTCGCGATCGCGGGATCGCGGCGCCCCGAGGTGCGCGCGGGCGGCAACGGCGACTTCGGGCGGCGCGACTTCATCTGGTCGAGCGGGTCGGAGGTCGAGCTGCGCTATCTCAAGCGCAACGTGCTCGGCTTCGCGACCGACTTCGCGCACGACGGCACGGGCACCAACTGGAGCATCGAGGCCACCTGGATCGCGGGCCAGCCGTACGGCATCCAGTCCGAGCCGCGCGGCTGGGGGCGGCGCGACACCTACAACCTGACGCTCTCCGTCGACCGCCCCACCTTCATCAACTTCCTGAACTCGAGCCGGACCTTCTTCTTCAACAGCCAGGTGTTCCTGCGCTGGATCGACGACTACGTGAAGGACGACGCGATGAGCGTGCACGGCCCGTGGTCGGTGCTGGGGACCTTCACGATCCTGACGGGCTACTACTAGGACCGGCTGCTGCCCGCGGTGACCTGGGTGCACGACGTGCGCTCGAAGTCGGGCGGGCTGATCGCGCAGATGACGTATCGCTTCAGTCAGGATTTCTCCGCGACCGTCGGCGTCGCGGGCTTCTACGGCAAGCCCGACGAGCTCCAGTCGCCGTTCCGGCCGCTGCTCGTCGGCAATCAGGGCGGCGACTTCAAGTCCGACACGCGCTACGACGGCCTCACCGCGATCTCCGAGCGCGACGAGGTGTTCTTCCTGCTCCGCTACACGTTCTGAATCGGCCTCGTTGTAGATCCTGCACGATTCGTCGGCTGGTTGACAGCGTTCCCGTTTCCATGGCAGCTAAGTGGAGAGTTCCGCGGCAGCCGCCCGCGGGAGGAGGGGTCTCATGCGCCTTCGCGCAGTCCGCTCGGCGTGCGCTCTGCTGCTGCTGTGCTCCGCATCGAGCGCGTCCGCGCTCGACTTCTTCGACGGCCGGCTCTCCGTCCACGGCTCCTTCGAGGAGCAGGTGCGCGCGCTCGCGCGGGACATGAGCGCCAACGACGACTGGGATCTCGCGCAGTGGTACCACGTGCTCTCGCTCGAGCTCGAGTACACCGCGGTGGACGCGGGCTGGGGTCCCTTCGACCTGCTGTCGTTCTTCGGCCGCGTCGAGGCGCGCTACGACTGCGTGTGGACGCGCGGCTGCGGAATGTTCCCGTCCGTGAACTGGATCGGCAATCGCGTCGAGCACCTGCCGCTGCGCATGGTCGACGCGGAGGACAGCGGCTTCACGGGCAACACGCTGACCGGCCCGACGGGCAAGTACGCGGGCCGCAAGCTGGCCGGCTTCGTCGATCCGCGCACGGAGTCGGTCGGCGCGCCGCGCACGGCGGCGCGGCTCGTGCGCGACAACGCGCGCAGCCCGCTCTCGTTCGCGCAGCTCCGCAGCATCGAGAGCCTGTTCACCTACGCCGGTCCCGATCAGCAGTGGGGGACGGTGGACGACCCCGCCAACTTCACGTTCCGCCAGGTGCTGCGCCACTGCAGCTTCGGCGCGCGCGAGCTGCGCGGCGGCGACAACGGCCACGGCCTCCAGATCTTCGGCCCGCTCGAGCCCGAGTGCGACACGCGTCCGATCGGGCGCCTCTCGTACATCCCGAACCCGTTCAGCTCGAAGGACCTGAACCCGGTGCTGTTCGGTCCCGACCAGCTCCCCAACACCGCCGACGACTGGAACACGCCGCCGGTCGGCGCGAGCGAGCTGCCGTTCCGTCCCGCTCCGCTCGTCGGCATCGCCGAGAAGGGCGATCGCCGGCGCGCGCGCGGCCTCTACTACCCGAGCCCGGCGCTGCGCCGCGCGATCGACAAGGACGTCTTCGACGAGACCGACCAGGACTTCCGGCAGAGCGAGCTGGCGTGGAACCGCGGCGCCAGCCAGCAGGACGAGCGCGAGCTGAAGGAGCTCTACGTCGACATGGAGTTCCTCGACAGCCGGCTGTGGGTGCGCGCCGGCAAGCAGAACATCGTGTGGGGCAAGACGGAGCTGTTCCGCACCACCGACCAGTTCAATCCTCAGGACCTCGCGCTCGCGACGCTGCCCGAGCTGGAGGAGTCGCGCATCGCGCTCTGGTCGATCCGCGGCGTGTACTCGTTCTACTCGATCGGGCCGCTCGAGGACGTGCGCCTCGAGCTGGCCGCGAACCTCGACGACTTCGAGCCCGCCGACGTCGGCCGCTGCGGCGAGCCCTTCACGACCTACGCCGCCTGCAACAAGACGACGGGCCTGTTCTTCCACGGCATCACCGGCTTCGGCGTGGCGGGCGAGGATCGCCCCGACAACCCGTGGCGCGACATCTCGGGCCTCGAGTACGGCGCGCGCCTCGAGTTCCGGCTCGGCCGCTTCAGCGTGCAGATCTCGGACTTCTACGGTCACGACGACTTCCCGTACACCGACCGGCTCTTCACCTACGAGCGCAAGGTCGACGCGCTCTCGGGCCGTCCGATCCGCGCGGGCGGCAAGTACGGGGCGGGCTCGTGTCCGACGGGCAACGAGCCCGGCTGCCTCGGCACGCAGCCGTCGTCGAGCATCGCGCCGGACGGATCGACGCTCGCGCTCGATCCCGAGAACCAGCGCGACGTGCTCGAGAACACGTCCACCAACATGCAGCTCTTCGCGACGATCTGCTCCACCAGCATCGGCTTCAACGACCTCGATCCGACCAAGTGCGGGCAGACCGTGTTCGGCAGTCTCAACAGCCCGCTCACCGGCTTGCCGGTGCCGCGCAGCTCGGCGAAGAGCTCGCTCACGATCGCCTCGCTGCTCGCGAACGGCCTCGGCGGCAATCGCAGCTCCGCGCAGATCCTGCGCACGCTGGTGAAGGACGCCGCGGGCGCGCCGGTGGACCTGCCGCTCGTCGGCCTGAACGCCGATCCGTGCGACGGCTTCCAGGCCGGCCATTGCGGCGATCCGGCCTTCCGCGACTTCGGCTCGCACCCCGTGTTCGCGGCGACGCCGACGCTGAACGACGTGCTGACCGACGAGCAGGAGGCGCTGCTCGGCTGCGGCCGCTTCTGGGGAACGGACTGCGAGGCCGACGGCATGGATCTCACCAACGCCGAAGCGAGCGTGCTGATCCAGTCGTTCGTCGGCGCGGCCGGCGGCTATCGGACGTTCGAGTGGAACATGCGCAACGGGCTCGCGCAGCCCGGCACGATCGGCTTCGACCAGGGCCCGGTCGGAACGCGCTTCGTTCCGGAGCGCGGCGTCGTGGTGCTGCCGGGCGCGCGGCGCCCGATCGACGACGGCTACCACCCGAACGTCGACGGCTGCACGGGTCCGGGCGATCACCCGCTCTGCGGCGGCGCGACGCAGCTCGCGATCCCGGCGACCGACCGCGCCGGCCGCCCGCTCGCGGGCGGCGGCTTCGGCCCCTCGACCGGCCAGCTCTTCTCGAGCGAGATGGCGGCGCTCTCGTTCAACTTCCAGGTGATCGCGGCGGCGCTCTCGTCGCCGCCCGACGCGAACAACGACCTCGTGCCGGACGGCCCGTCGGCGCTGCGCGAGTTCGACGGCAGCGATCCGTACAGCACGCGGCCCGGCCAGTGCTCGTGGGCGCAGCCGCAGTTCTGCTACTCGATCGACGCGCTCTTCAACGTCGTCGGCCAGCAGCGCAACGCGGTGCGCGCGGGCGGCCGCGAGGGCTACGGCCGCCAGGACTGGGTGTGGCACGGCGGCGGCGAAGTGGTGCTCCGCTACGAGAAGCGCAACGTGCTGGGCTTCTCGATGGACTTCGCCGAGGACGTCACCAAAGCGAACTTCAGCGTCGAGAGCGCATGGATCGACGGCCAGCGCTTCGCCAACGTGAACGAGATGGACGGCATCACGCAGGCCGACACCTTCAACCTGACGGTGTCGGTGGACCGCCCGACGTTCATCAACTTCCTGAACCCGAACCGCACCTTCTTCATCAACTCGCAGATCTTCTTCCAGTACGTCGCGGGCTACAACCGCGGCTTCGTGACGAACGGGCCGTGGAACCTGCTCGGCACGCTGACGGTCAACACCGGCTACTTCCGCGACCGCCTGCAGCCGGCGGTGACGTTCATCTACGACCAGCAGTCCAACTCGGGCGGCATCCTGCCCAAGCTGACCTACCGCTTCACCTCGAACTTCTCGGCGACGATCGGCACCAACTGGTTCTTCGGCCGCTTCGAGATGCGCGACATCCCGGTGAACCAGGTCTCGCGCATCGACACGCAGGTGGGCGAGGACGCCTACCGGCAGGGCGTCGAGAACGCCCTCGCGCTCGTGCGCGACCGCGACGAGGTGTTCTTCCGGCTCCGCTACACGTGGTAGGCGGCGGGCGCGGCGCGCGTCAGCGGCCGTGCTCGAGCGCGTCCACGGTCGTCATCTTGCGCAGCTTCTTGGGCTCGACCGGGATCGACACGAGGTCGTAGGACTCGCGGCGCCAGCCGCCGCGGCCGCTCGCCGCGTCGACGAAGACGGCGGCGACCGGATCGAAGATCGCGACGCGTCCGACGCCCGGCCAGTCCGGGTAGTCGGAGCGGTCGCCGCTCCAGCGGTGCACGAGGATGCCGACGTCGAGCGGCGTGCGGCTCTTGCGGTCGGTCATGTAGTAGAGCGGCTGCCCCGTCTGCCAGTCGATCCACAGCCGCACGTAGCCGACGTCGTCGACGATCTGGCGCGCGCGCCCCTCGACGACGACCGCCCAGCGCACGTCCCAGCGGTCGCTCGCGACGGAGAGCCCGCTCGGTCCGTAGTTGCGGTCGGGATTCTCCGGGTAGCCGAGCGCGTTGCCGTTGATCGGCGCGAGCACCTCGCGCTCGCCGACGAGCCGCCACACGTATGCGTTGGGCCGCACCGCGAGGCCGGTGAAGCCGCGCCGCAGGTTCTCGGTCGCGGCGGCCGAGAGCCCCGCGGTCGGCTGGATCGAGCCGGCCGGACCGAACTCGTTGGCGCCGAACGGAACGCCGCCGCCGGCGCCCTCGGTGCCGGCGACCAGGTAACGGGGCGCGTACAGGCCGTCGACCCACGCCGTCGCCGCGCGGCGCACCTTCCGCATCGTCGGCACGTACACGAACGTGTCGTCGGGCTCGCGGTAGTCCTCGGCGGCGTCGTCCGGGCGGATCTGGCGCCACGCGAGATGGCGCGCGTCGAAGGGCTCGTCGAAGCGCCCGCCCGCGACCCACAGCTTGTCGCCCGCCGACTCCGCCTTGTACGCGCGCTCGACCAGGTCCGCGCGATGCCCGGTGCGCACGAAGAAGAAGCTGCCCGTGTAGGTCTGCACCGATCCGATCCGGCCGGGCATGTCGACGATGCGGAAGCTGCCGACCGGTCCCGCGCCGCGGTCGCGGTGCTCGAAGTTCCACGCCCAGCGCAGCGCCGCGTCGGGCGCGCTCATGTCGATCGCGGCTTCGGGGAAGGGACGGCCGGCGCGGTAGTCGTGCAGGTTGCCGTCGTCGTCGAGGCGCGCGCTGCCGGCGTGCGCTTCGGTCGCCTTCTGGTACGCGGCGGTGGGCGGATAGTCGCGATGGCAGCCGCCGATCTCGAGGCGCATGCCCTCGTGGAAGAACGTCTCGCGCGCCTTCCAGATCTCCGACGGAATCAGCCGCTCGAGCGCGTACAGATCGGCGACGCCGAGCGTCTGTCCTTCGCGCAGCGGCACGCCGGCCGCGTCCTCGCGGCCGGGGCCGAAGCTCTGCGAGATCACGGGACACGTGCCCGGCGCCGGCGGGCCGGCGAGCGCCGCGCGCGCGGGCGC
>QEVM01000159.1 GCA_003576805.1 Pseudomonadota bacterium | reverse complement strand
GCCGCGCGCGCCCGCGTCGGACGCGACCGCCAGCTCCACCGCGCCGACGCGGCGCGGCTCGCCGCCGCTCGCGGGTCCCCATGCGAACGCGAGGCTCGCGCGGCGCAGCGCGATGCGTTCGCCCGCGTGCGCCGGCGCGAAGCCCGCGCGCCGCCACCACCACACGTTCGCGCCGCTCTCGTCGACGAGCTTCAGCTGCAGCTCGGCGGGAGCGGCCTCGCCGCGCACGCGCAGCCACGCCACCCAGTGCGCCGGCAGCTCGAAGGCGAGCGCGCGGCGCGCGATCGCCCACGCGCCGTGGCCCGCGAGCGCGAACTCGAAACGCAGCGCGCGGCCCCCCGGCTCCGCGCGCGCGTCCGAGCCCGGCGACGCGTGCGCCTCCCAGCGCGGCGCGCCGGCGTTCCCGCTCCAGATCTCGATGTCGCCGGCCGCCATCGCGCTCCTCCTGCGCCGAGGAAGCGCCGGCATCATCGCGGCGCCGTCGCGGCGGCGCCACGAACGAGAAATCGACGGCGCGCCCGCGCCTCGGACGCTACCTCTCGAAGCAGGACGCACAGGAGACGCCGTGAACGAAGCTTCCGACATCCCCCGCAACGCGACCGCCGTCGAGACACTCTCCGACGACGAGATCCGCGATCTCGACGCCTACTGGCGCGCCTGCAACTACCTCGCGGCCGCGATGATCTACTTGCAGGACAACCCGCTGCTGCGCGAGCCGCTGCGGCGCGAGCACATCAAGTGCCGGCTGCTCGGACACTGGGGCACGAGCCCGGGGCTCTCCTTCGTCTGGGTCCACCTGAACCGGCTGATCCGCAAGTACGACCTCGACATGATCTACGTCACGGGGCCCGGCCACGGCGCGCCCGGCGTGCTCGCGCCCGCGTGGCTGGAGGGCACCTACGGCGAGATCTACCCCAACAAGGGCGAGGACGAGGAAGGGCTGCGGCTCTTCCTCAAAGAGTTCTCGTTCCCGGGCGGGATCGGCAGCCACTGCACGCCCGAGACGCCCGGCTCGATCCACGAGGGCGGCGAGCTCGGCTACAGCGTCTCGCACGCGTTCGGCGCGGCCTTCGACAACCCCGATCTGATCGCGGCGGTGGTGGTCGGCGACGGCGAGGCCGAGACCGGCGCGCTCGCGACGTCATGGCACTCGAACAAGTTCCTGAACCCGATCCGCGACGGCGCGGTGCTGCCGATCCTCCACCTCAACGGCTACAAGATCAACAACCCGACGCTGCTCGCGCGCATCTCGCACGACGAGCTGAACTCGCTGTTCGAGGGCTACGGCTGGACGCCGTACTTCGTCGAAGGCGAGGAGCCGTGGCCGATGCACCAGGCGATGGCGCGCGCGACCGAGCGCTGCGTGCGCGAGATCCGCCGCATCCAGCAGGAGGCGCGCGCCAGCGGCCGCGCCGAGCGCGCGCGCTGGCCGATGATCGTGCTGCGCAGTCCGAAGGGCTGGACCGGCCCGAAGGAGGTGGACGGCCACACCGTCGAGGGCACCTGGCGTTCTCACCAGGTGCCGCTGCCGAAGGTGCGCGAGAACGCGCAGCACCTCGCGCAGCTCGAGGCGTGGCTGCGCAGCTACCGGCCCGAGGAGCTGTTCGACGAGAAGGGCCGCCTCGTCCCCGCGCTGCGCGCGCTGGCGCCGACCGGCGCGCGCCGCATGAGCGCCAACCCGCACGCCAACGGCGGCCTGCTGCGCCGCGCGCTGCGCATCCCCGACTTCCGCGACTACGCCGTCGCGGTGCCCGGACCCGCGCGCATCCTCCACGAGAACACGCGCCCGCTCGGCGAGCTGCTGCGCGACGTGATGCGGCAGAACCCGCACAACTTCCGCGTCTTCGGGCCCGACGAGACGACGTCGAACCGACTCTCCGCCGTGTACGAGGCGAGCGGCAAGACCTGGCTCGCCGACCTGCTCCCCGAGGACGCCGACGGCGGCAACCTCGCGGCCGACGGCCGCGTCATGGAGATGCTCTCCGAGCAGACGCTGGAGGGCTGGCTCGAGGGCTACCTGCTCACCGGCCGCCACGGCCTCTTGTCGAGCTACGAGGCCTTCGTGCACGTGATCGACTCGATGTTCAACCAGCACGCCAAGTGGCTCGACATCGCCGAGGACATTCCCTGGCGCGCGCCGATCTCGTCGCTGAACCTGCTGATCACGTCCACCGTCTGGCGCCAGGACCACAACGGCTTCTCGCACCAGGACCCCGGCTTCCTCGACATCGTCGCCAACAAGAGCCCGACGGTGACGCGCATCTACCTGCCGCCCGACGTCAACACGCTGCTGTGCGTCGCCGACCACTGTCTGCGCAGCACCGACGACGTCAACGTGATCGTCGCCGACAAGCAGGCGCACCTGCAGTACCTCGACATGGACGCGGCCATCAAGCACTGCACCAAGGGCATCGGCCTGTGGGACTTCGCGAGCAACGACCAGGGCGTCGAGCCGGACGTGGTGATGGCGTCGTGCGGCGACGTGCCGACCAAGGAGAGCCTGGCCGCGGTGTGCCTGCTGCGCGAGCACTTCCCCGCGCTGCGCATCCGCTTCGTGAACGTCGTGGACCTCTACACGATGACGCCGTCGAGCGAGCACCCGCACGGCCTCTCGGCGCGCGACTTCGACAGCCTCTTCACCACGGACAAGCCGATCATCTTCAACTTCCACGGCTACCCGTGGCTGATCCACCGGCTCGCCTACCGGCGCACCAACCACCCCAACCTGCACGTGCGCGGCTACAAGGAGAAGGGCAACATCAACACGCCCCTCGAGCTCGCGATCCGCAACGAGATCGACCGCTTCAGCCTCGCCATCGACGTGATCGACCGCGTCCCGAAGCTCCAGGTCTGCGGCGCGCACGTGAAGGAGCGCCTGCGCGACATGCAGCTCGAGTGTCTCCACTACGCCTACGAGCACGGCATCGATCTGCCGTCCGCGGACGAGTGGCGCTGGCCGGAGTGAATCGCGGCGCAACGAACCCACCCCTCCGACCGCCCCATCCCGTCAGGCTCGATGCGCGTACCCCAATGACGCGCCCGGCGAACCCCCGAGCTCTGGATCGGAGACGAACGCCTAGCGCGACGCCGAGCTGCGGCACTCACGCCGCGCACGGCGCCCATCGCACCGCCGAACCTCCCCTTCCCCTACGAAGCCGCACGGTGCGCGCGAAGCGCGCCCGTGGAACCTCCGCGCACAGCGCGCCCCGATGGGGATGCTCAGCTGCGCCGGCCGCGCGGGTACGGCGGACGCGCCGGCGCGGGGATCGCGCGCGGCCGGCGTCAGCTGCAGCAGACCCGATCCGCCCCGCCCCCGCTCAAAACATCTCGGTGTTGGCCTCGACCCCGAGGAACAGCCGCCCCGCCGTCTCCAACGTCGCCGGCGACACCATCACGTGCTGCGTCGCGACGTGCACGTCGCGGAACTGCCGCTGCAGGCGGCTCGACTCGTACACCGACGTCCCGCCCGCGAGCGTGTACATCGCCGTCACCGCGCGCGCCGACGCCTGCACCGCGTGCGTCGTCGCGAGCCGCAGGTCGCGCCGCGCCGCGAGCGGAATCGCGTCCCCGCGCACCGCGAACTCCCAAGCCTGTCCGATCGACTCGTAATAGAACGCCCGCGCCGACCGCACGCGCGCCTCCGCCTGCGCGACCTCGAGCTGGGTGTGCGCGCGGCTCGCGAGCGTGCTGCGGCTGCCCGCGCGCTTCTTCCCGGCGGCGAGCGCGACCAGGTCGTCGATCGCGGCGCGCGCGATGCCGAGCGCGACCGCCGCGACGCCGAGCGCGAGGAACGCGAAGTACGGGAAGCGCTGGAGCGGCCGCTCGGCCGCGGGCGGCGCGATCAGATCGACCGCGCGCCGCTCGGGCACGAGGAGGTCGCGCACCGCGAAGTCCGTGCTGCCCGTGCCGCGCAGGCCCGCGACGTGCCAGGTGTCGAGGATCTCGACGTCGGCCGCGCGGAAGAAGAGCATGCGCGCGAGCGGCGCGCCGGCGGGGCCGGCGAGCGGCGCGCCGTCGTCGGTCAGCACGCAGCCGCCGCCGATCCACGCCGCGTTCTCGCAGCCCGAGCCCCACTGCCACCGTCCGGTGACGCGCCAGCCGCCGTCCGCGCGCGCGGCGCGGCCGGTCGGCGCGAAGACGCCCGTCAGCAGCGTGTCCGGCGACGCGAACAGCTCGCGCGCGCCGTCCTCGGGCATCCACGCGAGCGAGGCGCCCGCGGTCGCGCCGATGAAGGCGACCCACGCGCACGACGCGTCGCTCGCCGCGAGCGTCTCGAAGACGCGCGAGCCGGTCTCGGGCGCCGCCTCGACGCCGCCCAGCTTCGCCGGCACGAACATCCGGTAGAAGCCCGCGGCGGCGAGCGACGCCGAGAGGTCGGCCGGCACGCGCCGCGCCTTCTCGACCTCGTCGGCGCGCCGCGCCAGCTCGGGCGCGAGCGCGGCCGCGCGCGCGGCGAGCCGGGCCTCCTCGCTCATCCCGGCAGCCCGAGCCGGCCGGCGATGTTGTTGCGCTGCATGTTCGAGGAGCCGCCGACGATCGGCATGCCGAGCAGGTCGCGCACGTTGCGCTCCATGTGCAGGCCGGGCGCGAGTCCGTACGCGCCGACCACCTTCTGGCAGAGCAGCGCGATCTCGACGCCGGTCTCGGCGACGAAGAGCTTCGCCATCGACGACTCGACGCCGTACGGGCGGCCCTGCGCGGCGAGCCACGCGGCGTGGTAGAGCATGTGGCGGCAGGCGGCGAGCTTGGTGCGCGCGTCCACCAGCGCGTGTCGCACGGCCTGGTGCCCGCTGATCGGCGCGCCGAACTGGCGGCGCTCGCCGGCGTACCGCCAGGCCTCCTCGACGCAGGCCCGCGCGAAGCCGAGCGCGCAGGCCGAGATCTCGAGCTTCTCCACCTCGAGCGCCTCGCCCGCGAGGATCTCCCAGCCGCGGTTCCAGCGTTCCGGGCCGCCGAGCACGTTCTCGATCGGGACCTCGACGCCGTCGAAGGAGACGTCGCACGAGCGCGTGTAGCGCAGGTTCGAGTGCTCGATCGGCGTCATCGTGACGCCCGGCGCGCTCGGCGGAATCAGCACGAACGTGAGGTTGCGGTGGCGCCGGCCGCCGGGGTCGCTGTTCACGAGCGTGATGACGTAGTCCGCGAAGTCGGCGCCGGTGCACCAGCGCTTGGTGCCGGTGACGACGACGCGCGCGCCGCCGGCGCTCTTCTCGGCGCGCGTCGTGACGGAGGCGAGGTCGCCGCCGACGTCCGGCTCGGAGAGGCCGTACGCGAACGAGAGCTCGCCGCGCGCGATGCGCGGCAGCAGCGCGGCCTTCTGCTCGGGCGAGCCGTTCGCCGAGAGGTTCACGCCGCCGTAGAACGCGCAGTGGATGAAGGGACCGGCCGCGAAGCTGCCCGCCTGGCACAGCTCCTCGATCGTCGCGATCGCGGCCACGAGGTCCGGCCCCTGCCCGCCGTACTCGGGCGCGACGGTGAGCCCGCACACGCCGAGCGCGGCGAGCTTCGCGAACAGATCGGGCGGGAAGTGGTGGTCGCGGTCCCACTGCTGCACGCGCTCGCGCGGCATCTCGGCCGCGACGAAGCGGCGCAGCGTCTCGCGCAGGAGTTCGACGTGCTCGGGCTCGTCCGCGAAGTCGAAGGCCAAAGCGAGCTCCGTGCGTTCAGCGGCCCTTGAAGACGGGGCGGCGCTTCTCGCGGATGGCGGCGAGCGCTTCGCGGTGATCGTCCGAGCGGAACGTCACCAGCTCGAGCGCGGTCGCGTGGTCGAAGGCGACGTTGAGGCTCTGCTTCACCAGCTTGTTCACCGACTGCTTCGTGTACTGGACGGCGAGCGGCGCGCCGGCGGCGAGCCGCTGCGCGAACGCGAGCGCGTCCGCGTGCAGCGCCTCCGGCTCGCACACGAAGTTCACGAGCCCGAGCCGCAGCGCCTCCTCGGCGGACACCGGGTCGCCGGTCAGCAGGTACTGCTTGGCGCGCGCCGGCCCGATCGCGAGCGGCCAGATCGCGGTGCCGCCGTCGCCCGCGACGATGCCGACGCGCACGTGCGGGTCGAGCAGCAGCGCGCCGCGCGCCATGAAGACGACGTCGCACAGGAGCGCGATCGACGCGCCGAGCCCCGCCGCCGAGCCGTTCAGCGCGCACACGATCGGCAGCTCGACGTCGAGCAGGTCCCAGACGAGCTGCTTGGCGTCGCGCCGCAGGTGCTCGAGCGCGGTCATGTCCTGGAGCGTCGGGAACCAGTCGAAGTCGCCGCCCGCGCTGAACGCCTTGCCCTGCCCCGTCAGCAGCACGGCGCGCGCGCCGCGCTCCTGCTTGAGATCGCGGAACAGGCGCGCGAGCTCGCGGTGCAGCAGCTCGTCGACGGCGTTCAGCGCGCTGGTCGGGTGCGCGATCGTGACGCCGAGCACGTCGCCCGGCAGCGTCTCGAAGAGGATCGCCTGGTAATCGCGGGAGCGCTGCGCGTCCATCGGAGCGCGCAGTGTATCCGCGCGCCGCCCGCGCCGCTGCGCGGCTCAGCCGGGCGTCGGGCCCGGCGGCGCGAGCCGGCGCGCGTCGATCGCCGCGGCGCGCGGGCGCATCCAGCGCGGCGCCCACCAGTTCCAGTCGCCCATGAGCTGCATCGTCGCGGGCACCAGCAGCGCGCGCACGATCGTCACGTCGAGCGCGATCGCGGCCGCCATGCCGAGGCCGATCTGCTTGACGTAGACGAGATCGCCCGCGACGAACGCGCCGACCACGACGAGCAGGATCAGCGCCGCGCTCGTGATGATGCGCCCGGTGCGCGCCAGCCCCTCGATCACGCTCGCGCGGTTGTCGCGCGTGCGCCGCCACTCCTCCTGGATGCGCGAGAGCAGGAACACCTCGTAGTCCATCGAGAGCCCGAACACGACCGCGAACATCACGAGCGGGATGGTCGGATCGACGCCCTCGAGCGGCTGGAAGTCGAGCAGGCGCGCGCCGTGGCCGTCCTGGAACACCCAGACCAGCAGGCCGTAGCTCGCGCCGAGCGAGAGGCAGTTCATCAGGATCGCCTTGATCGGCACGAACACCGAGCGGAACGCCGCGAGCAGCACCAGGAAGTTCCAGCCCGCGACGAGCGCCACCGCGACCAGCGCGTAGTCCTTCAGCGTCTCGACGAGGTCCACCATCTGCGCGGTCGGCCCGCCGACCTTCACCTCGAGCCCGGGGTGCGGCGCCGCGCGGATCGCCTCGACGATCTCGCCCGACGCCGCCGACTGCCACGGATGCGCGTTGTCGGCGATCAGCAGCGCGGCGTTGCCGTCCACCATGCGGCGCAGCTTCGTGGCGGTCGGCTCGCTCGCGGCGGCGCGCGCCAGCGCCTCGGGCGAAAGCGCGTCGGGATCGAGGTCGGCGAAGGCGGAGCGGACGCCTTCGATGCCCGGAATCGCGCCCAGCGTCGCGGCGAAGGCGCGCAGGCTGCGCAGGTTCGCGGGGTCGAGCGGCGAGCCGCGCAGCGTGACGACCATCGGGATGGCGGACGCGCCGCCCGGGTCGAAGCGCGCGGGATCGGAGAGCGCCTCGTCCACCAGCCGCGCCTCGCTCTCCGGCGCGAGCACGGCCGAGTCCGGCATCGCGGTCTCCATCCGGCGCACCGGCAGCGCGAACGCGCCGAGCAGCGCGACGCAGCCGGCGATCGTGAGCACCGGATGGCGCATCGAGACCCCGCCGACGCGCCGCCAGAACGGGCTCGGCGCCGCGTCGAGGCGCGCGTGGCCGATCCGCCAGCGGTTCACGCGCGGTCCCAGCCACGCCAGCAGCGCGGGCAGCACGCCGAGCGCCGCGAACAGCGCGGCGCCGACCACCAGCACGCCGCCGATCGCGACGCTGTGCAGCACCGGCATCGGCACGGGGATCAGCACCGCGAGGCTCAGCATCACGGTGAGGCCCGAGATCCAGACCGCGCGGCCGGCGGTGTCGAGCGTCGCGGCGGCGGCGTCGCGCGGGGCGAGCCCGCGCGCGAGCTCCTCGCGGAAGCGCTGCACCAGCAGCAGCGCGTAGTCGATCGAGAGCCCGAGGCCGAGGAAGGCGCCGACGTTCATCGCGAAGATCGAGATCTCGGTGAAGTTCGACGCGAGCCGCGTCAGCGCGGCGGAGGCGGCGAGCACGAAGCCGCCGATCGCGATCGGGAGCAGCGCCGCGACGAAGCTGCGGAAGAAGAGCAAGGTGAGCAGCAGCGCGATCGGCAGCGCCACGAGCTCGGCGGCGAGCGCGTCCGCACGCGCGATCGCCTGGATGTCGTCGGAGACCGGCACCTGTCCGCCGATCAGCACCTCCACCGGCGGCTCGACCGCGCGCAGCAGCGGCGCGACGCGGTGATAGGTCGCCAGCTTGTGGAGGCCGTCGCCGGAGAGCGCCACGACCACGAGCGTCTCGCTGCCGTCGCGCGAGACGAGCGTACTCTGGTTGGTGTCGTAGACGGTGGTCGCGCCGAGCACGCCCGGGTCGGAGAGCACGGGGCCCAGCACGTCGTTGATCTGCAGGCCGAAGAGCGGGTCGCGCACGTCGCCGCCGGGATTGCGGTAGAGCACGAGCAGGTCGGCCGAGCCGACGCCGAAGCGGTCGGCCGCCTCGCGCGCCGCCTGCTCCGACTCGCTGCCGCTGATCTCGAGGCCGCCCACCGGGAGGTGCTCGGAGACCGGGGCGCCGTACACCGCCGCGCCGACGAACAGGACGAGCGCCACGGCGAGCACCGCCCGCGGCCGGCGCGCGAGCGCGGCGCCGAGGCGCGCGAACGGCGACGTCAGGGAGGCATCGGCTCGCACGACGGTGTTCCCTCCGGGGCGACGACCGCCGCGTCGACACGCAGGGCACCCCGGGCGCGAACGTAACCGGCGCGGATGGCGGCTGCCCCGCTGAGGCGAAATCGCCGCTCGCACGCCGCCGACCGGTCGGTATCGTGGCGCGCGCGGAGGTGGGATGCGCGGAGCGGGACACGCCGACGCGGCGCGCGCGGCCCGGAACGCGAGGACGCGCGTCGCGCTCTGCGCGGCGGCTTGCCTGACGGGACTCGCGCCCGCGCCGGCGGCGCGCGCGCAGACCCCGCGCCCGGCGTCGGCGCACCTGCGCGCCGTTCCCGACCCGGCCTGCGACGTCGTCGTGACGCCGGCCAACGCGGCCAGCACGCTCGCGCTGCTCAACGACCCGGCCCTGCGCGTCTTCTGCGTCGCGGCGGGCGACTACCGCAGCCACGGCGGGCTCACGCTCGTCGCGTCGGGCTCCGCGTTCGCGCCGCGCTTCCTGCGCTTCGACGGACCCGGCTCGGTGAAGCCGATCCAGCGCTCGCGGCGCGCGCTCTTCGAGCGCCTCGAGATCCGCGGGAGCTGGTGGGTGATCCAAGGGCTCTCCATCCAGCCGCGCAGCGCCGCGACGAGCGTCTTCGTGCGTCTCGCCGGCGCCGACCACGTCGTCGTCGACGGCAACCTGCTCGACGGCGTCGACCACCCGAACGGCGCGTCGCAGATCGGTGTCCTCGTGATCGCCCGCTACGGCGACCCCGCCACGCACAACGCCATCCAGTCGAACCTCGTGCGCGACGGCGACCAGAGCGGGCTCGCCAGCGACTACACCGGCATCGCGATCCAGGCGGGCGCCTCGCCCGGTGAGGACAACGACTGGAACGACGTGCTCGACAACGAGGTCGTCGACTGGGGCGACGGCGTCGCGGTGCACGGCTCGACCAGCGACTGCAGCGATCCCGGCCGCCCGCACGGCACGCGCATCGACGGCAACGACGTCTACGTGACGGGCACCAAGCGCGTGGACTGCGCGACCGGCGCGCACGACCCCGCCGGCGAGTGCGCGTGCGCCGAGAACGGGATCGACGTGAAGGCGTACCCGGGCGGCGATCCGGCCGCGTGGACGCAGATCACCAACAACCGGCTGTTCGGCTTCCGGCCGACGACCGAGGCCGCGACGTGCGGCGGGTCGGGCGCGCTCGGCCAGGCGATCACGGCCGGCAACGACTGCCCCGGCCACGTCTTCGTCGCGCGCAACGCGATCGCCGACTCGACCTTCGGGATCGTGATCGCCGGCAGCGGCTGGATCGTCGCGGGCAACCTGTTCCACGACATCCGCGCCTCGAACGGCGACGTCCACCGCAGCTTCGCGATCCTGCCGTCGACGTCGGCGTCCGACGTCGCGATCCAGTGGAACACCGTGGTGCGCGCGGACAACGCGTACGACGACCGCTCCGCCGACACGGATTCGCGTTGCAACGCGATCCTGGACAGGCCCGCAGCCGGCCGGGGCCGGGCTCGCGCGCGGCCCCGGCCACGTGACGGAGTCGAACTACCTCTACGCGGCCGCGGCGGAGAACTTCGTGGAGCCCAGCAACGCCGTGTTCCCGGCCGTCGCCGACGCGCGCCACGGGGAGCTCTGCTACTGGCGGCGCCGCTGGACCGACGCGCAGTGGCTGTGCGTCGCGGCCGCGGCCGCCAACGACGCGAGCCCGCACGTCGCCGACACCGAGAGCTGCGACGCCGCGATCGGCGCGGCGTTCGGCATCCCGCGCATCGGCTACTGGCGACGCCCCGCGCTCGATCCGAACTGCGGCCTGGGCGCCGAGCTGGCGCTGCTCGCGCCGCTGCTCGGGCGCGTGCGGCGGCGCGCGCGCGGCTGACTCACGGCGCCGCCGCCGGCGCCGCCTTCTCGATGCGCACCTCGAGCTCTTTGCGCTGCTTCGCGGCGCGCGCCTCGGCGCCGGCGCGCTCGCGCTCGATCTCCACGCGCAGCCGTTTGCGCAGCGCCTCGACGCCGGCCTGCTCGCCGCCGATGCGCGCGCGCCGCAGCCCGGCGAGGTGGATCTCGAGCACGCGGTTCGCGAGCGGCGCGAAGTCGGGCGGCAGCGCCGGCGCCGGCGCGTCGGGCGCCCACTCGAGCGCGATGCGGCGCGTCGCGCCGGGCACGCCCGGCGCGCTCGCCGTCACCTCGATCTCGTTGCGGCCCGCGCGCAGCGGCAGCAGCGCGCCGAAGCTGCCGTCCGCGCCGCGCTCGAACGCGAGCGCCGGCTCGCCGGTCGTCGCGTTGCGCACCGCGATCGACGTCACGTCGGCGAGGTCCGTCTCGTCGAAGAGGTCGGAGAGGCGCGCGGGATCGCGCACCGGCGTGAAGACGCCGTCGGTGATCGCCGCGAGATCGACGAGCGCGAGCGGCCCCGCGAGCGCGCGGTCGCCGACGCCGTAGGTCAGCACGCGCACGCCGGCGAGGCGCGCGCGCGCCGCCGCGTCCAGCACCGCGCGCAGGTTGCCGGCGTCGTCGCCCGCGAACGGCAGCGTCGGGATGCCGTCGGTCAGGAACACCACGATGCGCTCCGCGCCGGGATCGGGCTCCGAGTAGGCGCCGCGCGCGCCGGTCAGCTCGCCCACCGCGCGATCGACGCCGGCCGCCATGTGCGTCGCGCCGCGCGCGCCGCGCGCGAGCACGCGGTCGAGCGCGCGGTGCAGGTCCTCGTAGCGCTGCGTCAGCGCGATCTCGGTGACGGCGGGGTCGTCGCCGATCGCGCCCGCCTCGAGCAGCTCGCCCGCGAAGGTGACGAGCGCGACGCGCGTGTGGCGGCGGTCGAGGCGCGCCACGAAGCGGCGCACGGCCGCGATCTCGGCGGCGAGCACCGAGTCGCCGGGATCGCTCGCGCCGAGCGCGAACAGGCCGTCGTCGCGCGCGACCTCGCGCGGCACGGCGACGACGCCGTTGCCGTTGACGTCGACGCCGCTCGGCGCCGCGGCCGAACCCGACACGTCGATCGCGAACACGACGTCGGCGGCGACGCCCTCCTGGCGCGTCGCGAGCGCGCGGCCCGCGACGAAGGCGCGCGGCTCGCCGCCCACGAGGGCGCCGTCGGCGGGCTGCTCGATCGCGAGCCGCACCGGCCGCGGCGGC
>QEVM01000158.1 GCA_003576805.1 Pseudomonadota bacterium | reverse complement strand
TCGCGGGCTCTTCGACGGTGATGCCGTGGCGCGCGATGCGCTGCGCGTCCTCGGCGCGGCGCGTGCAGACGCGCACCGAGCGGCCCGCGCGCGCGATGCGCGCGGCGAGCACGAGGCCGATCGAGCCGGCTCCGAAGACGTGCACCACGTCGGACACGACGCGCCCGACGATAGGCGCCGCTATCGTGCCCGCCCATGCCGGCGCGAGATCCGATCGAGACGCTGGGAGCGCGCTGGCGTGCGGCGCAGCACGTGGTCGTGCTGACCGGCGCGGGCATCTCGACGGCCTCGGAGATCCCCGACTTCCGCTCGCCGGGCGGGCGTTGGGAGCGCTACCAGCCGGTGCCGTTGCCCGAGTTCCTCGCCAGCGAGGACGCGCGCGCCGAGTACTGGCGCTACAAGGGCGAGACGTGGGCGGTGATCCAACGCGCGCGGCCGAATCCCGCGCACCTCGCGCTCGCGGAGCTGGCGTCGGCCGATCGCGTCGCGCTGCTCGTCACGCAGAACGTCGACGGCCTGCACGAGCGCAGCGGCTTTCCGCGCGAGCGCCTCGTGAACGTGCACGGCACCGACTCCGAGGTGGTGTGCATGGCGTGCGGGCGGCGCGAGCCGCGCGCGGCGGCGCAGGCGGCGTGGGAGTCGGGCGTCGCGGTGCCGCGTTGCGCGTGCGGCGGTCCGTGGAAGCCGGCCACGATCTCGTTCGGGCAGAGCCTTGTCGCGGAGGACCTCGCGCGCGCCATGCGCGAGGCGTCGCGCTGCGACCTCTTCGTCGCGGTCGGGACGTCGCTCGTCGTCGGCCCGATCCACCAGATGTTCGACGTCGCGCGCGCGGCCGGCGCCGCCACGGCGATCGTCACGCGCTCGGAGACTCCGTACGACGCGGCCGCGGGCTGGAAGCTCGAAGCGCCGGTCGAGCAGGTCCTGCCCGCGCTGCGCGACCGCGTGCTGCGCAGCGCGGGCTAGGGCGTCAGCTCTTCGCGCGCGCCGCGTCCGCGCTCCAGATGCCGGAGCCGTGTGCGGCGATGAACAGGAACACGAAGCAGTAGAGCACCGCCAGCTCGCCCTGGTTCACGAGCGGGAAGAACGAGTTGAGTCCGTGCGCGATCCAGTAGGCCGCCGCCATCTGGCCCGCCGCGATGAACGCCGCCCAGCGCGTGAAGAGCCCGACCGCGACGAGCAAGCCGGTGATCAGCTCCACGGGACCGCCGACGTAGGTCACGAACGCGGGGACCGCGCTCGGGTCGGGGACCGGAGCGGGCCAGCCGAACAGCTTCTGCGTTCCGTGACACAGGAACATGAGTCCGGCGACGATGCGCAGCAGGGCAAAGAGCTGCGGCTCGAACGGCTTCATGAAGGCGGCCATCGGAGTTCCCCCTCTCTTGTCCGTGGTATGTCTAGCCTAGTCGGCCTCGAGATGGAGATGCAGCCTCGTGCCGATCGTGCGGCGGAAGCCGAGCCGCTCGTAGAAGCGGAGCGCGCCGGGATTCGAGCGCAGCACCGTGACCCGCACCGGAAGCGCCTCCTCGCGCGCGCGGCGCAGCAGCGCGCGCACGAGCGAGGTGCCGAGGCCACGGCCCTGGAAGCGCGGCAGCAGGAACAACCGCTCCAGCGCGATGCGGTCCACGTGCGTCTCGATCGCGACGAGCCCCGCGTCCTCGCCGTCGCAGCGCACGACGCGGTGCGTGCGCAGGTCGAAGGTCGCGGCGAAGCGCGCGCGCTGCTCGGCCTCGTCCCAGGGACCGAAGGCGGCCTCGACGTACGGACGCATCGACGCGCGCAGCGTCTCGAACGCGAAGTCGAGGTCGCCGCGCGTGGCCGCGCGCGTCTCGACCTCCGCTACAGCGTCGGCCAGTGATGCGCCCAGGGCCGCGCCTGCTCGAAGGCCCACGCCGCCTGCAGCACGAGGTCGTCGCGATGGCGCGGCGCGACGATCTGCAGCCCGACGGGCAGCCCCGCCTTGGAGAAGCCGCAGCGCAGCGTCGCCGCCGGATGCCACGACTGGTTGAACGGCATCGTGAAGCTGCCGACGTTGGCGTCGGGCTGCGGGCGGCCCTCCACCTCCGCGAGCAGCGGTCCCTTCGCGTTGGGCGGGTCGTAGGGCACGGTCGGCGTCACGAGCAGGTCGTAGCGTTCGAAGATCTCCGCGCACCAGCGGTTGAGCGCCTCGCGGCGCTGGCGGTACGCGGCGAACCGCTCCGGTGTCATCTGCGTGCCGAGCTTCACGTTCGAGATGAAGCCGCGCCCGAACTCGTGCTCGCGCTCCGGCAGGAACTCGGCGAGGCGGCCGAGCAGCTGGAAGACGCCCATCAGGCCCCAGTCGCGGCCCGGCTCGGGCGGACCTCCGCGCACGAGCTCGACGTGATGGCCGAGCGTCTCGAAGGTCGGGACGGCCTCGCCGACGACGTCGGCGACGTCCGACTGCACGACCGCGTAGCCGAGATCCGGCGAGAAGCCGATGCGCAGGCCGGCCGGCAGGCGCCGCAGCGTCTCGCGATACGACAGGCCCGGATGCGGCAGCGAGTTCGGGTCGAGCGGGTGCGCGCCCACGACCAGGTCGAGGTGCAGCGCCGCGTCCTCGACGGTGCGCGTCAGCGGGCCCACCACCGCCGTGTCGTCCATCGGCCACAGCTCTTCGGGTCCGTGCGGAATGCGCCCGTAGCTCGGCTTGTGACCGAAGCAGCCGGTGAAGGTCGCGGGAATCCGGATCGAGCCGCCGCCGTCGCTCGCGGTGACGAGCGGGACCACGCCGCCCGCGATCGCCGCCGACGAGCCGCCGCTCGACCCGCCCGGCGAGCGCTCGAGGTTCCACGGGTTGCGCGACTCGCCGAACAGCAGGTTCTTCGTGATCGCGGTCGCGCCGAACTCCGGCGCGTTGGTCTTGCCGACCACGATCGCGCCGGCGGCGCGCAGCCGTTCGACCTGGATCGAGTCGCGCTCGGCGAGGTTGTCCTTGAACGGCAGCGATCCGTGCGTCGTGACGAGCCCCGCGGCGTCCTCGAGGTCCTTCACGCCGAGCGGCACGCCCTCGAGCGGCCGCGCTTCGCCGCGCTGGATGCGCGCCTCGGCGGCGCGCGCCTCGCCGAGCAGCGCGTCGCGGTCGCGCAGCGCGACGAACGCGACGAGCCGGTCGTTCACCGCGTCGATGCGATCCAGCGTCGCCTGCATCAGCTCGACGGGCGAGAGCTCCTTGCGAGCGAGCAGGGCGGTGATCTCGGTCAGGGGTCGGCGCAGCACGTCGCTCATCGGGTCTCCAGTTTCGGCGGAGCGGCGCGGTCGCGACGGTGCGGCGATCGCGCGCGGAGGGAGGTCGGGCGAGTGTACCATCGGCCGCCACGCCGGGGTCGACCGTGCCGGGCGCCGTTTTCGAAGCGGGGTCGCGCCGTGCCCGGGCGCGACCGACGTCGGCGCCGTCGTCGTGCACTTCCCGCGAACGCTTCCTCCCACCGTCGGGCGCGCTGCGAGATCGGCCTCGAATCGGGGTCTGGAGGCCCGAAATCGGGTGTTTTTCTTTGACTCGCGCGGCGGAAGCCGTAATATGCGCGCCAGCTCCGGGCACCGGAGCGAAGCAGTGAACGAGCTCGGCGGCCGCCGCGCGAACGACGCGACCGCGCCACCGAGCAAAGCCACGGCGCGAGCCGCGGCAGAAGCCACGAAGATGGGGGGAACGATGGCAGCGAAGAAGAAGGGCGGCGCCAAGAAGGCCGCCAAGAAGGCAGGGACTGGCGAGCTCATCATCTCGAAGTCCCGCGTGAAGGCCGCCACCAGGAAGTGCAACGTGGGCGGCGAGTTCTACGGCGCGCTCGACGCGGCGGTCCGCAAGATCATCGCGGGCGCCGAAGAGCGCGCGATGGCGAACAAGCGCAAGACGCTGAAGCCGGCCGACATCTAGGCCGGGCCGAGAGCCGAGAAGGCCCGCGAGCGCGAGCTCGCGGGCCTTTCTTCGTTTCGCGCGTGCGCTCAGCCCGCGCTCTGCGTCCAGGCCGGACGCGCCGCGCCATCCGCTCCGACACACCAAGGCGTCCACACCAGCACGAGCGGCTCCACCGCGAGGTCCGCCTTGCGCGGCGCGATCCGGACCTCTTCGAGGCGCGCGTCCGCCGCGCTCGCCGAGCCCGCTTCGAGCTGCGCGGCGTCGGCCTCGAACTCGGCCTCGAGCTGCGACAGGCGCTCGCGCAGCTGCGTGGCGCGCTCGGCCGCGCGCGCCACGTCGCCGCGCTCGTCGGCGGCGCGCCCGATCCCGCGCGCCGCGGTCGCCGCGCGGCCCACGTTGCTGCGGCTGCCGAGCTTGCGCCCGAACAGCGCGCCGACGACGCTCGCGCCGATCGAGATCGCCGTCTCCATCTTCTTGGCGCTGTACTGCTCGCGCTCCGCCTCGACGCGGTGCTCGGCGCGCGCGATCTGGTCGCGCAGCGCGGCGAGCTTGGGCGCGTGCTTCGCGCGCAGCTTCTCGAGCTGCCCGTCGCGCGCGGCGCGCGCGAGATCGCGCAGCCGCGCGCGCAGTGCGCCCTCGCTTTCGCCGGGCCGCGACACGCACTTCGGATCGCGCGACGCGTACAGCACGAGCGCGCGGTGGCGGTACAGGTGCGCGGCGAGCGCCTTGCGCCAGCGCTCCCAGCTCTCGGCGCGCGCGGCGGCGGGCGGCAGCTCCGCCCAGCGCGCGTGCTGCGCGGGCTCCTCGTCGAGATCCGGCGGCGCGTGGCCGATCTCCGCGCCCGCCTCCCACGGCGCTGCGGCGTCGCCGAGCGGCGCGAGCCACGCGCTCTGCTCCCAGTGGTCGGCGTCGAGCTTGGCGTTCGCGTAGTGCAGCGACGCGACGCCGAGCGCCGCGGGCCGGTACTCGAGCGCCTCGCCCTCGCGCGGGGGCGTCGCGACGGGAAGGAAGCGCTCCGCGACGCCGGCCGGCACGGGCGGCCGCTGCGCGTGCGCGGGTGCCGCGGCGCTCGCCACCGGTGCGGGCTGCGCTTCGCTCGGCGCCGCCGCGGGCCGCGCGGCCTCGAGGCGCCGGATCTGGTCGCGCGTGAGCGGGCCCGCGAGATACGAGAGCGCCCAGCGCGACTGAATCAGCACGGGCGCGTCTTCGTGCACGTTGCGCATCAGGAACACGCGGCTCGGCAGCGCGGAGAGCGTCGCGTCGAGCGACGCGCGGTCGAGGCCCGGCCCGGCGCCGACGGCCTCGAGGCCCTCGATCACGCGCGCCTTGTCGCGTTCGGTCGAGAGCCGGCCGAGCAGCCACGTTCCGGTGTTGCCGAGTCCCTTGTAGTCGAGATCGACCGGGTTCTGCGTCGCGAGCACGACGCCGAGCCCGTAGGCGCGCGCCTGCTTGAGCAGCGTCAGCATCGGCGCCTTCGCGGGCGGGTTCGCGACCGGCGGGAAGAAGCCGAAGACCTCGTCCATGTAGAGCAGCGCGCGCAGCGACGGCGTGCCCGGCTGCGCGCGCATCCAGCTCACGATCTCCGAGAGCAGCAGCGTCACCACGAACATGCGCTCGGCGTCGGAGAGGTGCGCGATCGACACGATCGAGAGGCGCGGGCGTCCGTCTTCCGTGTAGAGCAGGCGCGCCGCGTCGAGCGGCTCGCCCTCCGACCAGGCCGCGAAGGCGGGCGACGCCGCCAGGTTGTTCACCGCGAGCGCGAACGCCGCGCGCTCCTTCGCGGGGAAGAACGACTCGAGGTCGAGCACGCCGACGCGCTCCAGCCCCGGCTTCTGGATGCGCCGGATCAGGCCGGCGAGGTCGAGCGGGCGGCCGGCCTTCCAGGCCTGCTCGAAGAGCGTCGCGAGCAGGATGTGCTCGCGGCTGCGGAGCGGATCGGCGTCGATGCCGAGCAGCCCGAGCAGGCCGCCGACCGCTCCCTGCACGCGCTCGCGCAGCGCTTCCTCGTCGCCTGCGATCGCGGCGGCGGGCGGGGCGAGCGAGCGCAGCACGCCGAGCGGGCGGCCCGCGCGCGAGCCGGGCGTGTAGATCGCGCGGTCCGCGGCGGCGGCGAAGCGCGCGATGCGCTCGGGCGGCTGATCCCACTCGGCGAGGCCGTGGCGCCAGCGCTGCGCGACGGCCTCCGCCTCTTCGTCCGCGCCGCGCCCGCGCCGCGCCGCCTCGGCTTCGTCGATCCACGGCCGGAACGACGCCGCGTCGAGCGCGGGAAAGGTGAGCAGCAGGTTGCCGAGGTCGCCCTTCGGATCGATCGCGATCACGGGGATCCCGTCGATCGCCGCTTCCTCGAGCAGCGTGACGGCGAGCCCCGTCTTGCCGCTGCCCGTCATGCCCACGATCACCGCGTGGGTGGTGAGGTCCTTCGAGTCGTAGAGGATCGGCTCGCTCTCGAGCGCGCGGCCGCTGGCCAGGTCGAACCGGCGGCCGAGGTAGAACGCACCGAGCTTCTCGTAGTCCCGCATGTTCTCCCCGGCCGCCGCGGCGACGCAGCCTCGTCGCTAGGGCGTCACCGCCTCGGCCGCGTCCTTCGCCATCTCCTTGGTGTTCTCGGCGGCCTTGTCGGCGTTCTCGCCGGCGTTGTCGGCCTCCTCCTTCACGATCTCCTCGGCGCGCTCCGCGGCGTCCATGGCGGCTTCGGCGCCCGACTTCGCGGTGTCGACCGCCGCCTCGCCCGCCTGCTTCGCGGCGTCCATCGCGGCGGCGCCGGCCGCCTTCGCGGCCTGCGCCGCGTCGTCGGCCGCCTTCTGCACGTTCTCCGCCGCCGACTTGGCGGCCTCCTGCGCCTTGTCGGCGTGCGTGTTGGGCTCCTCGCTGCACGCGGCGAGCGCGAGCGATGCACACAGAACGATCGCGATTCTCTTCATCGAGTTCCCCCCTTGCTCGTGGTTGGTCTTCAAGTCGTTCGCTTCAACAGGTCCCGGATCTCGGTCAGCAGCTTCACGTCCTCCGGCGGCTCGGCGGGCGCTGCGGGCGCCGGCTTGCGCAGCCGGTTCACCGCCTTCACCAGCAGGAAGACGCAGAACGCGATGATCAGGAAGTCGATCAGGTGCTGGATGAAGACGCCGTAGTTGATCGTGACCGGCGCCTCGGGCGCACCGCCGATCACCGCCCGCAGCGCCGAGAAGTCGACGCCGCCCGTGGCCAGGCCGATCGGCGGCATGATCACGTCGGCGACGGCCGAGTTCACGATCTTGCCGAACGCGGCGCCGATGATGACGCCGACCGCCATGTCCACGACGTTGCCCCGCTGTATGAACTCCTTGAACTCGCTCAACATGCCCATGCGCTGTTCCCCTCTGGTGGCGCGTCGCCTTCAGGCGCGCGCGGCTTCGGAGCGAATTTGCGCGAGGCGGACGCCCGCCTGCACGTGCGTTCCGACTGCAAGGTAGGCGAGCACGAGCTCGATCTGGCCCGTGACGCCCGCGAGGAGCGCGAGGAAGAGACGGCCGTCGCGGCCGAGCAGCGCCCAGCGCCAGCGGCCCTCGCGCTCCGCCAGCCAGGGTCGCTGGAACTGCGTCCCGTACTTCTCCTTGACGAGCATCGAGAGGCTGTTGCCGGCGAGCGCCGCGAAGCCGAGCGCCACCGCCGACGCGCCCGCGCCCGCGAGCCAGGCATACAGCGTCATGCCGCCGATCACAGCCGCCTCGCCGACACGGTCGAGCAGCGCGTCGTAGAGGCCGCCGAAGGCCGAGTCCTGGTAGCGCACGCGCGCGAGCTCGCCGTCGACGCCGTCGAGCACCGACGCGCATTGCGCGAGCAGGCCGCCGGTGGTCGCGTGTCCGACCGCGAACGAGAGCCCGGCGAGCAGCGTCATCACGAAGGTGGTGACGCTGACCTGCCACGGCTTCACCGGGCGCGTGATCAGCCGCTCGGTGATGCGCAGCGAGATCGGCCGATTCAGGTAGCGCGCGACGACGCCGTCGCCGACGCGCACCGCGCCGGCCAGCACCTCGCGCCGCGCGCGCGGGACGTCCTCGCTGCGGCGCACGCTCTGCCACCGCTCGGCGACGGCCCACGTCGCGATCGGCTCGCGCGCGAGCAGCGACTGGACCGCGCCCTGGAACGCGCGCGCCGCGCCCGGATCGGGCGTGGCGTAGAGCGGGGCGTCGTCGTCTTCGGCGTCGCGGCGCGCGTCGGCGGCGCGCGCCCAGGCGGGCGTCGCGACCGCGAGCCCGATCAGCACGCCGTCGGAGACCGCGAGCCCGCGCCCGACCGACTGGACGCGCGGGGTCGCGTCGTCGCGGCTCCAGACCGCGACGCGCGGCAGCTCGGTCGCGCGCGCGGGCGTCTCGCCGCGGAAGTCGACCGCGACGACCGAGCCCATCGCCGCCGCGTTCTCCGCCACGAAGCGGAGCACGAGCTGGCGGTCGTAGTGGCAGTCGGTGCGCGCCAGGAAGAAGGGCTCGTCGCCGGCGGCCGCCGCGAGCGACGCCGTCGTGCGCACGCGCAGCCGCGCGCACGGCCCCTTGCGGATCGCCGCTTCGGCGGCGGCCACGGCCTCCGCGTCGCCGGTCAGCGCGAAGCGGCGCACGCCGGCGCGCGCGAAGGCGAGCGCGGTGCGCTCCACGGGCGTCAAGGAGAAGAGGGGCGTCCGCTCGCCGCCGTCTCCGCGCACGGCGAGCAACACGCAGAGACGATCGTGTGCGCTAGGCGCCGCCATCTCCCGCAGTGGCCTCGACGAAGGCGTCGATCTGCCGTGCCGCGTCCACGTCGCGCATCTGCACCGGCGGGTGCTTCATCGTGTAGGCCGAGATCGGCAGCAGCGGGCCGGCGAGGCCGCGCTCGCGCGCGAGCTTCACGTAGCGCACCACGTCGATCACGATGCCCGCCGAGTTCGGCGAGTCCTGCACGGAGAGCCGCGCCTCGAGCTCGATCGGCGCGCCGCCGAAGCCGCGGCCCTCGACGCGCAGGAAGCAGACCTTGTTGTCGTTCTGGAACGGCACGTAGTCCGAGGGGCCGATGTGCACGTTGTCGGCGCCGATGTCGTACGGGATCTGCGACGTCACCGCCTCGGTCTTCGAGATCTTCTTCGACTTGAGGCGGTGGCGCGAGAGCATGTTGAGGAAGTCGGTGTTGCCGCCGGTGTTGAGCTGGTAGGTGCGCTCGACCTTGACGCCGCGGTCGGCGAACAGGCGCACGATCGAGCGGTGCAGAATGGTCGCGCCGAACTGCGACTTGATGTCGTCGCCGGCGCACGGGATGCCCGCCGCGCGGAAGCGCTCGCCCCACTGCGGGTCGGAGACGATGAAGACCGGGATGCAGTTCACGAGCGACACGCCCGACTCGAGACACGCCTCCGCGTACGCCTGCGTCGCCTTCTGCGATCCCACCGGCAGGTACGAGACCAGGATCTCGGCGCCGGAGTCGCGCAGCGCGGTGGCCACGTCGACGGCGCGCTCGTTGGCGACGCGGAAGGAGCGCTCGGGCGGATAGTCGGCCATGTGCTCGGCGATGCCGTCGTGCACCGGGCCCATCTGCACGACGACATCGGACTTCGCGACCTGGTCGGAGATCACCGTGGTGCAGTTGGGCGGCGCGAACGCGGCCTCGTGCAGCGGGCGGCCCACCTTGCGGGCGTCGACGTCGAAAGCCGCGACGACCTCGACGTCGCAGGGCCGATAGCCGCCCATCTCGAGGTGCATGAGGCCCCAGGCCTCGTGCTGCTCGGGCGGCACGTTCTTGTAGTGCTCGATGCCCTGGAGCAGCGAGCTCGCGCAGTTGCCCACGCCCGCGATCGCGATCTTCACCTTGCCCATCGCAAAACCTCTCTCGTTCGCAAACCCGCCCGGTCCCGATCGAGCCTACGAAGCACCCTCCGGGCGGTCAAGGTGCGCGCCGATCCGGAACAGCCGCGCGAGCGGTACACGCCGCAGAATCTCCGTCGCGGCCACGACATGGCGTTCCGCCATGTGGTCGAGACCACGGCTCGCGAGCGCGGCCGCCTTGTCGAGCGCCTTCGGAATCGACTCGGCGTCGCCGAGCGCAAGCCCGTCCGCGACCGCGACCTGGTTGGCGAGCGCGACGAACGCGTAGAAGAACCGGCGGCGCGCGTCGTCGTCGAGCTCCGCCGCGGCGCGGAACAGCGAAAGCGTGTCGTCGAGCGTCGCGGGCAGCTCGGGCAGGAAGACCGGGAGGTGCCACTCGCCGACCTTCGGCTGCGTCGCGGGCAGCTTCTCGATCTCGTCGCGCCGCGGCCGCGCGTAGATCGCGAGCGCCTCGTCGAGCGCGGGGAAGCCGAGGTCCTGCATGCGCCCGGTGCGCCAGCGCAGCGCCCACTCTTCGTTGTCGCTCGGCAGCTCCCAGATCACGGCCTGCAGCAGCCGGAAGTAGAACCAGTAGTCGCTCTCGAAGAGCAGGCCGAGCAGCCGCATCACGACGTCGGCGTCGTCGCCGCCGCGCAGCGCCGTCACGTAGAACTGTCCGTCGACCGTCTGTCCGCCGCCCGGCGGCTGCCAGCCGGGATCGTCGTTGGGCTTCATCTGCACCTCGATCCGGTCGTGCAGCCAGAGCATCACGAGCTCGGGATCGAGCGCGTGCACGCCACGCAGAAGCGTGTCGTCGTCGGCCTCCGCCATCGTCGCCAGCCACTCCGCGATCGCGTCGCGGTCGGGCGCCGTGCCGCGCCAGGCGTCGAGGTCCACGCAGGCGCGCAGCTGGTCGTCGGTCGCGTGCGCGAGCAGCCAGGCGGCGTCGGCGCGGCCGATCGCCTTGACCGTGAACACCAGCTCCGCCTCCGGCAGCGCCGGCACGATGCGCTCGGGCTGCGGCGCGACGTCGAGCAGCTCGCCGCGGCGCGCGACCGGCGCGCTGCACACGATCGCCACCTGCTCGGCCAGCGGCAGCGCGCCGAGCGCCGCGCCCGCCGCGCGCCGGTCGCGGCGCACGAGGGCGAGCAGGTCGCGCACTTCGTCGGGCAGGTCGGAGGGCATGGGGGAAGCGGAACGTAGGGCCCTAGCCGGCGTGCACCAACGGCACGAAGGCGCAGGCGCCGAGGATCTCGGCCTCCGCGAAGGAGCCGTCGCGCCGGCGGCGCACCCGGACCAGGTCCTGGAACGTGCCCGCGGACCCGATCGGGACCACCAGCCGTCCGCCCGGCGCGAGCTGCTCGGCGAGCGCTGCGGGCACCTCCGACGCCGCGGCGGCGACCGCGATGCCGTCGAAGCGCAGTGCGGCGGGAAAGCCGCGCCAGGCGTCGCCCACGACGAGCCGGACGTTGTCCGGCAGCCCGGGGTCGCTCGCGAGGCTGGCTCGCGCGCGCTGCGCGAGCGAGCGGATCACCTCGATGCCGTACACGCGCCGGACGAGCCGCGCGAGGACGCCCGCCTGGTACCCGCTGCCGGTGCCGACGTCGAGCACGACGTCGTCCGGCCGGGGCTCGAGCGCCTCGAGCAGGATCGCGATCATCGTCGGCTGCGAGATCGTCTGCCCCTCGGCGTAGGGCAGGGCGCGATCCTCCCACGCGAAGGCGCGCCACTCGCGGGCGACGTAGCGATCGCGCGGCGTCGCGAGGATCGCATCCACGATGCGGGCGTCGCGGCATTGGCTGCACAGCGCGCTGCGCAGCCACTCGCGCGGATCGTCGCCGAGCACGCTCGCGATGTTACCATCCGCCCTCCCATCGGAGCCGTCGGCCGGCGCGACCTGCGCGCGGCCGCTCTCGCATCCCGGCGCTCCATCGCCGGTGCTCCAGCGGAACGCGTGAACTCGGGTGATCTCGGCGGGAGGACCGCTTTGCTCTGGCGGCTGTGGGCGTTCGTCTCTGCTGTGCCCGTCGGTGTCGCGGCGGCGCTCGCCGTGAAGGGCGCGACGCCGCTCGCGATCGCGGCCGGCGGGCTCGCCGCCGGCATCGTGGTCGCCGCGCTGGCGTCGTGGATCGCGCGCCGCAGCGACGAGCCCGACCGCGGCGGGGCGCTGGCCGCGGCCGCGAGCACGGGCTGGCTCGGCGCGCCGTGCGCCGCCGCCGCGTTCTTCG
>QEVM01000419.1 GCA_003576805.1 Pseudomonadota bacterium | reverse complement strand
CGCCGCGCTCGCGCAGCGCGGCATCGGCTGCGTCGTGCGCGGCGCGGGGACGCGGCTCGCGCTCGGCAATCCGCCGCGCGGCGCGCGCGTGCTGCTCGACACGTCGCGCCTCTCGGGCGTGCTGGTGCTCGACGCGGAAGAGGGCGTCGCGCACGTGCGCGCGGGCACGCCGCTCTCGTTCTTGCGCGAGGCCGCGCGCGACGCCGGCTGGGAGCTGCCGCTCGATCCGCCCGGCGCGCGCGCCACGCTGGGCGGCACGCTCGCGAGCGCGGCGGTCGGTCCGCGCCATCCCGGCTTCGGCCGCCCGCGCGATCTCGTGCTCGGACTCGACGTCGTGCTCGGCGACGGCGCGCCCACGCGCTGCGGCGGCCGCGTCGTGAAGAACGTCACCGGCTACGACCTCGCCAAGCTGCACGTCGGCGGGTGCGGCGCGTTCGGCGTGATCGCGTCGGCGTGGCTGCGGCTGCGGCCGCGCCCCGAGAGCGAGCGCGTGCTGGCGCTCCCGCTCGGCGCGGACGAGCTGGCGCGCGGGCTCGCGATCGCGCGGCTCGCCACCGCGCGCGCCTGCGTCCTGCTCGATCCGCGCTCCGCCGCGGTCGTCGAGCCGTCGCGTGCGCCGGCGGATGGATGGCTCGCCGTGGTGGAGTGCGCGGGCGACGAGCCCGCCGTCGCGCGCGACGCCGCGCGCCTGGCCGAGCTCGGCGCCGTCGACGGGGATCCGAACGCGCTGGCGCGCGCGCGCGCGCTGCAGGGCGAGACCTCCGGTCCCGTCGGGCTGCGCTTCCGCGTCGCCGTGCTGCCCGCGCGTCTGGACGCCGTGACCGCCGCGCTGGCGGGCGCCTGCGCCGCGCTGCTCGTGCACCCGGCGAGCGGCCTCGTCTACGCGCGCGTCGCACTCGACGTCGAGGGCGACGGCGCCGGCGTCGATCGCGCCTGGATGGAAGTGCGCAGCGCCGCGCGCCTCGGCGGCGGCCATGCCGTGCTCGAAGCGGGTCCGGCGTGGGCGAAGTCGCGCGACGTATTCGGCGACGATCCCGACGCGTGGCGGCTCGCGCGCGCGCTGAAGGCGCGCTTCGATCCCGCCAACGTGCTGAACCCGGGCCGCTTCGCCGGAGGCGCGGCATGAGCGATCCGAAGGCGTCCGCGCCGCTGCCGCCGGGACCGCTCGCCGATCTCCACGCGGGCACGCTCGACTGCGTGCACTGCGGGCTCTGCCTGCCGGTGTGTCCGACCTACCGCGAGACGGGCCGCGAGAACTCGTCGCCGCGCGGGCGGATCTACCTGATGCGCGCGATCGCGGAGGGGCGCGCGCCGCTCGCCGGCACGATGGCCGACGAGGCGTATCTCTGCCTCGGCTGCCGCGCGTGCGAGACGGCGTGCCCGTCGGGCGTGCGCTTCGGCCGGCTCGTCGAAGGGACGCGCGCGGCCGTGGAGACGGCGCAGCTCCGCCAGGGCGCGGCGACGCGCATCGAGCGCTTCGCGCTGCGCCGGATCGTGCCGCGGCCGCGCCGTCTGCGCGCCGCGATCGACCTGCTCTGGCTCGCGCAGCGCCTGCGCCTCGACCGCCTCGCGCGTCCCTTGCTGCCGCAGCGGCTGCGCCAGCTCGCCGGCGCCGCGCCCGAGG
>QEVM01000418.1 GCA_003576805.1 Pseudomonadota bacterium | reverse complement strand
CGCGCCGCGCGCCGCGCTCGCCGAGCCCGGAAGACTGCACGAGCGCGGCGACGTGCGCGCGTCGCTGCGCGCCGAGTCGCTCGACCTCGCGTGGCTCGCCGCCGCCGCCGGGCGCAGCGAGCCGGAGATCGCGGGCCGCCTCGACCTCGACGTCGAGGCGACCGGCGCGACGCCGCTGCCGGAGCTGACGGGCACGCTCGCGCTGCGGGAGGTGCGCGTGTCACAGGCGAGCGGCGCGGACCCGATCGGGCCGGTGGACGGGCGTATCCGCTTCACGGGCCGCGCGGCGCAGATCGAGCGGCTCGTCGTGCCGAGCGGCGACGGCGCGCTGCGCGCGGAGGGGCGCGTCGCCTGGGACGCGCGCGGCGCCGACACCGATCTGCGACTCGTCGCGGACGCCTTCGCGCTGCCGCCCGGCCTGCCGGCGCAGGGCGCGCTGGACGGCGCGCTCACGCTGGCGGGTCGCTGGCCCGCGCTCGCCCTGCGCGGCGAGCTGCTGCTCGCGGGCGCGCGCGTCGAGCTGCCCGAGCGCAGCGACCCGACCTGGAGCGAGATCCGCGTGCACGGGGTGCCCGAGCTCGAGGCGCGCGAGTCGCTCGGCGGCGGCGGCGTGCCGGACTTCGTCGCGCCCTGGGACGTCGACGTCGCGCTCGTCGTGCGCGACGCAGCGGTGCGCGGGCGCGGCGCGGAGCTGGACGTCGACGGACGCGTGCGGGTGCTCCAGGAGCCCGGCGCCGAGCCGACCTTCGCCGGCAGCTTCGAGGTCGAGGACGGGCGCTACCGCTTCCAGGACCGCGTCTTCGAGATCGAGCGCGGCGTCGTGACGCTGCCCGGCACGCGCGCGCTCGATCCGCAGCTCGACGTGGTCGCGGTGCGGCGGCTGCGCGACGTGACGCTGCGCGTGATCGTGTCGGGGCGCGCGTCGGCGCCGCGCGCGACGCTCGAGAGCGACCCGCCGCTCTCGGAGAGCGACCTGCTCTCGTATCTCGCGTTCGAGCGGCCCGCGGCGTCGCTCGGCGCGAACGAGTCGGCGCAGCTCCAGTCGGCGGCGACGCAGGTGGTGGGGCGGCTCGTCGCGACGCAGGTCGGCGCGGCGCTCGGCGGCGGGCCGTCCGTCGGCGGACTCTCGCTCCAGGCGAGCAGCGGCGAGAGCGGTCCGGGCGTCGGCATCGGCGGCGAGATCGCGCCGGGCGTGTCGGTGCACGCGGCGCAGTCGATCGGCGCGTTCGAGCAGGCGGTGCGCATCGAGTGGCGCTTCCGCCCGAGCTGGAGCGTGCAGAGCGAGATCAGCCCGAAGGGCCAGTCGGGCGCGGACGTGTTCTGGAGCAAGCGCTTCTGAGCGCGCAGCGAGCCGGAGGCGAGCGCGATCACCCGGCTACGCGGGCGCGCCGCCCTGCACGAGCGCGAGCAGCTCGCCACCGTAGCGCTGCGCCTTCGCGGGGCCGATGCCGTGCGCCTGCTCGAGCTCGGCGAGGTCGCGCGGGCGCAGCCGCGCGACGTCGCGCAGCGTGCGGTCGCTCGCGACCACGTAGGGCGGCACGCCCTCGCGGCGCGCGAGCTCGAGGCGCCAGCGGCGCAACGCGTCGAAGAGCGCGCGGCCGGCCTCGTCGAGCGCGTCGTCGGCGGGCGCCG
>QEVM01000157.1 GCA_003576805.1 Pseudomonadota bacterium | reverse complement strand
GGCGGCGGCGCGGCGGATCGCGCCGCGCCCGCGCCCGGCGCCCGCGCGGAGGGCAACGTCGCGCGCTGGCAGTCGCTCGCGCCCGCCGAGCGCGACCGCTTGCGCGAGCATTGGCGCCGCTTCCGCGCGCTTCCGCCCGCCGAGCGCGAGCGGCTCGTGCGCGAGCGCGCCGTCGCCGAGTAGCGCCGCGCCTTCCGCCGCGCCGCGGTGTGCGATGCTGCGGTCGCAGCGCGCGCTCCGCGCGCATCGGAGGACGCCATGCTCCGCCGCCTCGTCGTCGCCGGCTTCGTCTGCCTCGCACCTTTCGCCGCGCGCGCCGAGAGCGCCGACGCCATCGCGCGCCAGCTCGACGAGCGCTTCGGCGCCGCCTGCTCCGCGGGCGACGTCGAGGCCGTGCTCGCGCTCTACGCCGACGACGCGAGCGTGATCTTCCCGACCGAGGGCGCCGTCGCGCACGGCAAGTCGGAGATCGCGGCGCTCGTGCCGGGCGAGTGCCGCGCCGACTCGCGCGTCGTGATGCGGCTCGACGAGGTGCGGGCGCACGAGCTGTCGCCCAAGCACATCTCGGCGATCGGCCGCTGGACGCTCACGTCGGCGGGCCCGGACGGCAAGCCCGTCGTCACGACGGTGCGCACCTCCGAGCTGCTCGTGAAGACGGACGCCGGCTGGCGCTTCCTCGTCGACCACGCGTCGGTCGGCGCGCCGCCGCCGCCGCCCGTCCCCGCGCCGCCCGCCCCGGCGCCGTGATCGTCGCGATCGACCACGTGCAGCTCGCGATGCCGCCGGGCGGCGAGCCGCGAGCGCGCGCGTTCTACGTCGAAGCGCTCGGGCTGCGCGAGGTCGCGAAGCCGGCCGACCTCGCCGCGCGCGGCGGCTGCTGGTTCGAGCGCGGCGGCGTGCGCGTGCACCTCGGCGTCGAGCCGGACTTCCGCGCCGCGCGCAAGGCGCACCCGGCCTTCGCGGTGCAGGACCTCGACGCGCTGCTCGCGCGCTGCCGCGCGTGCGGCGCCGAGACGAGCGGCGTCGATGCCGCGGTGCGTGCCGGCGAACGCCGCGCCTACGTCGACGACCCGTTCGGCAACCGCATCGAGCTGGTCGAGCGCACCGCCGGCTGATCGCGGCGGGCGCGCCGGCGCCGGAGCCTGCACACTCGCGCCGCGCGCCAGACGCGGGAGCCGCCATGAGCAAGACCTTCGACGCGATCGACGACGACCTCGCCGCGTGGATCGCCGCGCAGCGGATGTTCTTCGTCGCGACCGCGCCGCTCGCGGCGGACGGACACGTGAACGTGTCGCCGAAGGGGCTCGACTCGTTCGCGGTGCTCGGGCCGCGCGAGGTCGCCTACCTCGACCTCACCGGGAGCGGCGTCGAGACGATCGCGCACCTGCGCGAGAACGGGCGCATCACGCTGCTCTTCTGCGCGTTCGCGGGGCCGCCGCGCCTCCTGCGCCTGTACGGGCGCGGCGTCGCGGTCGAGCCCGGCGACGCGGAGTTCGCCGCGCTTGCGCAGCGCTTCCCCGCGCACCCGGGCGTGCGCGCCGTCGTCCGCGTCGCGCTCGGCCGCATCGCGGACTCGTGCGGCTACGGCGTCCCCGTCTACCGCTTCGAGCGCGACCGCGACCAGCTTCCCGCGTGGGCGGAGCGCAAGGGGCCGGACGGCGTGCGCGAGTACCGCGCCGAGCGCAACGCCGCGAGCATCGACGGCCTGCCCGGCGTGCGCGCGGAGTCCTGAGTTGGAGCAGGCGATCGACGGACTCGTCTGGTACGTCGTGTTCCTGTTCTCGACGTCGCTGCACGAGGCGGCGCACGCGTGGGCGGCGCTGCGCGGCGGCGATCCCACCGCGTACCACGGCGGGCAGGTGACGCTCGACCCGCGGCCGCACGTGCGGCGCGAGCCGTTCGGCATGGTGCTGCTGCCGATCTTCACGGCGGTGACGTCGGGCTGGCCGATCGGCTACGCGAGCGCGCCCTACGACCCGGCCTGGGCCGCAGCGCATCCGCGCCGCGCGGCGTGGATGTCGCTCGCGGGGCCGGGCGCGAACCTCTTCCTCGTGCTCGCCGCGAGCGCGCTGATCTGGGCCTGCATCGCGGCGGGCGTGTTCGCGATCCCCGAATCGGTGAGCGGCGGGCAGGTCGCGGCCGCGACGCGCGGCGGACTCGCCGCGTCGGCCGCGTACCTCGTCTCCGCGTTCTTCACGCTCAACCTGATCCTGTGTCTCTTCAACCTGCTGCCGCTGCCGCCGCTCGACGGCGCGGGCGCGCTGCCGCTGCTGCTCCCCGAGTCGCTCGCGCAGCGCGTGCAGGCGTGGATGCGCCAGCCCTTCCTCGCGATCGCCGGCATCGTCGTCGCGTGGAACGTGTTCGGGCCGATCTTCCGCGCCGCGTTCGGCGCAGCGCTCGGGCTGCTCTATCCCGGCGCCTACTGACGCGCGCGGCAGCGCCGCCGGCCCGCGAGCGCGAGCGCGGCCGATCCCATCCCGAGCAGCACCGCGGTGCCCGGCTCGGGCGCGAACACCGCGCTGAAGGTCGCGATGCTGCCGAAGCGGTGCGTCGGCCCGTACTGGTCGCCGAGGTAGATGGCGATCGGCGTCACCATCTCGATCACGCCGCCGTGCCGCGCGGCGGCGGCGAACGTCGTGCCGCCGTCCGGCGCGAGCACCGAGCCGCGACGCTGCTCGGTGCCGCCGTAGTAGGTGGTCACGGTGACGCTGCCCGTCGTCCACGGCGCGCCGACCACGGTGAGCGCCATGAAGGCGTCGGGTCCCTGCGCCGGCAGCGTGAACGTCCCGCCGATTCCGACGCCGCGCGTCCCGCCCTGCGTGAGCGGCACCGCGACCTTCGCGATCGCCGCGTCGCAGGCGCTCCACAGGCAGGCGCGGTAGAGGCCGCGCAGCGGCATCGTGCCGGCGCCGTCGGCGAGCTGCGCGGGTCCGTTGCGCAGCGAGAGCTCCACCTCGGCGACCGGGTAGAGCGAGTTCGCCGGCCCGTACCACGTGCCCATCGACGTCTGCGACACGACGACGCGCGCCGCGCCGCCCTGCACCGCCGAGGCGGGCAGGTCGAGCGAGACGTGCGGGACGCCGTCCTCGTCGAGCGTCGCGAGTCCCTCGCCCGACACGGTGAGCGCCGGGATGGGAAAGATCTCGACCGTCAGCGTGCCGAGGAAGTGCTCGACGCGGAGGGCGCCGGCCGGGGCGGCGGCGACGAGCAGGACGAAGAGCATCGAGACGAGGCGGACGCTGGGCATGCGGAGACCTCCCGTGTGGATCGAGATCGATGAGAGTCGCTGGGGGGAGGTTCGAGGAACACTTGCGCGTGTCGCTCAGGAGGGCCGCGCGCGCCCGGCGACGATGCCATCTCGCAGCGCGCGCTTCAACACCTTGCCGGCCGGGTTGCGCGGCAGCGCGGCGGCGGAGACGTCGATGCGCGTCGGCACCTTGAACGGCGCGAGGTGCTCGGCGAGGAAGCCGCGCAGCGCGTCGGCGTCGATCGCGCGGCCCGGCTTCGGCACGACCGCCGCCGCGACCTCTTCGCCGAGCCGCTCGTGCGGGACGCCGAACACCGCCGCCTCGTACACGTCCGGGTGTTCGTACAGCGCCGCCTCGACCTCGGCGCAGTACACGTTCTCGCCGGCGCGCAGCACCATGTCCTTGGCGCGGTCCTGCACGTAGACGAAGCCTTCGTCGTCGATGCGGCCGACGTCGCCGCTGCGCAGCCAGCCGTCGACGATCGTCTCCGCGGTCGCCTCGGGCCGGTTCCAGTAGCCGCGGATCAGCATCGGCCCGCGGAACCAGAGCTCGCCCACCTCGTCCGGCCCGAGCACGCGGCCGTCCGGGTCGGTGACGCGCATCTCGGCGACCGGCACGACGCGCCCACAGCTCGTCGGCTTGCGCACGTAGTCGTCGGCCGAGTTGCCCGGGCCGTAGGCGTTGGTCTCGGTCATGCCGTAGCCGATCGACGGGCGCGCGGCGCGGAAGCTCTTGTCGACGCGGCGCACCAGCTCCGGCGGCGCCGGCGCGCCGCCGCCGCCCACGGAGAGCAGGCTCGACGTGTCGCGGCGCGCGAAGTCGGGGCACTCGAGCAGATCCCAGCTCTGCGTCGGCACGCCCACGAAGTTGGTGATGCGCTCGCGCTCGACGAGCTCGAGCGCGCGCGCCGGGTCCCACTTGTACATCACGACGAGCTTCTTGCCGGCCGCGAGGCACGAGAGCATCACCGCGACGCAGCCCGTCACGTGGAAGAGCGGCACGATCAGGATGAAGCTGGTCGGGAACGGGTGGTCCTTCGGCGGGCCCTGGCCGATCGCCGCGTTGATCCAGGCGCGGCAGCCGAACGCGAGCACCGCGGAGAGCACCGCGCGGTGCGTCGAGACGGCGCCCTTCGGATGCCCCGTCGTGCCCGACGTGTAGAGGATGGTCGCGTCCATGTCGGGATGGATCTCGACGGGCGGCAGCGCGGCGCCCGGCCGGACGACGTCGTCCCACGCGTCGGCGCCGGACGGCAGCGGCGCGGGCGTGCGCACCGCGATCGTGCGGAAGCCGTGCTTCGCGGCGAGCGGCGCGATCCGCGCGCTGCGCTCCGCGTCGGCGACGACGACCTGCGCGCCGCAGTCGCCGAGCGCGTAGTCGAGCTCGTCGGCGGTCCACCACGCGTTCATCGACACCGAGATCGCGCCGACCGACGTGATCGCGGCGAACGCGACCACCCACTCCGGGTAGTTGCGCATCGCGATCGCGACGCGATCGCCCGGTGCGACGCCGTAGCGCGCGACGAGCGCCGCGCCGAGCGCGTCCACCTTCGCCATCGTCTCGGCGAAGCTCCAGCGCTCGTCCTCGTAGACGAGGAAGATCTCGCCGCCGCGCGAACGCGCGCCGTCGAAGAGCGCGCGCAGCGACGGCGGCGCCTTCGCGAACACCTTCGTGCGCCGCCCGAGCACGTCGGCCTCTGCGATCTCGAACGGCCCGCCCGGCCCGGTCGCCGCGGCGACCGCCTCGTCCCAGCGCATGCCCATGCAGCTCTCCCGCTCAGCCCGCGATCTTCTCGCCGCGCGACACCACCACCGCCGCCGCGAGGTCGCCGGTCACGTTCACCGTGGTGCGGCACATGTCGAGGAAGCGGTCCACGCCGAGGATCAGGCCGATCGCCTCGGCCGGGACGCCGACCATCCCGAGGATCATCGCGACGACCGGGATCGAGCCCGCCGGCACGCCCGCGGTGCCGATGCCGCCGAGGATGCACACGCCCACGACCGCGAGCTGCTGGCCGAGCGCGAGATCGACGCCGTAGAGCTGCGCGAGGAAGAGGACGGTGACGCCTTCGAAGAGCGCCGTGCCGTTCTGGTTGGCGGTCGAGCCGATCGTCAGCACGAAGCGCGAGACGTGCGCGGGCAGGCGCAGCTCGCGCTCCGCGACGAGCAGCGCGGTCGGCAGCGTCGCGTTGCTCGACGCGGTCGAGAAGGCGGTCAGGATCGCCGCGCGCACGCCGCGGAAGAACACGAGCGGGCGCATGCCGCCCAGCCAGTACACCGACGCCGAGTAGGTGACGAACATGTGGAACGCGAGCGCGCCGACCACGACGCCGACGTAGGCGGCGAGCTGCTGCAACACCTCGTAGCCGAGCCGCGCCGTCGTCGTGAAGACCAGGCAGGCGACGCCGACCGGCGCCATCCGGATCACCATCCCGAGCAGCCACATCACCACGTCGAAGAGGCCTTGCAGCGATTCCTCGAGCCGGCGCGCCGGCTCGGTGCGCACGGCGGCGAGGCCGACGCCGAGCAGCAGCGAGAACACCATCACGGCGAGCATGTCGCTCTGCGCGAGCGCGGCGACGGGATTGCTCGGCACGAGCTGCACGAAGAAGTCGGCGCCCGAGCGGCTCGCGAGCGGGTTCGCCGTCGCGGGCGCGCCGCCCGCGACGCCCGCGCGCAGCCGCTCCGCGAGCGCGGGATCGAGCCCGCGGCCGGGCCCGACGATCTCGACGAGCGCGATGCCGAGCACGACCGCGATCGAGCTCACCGCGACGGTGTAGAGCCCGAAGCGCACGCCGACGCGGCCGAGGTGGCGCAGGTCGCCGAGGCCCGCGACGCCGAGCGCGAGCGCCGGCACGACGAGCGGGATCACCAGCATCGAGAGCAGGCGCAGGAAGATCGTGCCGATCGGCCCCGTGACGTACTCGACGATCGCGTCGAGCCACGCCGCGCCGGGCGCCGCGAAGTGCGCCGCGGTGCCGAGGCTCGCGCCCAGCACCAGCCCGAGCAGCATGCGGCGCGAGAGGCTTCCGCTCACGCGGCGCTCACTCGATCGCCTCGGGCGCCGCGAGCCGGCGGCTCTTCGCGAGCGCGACGACGCCGCGCAGCGCGCCGCGGAAGTTCGAGGCGTCGAAGCCCTCGGCGCGCATGCGCTCGGCGAGGTGCGCGCTCTTGAGCCCGAACTCGCAGTAGAGCACGTAGCGGCGGTCCTTCGCGAACGAGCGGTACGCCGCCAGCGCGCGGTCGAAGTCGAGCTGGAGCGCGCCGGGCCAGTGCCAGCCCGCGAACGCGGTGCGCGAGCGCAGGTCGATCACGGTCGCGTCGTCCGGGATCGCGTCCACCTCGAGCTCGGGCACGCCGTGCGCGTCGGGATCGAGGTGGCGCAGGTCGAAGACGCGCCGCGCCGCGATCGCCTGCGCGAGCAGCGACGCGTCGAGCCGCGCCTCCTCGGCCGCGATCGCGTCGGCGCGCGAGGTGGTCGCCGGATGCGACGGCACCATCGCGCAGTACTCGTCCACCACCGCCGACACGCGCGCCGTGCCGACGTGCTCGGCGAGCCGGATGATGTCGTCTTTGTTGGCGCCGATCAGCGGGCGCAGGATCGGCAGCGTCGCGGCCTGCGAGATCACCGCGAGGTTCGAGAGCGTCTGCGACGACACCTGCCCGATCGCGTCGCCGGTGACGATCGCCTCGGCCTGCCGCTCGGACGCGAGCGCCTCGGCCGCGCGCAGCATCTGGCGCTTCAGCAGGATCTGCCACCAGCGCGTCTTCGCCTTGGCGCGGATGTCGGCGGCGACGGCGTCGAAGTCCACCGCGTGCAGGTGCGGCCGGTCGCCGTACGACCAGCGCGCGCCGAGCACCTGCGCGACGCGCAGCACGCCGAGCTCGTGCGTGCGCCCGCCGAGGTTGCAGAACACGTAATCGAGGTGGACGCCGCGCCGCATCATCTGCCACGCCGCCACCGCGGAGTCGTAGCCGCCCGAGAGCAGCGCGACCGCGCCGCCCTCGACGCCGAGCGGCAGGCCCGCGGGCCCGCGCCGCTCGTCGCTGCACAGATAGGCGTTGCCCTCGTGCAGCTCGACGCCCGCGACGACCTCCGGCGCGTCGAGGTGCACGCCGGCGGAGTGCGGCAGCAGGCGCGCGCCGAGCGCGCGCTCGATCTGGCGCGGCTCGATGCCGATGCGCGAGCGGTCGCCGACGCGCCGCGCGCGCACCGCGAAGCGCTTGCCGGCGACGGCGTCGCGGAAGCACTCGTAGGCGGCGTGCACGACGTCGTCGAGCTTCTCGGCCGGGTGCACCGTCGCGACCGAGAGCGACTGCACGCCGAAGACGCGCGCCACGGCGTCGGCCGCGCGCGGATCGCCGCTCGCGACGAAGATGCGGCTGCGCGTGCGCGTCACGGCGGCGTCGACGCCGGCGCCGCGCAGCGCGTCGCGCACGTTGCGCACGAGCCGCGCCTCGAAGCGCCGCCGCGTGGGCTTCGCCTTGGTCGCGATCTCACCGGAGAAGCGCAGCAGCAGGATGCGGGGAGCCGGCTCGGACACGCGCGGAAGCTACCGCTACATTGCCGCGCGTGCTGCATTGGCGAACGACTCCGCTCGAGGCGCTGCTGCTCGACCTCGACGACACCATCCTCGACGCGTCCGCGGGGCTCGACGCCGCGTGGAGCGCGGTCGCGCACGCGCTCGCGGGCGCGCTCGGCGACGTCGAGCCGGCCGCCGTCGCGACGCAGCTGCGCGCGAGCAGCGAGTGGTACTGGAGCGACGACGAGCGCCACCGCACGGGACGCCTCGACATGCGCGCCTCGCGGCGCGCGGTGCTGCGCCACGTGTGCGAGTCGTTCGGGCGCGCCTCGTTCGCGGTCGCGGACGACGTCGCCGAGCTGTACACGCGGCTGCGCGAGGAGTCGCTCGCGCCCTTCGACGGCGCGCTCGACGCGCTCGCGCGGCTGCGCGAGAAGGCGCCCGCGCTCGGCCTCGTCACCAACGGCGCGGCCGACGCGCAGCGCGCCAAGATCGAGCGCTTCGGCCTCGCGCGCTTCTTCGACGTGATCGTCGTCGAGGGCGAGGTCGGCTTCGGCAAGCCCGACGCGCGCAGCTTCGCGCGCGCGCTCGCCGCGGTCGGCGCGTCGCCCGCGCGCGCGCTGATGGCCGGCGACAACTACGAGTGCGACGTGCTCGGCGCGCTCGGCGCCGGCCTGCACGCGGTGTGGATCGACCGCGAGCGGCGCGCCGCGCCGCCGCCGGGCCGGCCCGCGCCGCCGCGCGCGCACGCCACGCTCGCCTCGTTCGTCGAGCTCGCGGAGGAGCTCGGCGTCGGAGGCGCGAAGTGACGCTGAAAAGCGTCGCCGTCGTCGGCGCGTCGCTCGCCGGCCTGCGCGCGGTGGAGGCGCTGCGCCGCAGCGGCTTCGACGGCCGCATCGACTGGATCGGCGCCGAGCCGCACGCCCCCTACGACCGCCCGCCGCTCTCGAAGCAGGTGCTGCGCGGCGAGTGGGGCCCCGAGCGGATCGGGCTCGCGCGCGGCGAGATCTCCGCGCTGCACGCCGAGCTGCGCTTCGGCGTGCGCGCCGAGCGACTCGACACGCAGGCGCGACGCGTGCACCTCGCCGGCGGCGAGAGCATCGGCTTCGACGGGCTCGTGATCGCGACGGGCGCGTCGCCGCGCCGCCTGCCCGGCCAGCCGGACCTCGAGGGCGTCTTCGTGCTGCGCAGCGTCGACGACGCGCTCGCGCTGCGCGACGCGCTCGCGCGCGGGCCGCGCGTCGTCGTCGTGGGCGGCGGCTTCATCGGCGCCGAAGTCGCGGCCAGCTGCCGCCAGCGCGGTCTCGACGTCGCGATGGTCGAGGCGCTCGGCCAGCCGCTCGAGCAGGCGCTCGGCCCGACGCTCGGCGCGCTCTTCGCCGACCTGCACCGCGAGCACGGAGTCGACGTGCGCACGGGCGTCGCGGTCGCCGCGATCGAAGGCGAGCGGCGCGTCGAGCGCGTGCGCCTCGCCGACGGCAGCGTGCTGCCCGCCGACGTCGTCGTCGTCGGCATCGGCGTGCGGCCCGAGACGCAGTGGCTCGAGGGCTCCGGCCTCGAGCTGCGCGACGGCGTCGTGTGCGACGGTACCTGCGCGGCCGCGCCCGGCGTCGTCGCCGCGGGCGACGTCGCGCGCTTCTGGCACGCGCGCTACGGCGAGTCGATGCGCGTCGAGCACTGGACCAACGCGGTCGAGCAGGCCGAGGCCGCCGTCGCGACGCTGCTGCACGGCCCGGCGGCCGCGAAGAGCTACGAGCCCGTGCCCTACGTCTGGTCGGATCAGTACGACGCCAAGCTCGCCGTCGCGGGCCGCCCGCGCGGCAGCGACGAGCTCCGCGTCGTCGACGGCAGCCTCGAGGCGCGCCGCTTCGTCGCCGTCTTCGGCCGCGACGGCCGCCTCACCGGCGCGGTCGGCATGAACCGCATGCGCAAGCTCATGGACTGGCGCCAGAAGCTGCGCGAGGACCTCTCGCTCGACGAAGCGCTCGCCAGCCTGACGAGCTAGCCCCACCAGCCGAGCGCGCAGCCGTCCTTGCGGCGGTCGCTCGCGCCGGCGAGCGTGCCGTCTTCCAGCACCTCGATCGCCTGGCCGCCGCCGAAGACGTCGGCGAACGCGGCGCCGGGCGCGACCACCTCGTGGCCGCGCGCGGCGAGCGCGTCGCCGAGCGCGCCGCCCTCGTCGACGGCGAGGCCGGGCGCCTCGATCGCGACGGCGCGTCCGCCCTGGTAGCGGAAGCGCGGGCGGTCGAGCGCCTCCTGCACGTTGAGGCCGAGGTCCACGACGTTCGCCACGAAGTTGAGGTGGCTCTGCGGCTGCACGTCGCCGCCCATCAGGCCGAACGCGATGCGCGGGCGGCCGTCGCGCAGCAGCATGCCGGGGATGATCGTGTGGAACGGGCGCTTGCCGGGCGCGAGGCAGTTCGGGTGCGCGGGGTCGAGCACGAAGCCCGCGCCGCGGCTCTGGAGCACGATGCCCGTGTCGCCGCAGCCGACGCCCGAGCCGAAGCCCGTGAAGAGGCTCTGAATGAACGAGACGAGATTGCCCTGCTCGTCGGCGGCGCACAGATACGTGGTGTCGCCCGCGAGGCCGGGCGGCGGCGCGTCGAGGGCGCGCTCGCCGATGCGCGCCGCGCGCCGCCGCGCATAGCCCTTGTCCAGCAGCGCGGCGGTGTCGACTTGCGCGTGCTCGGGATCGGCGAGGTACGCCGCGCGATCGGCGAACGCGAGCTTGATCGCCTCGATGCGCAGGTGCCAGTCGCGCGCCGACGTCGGCGGCGCAGGCTCGAAGCACTCGAGCACGTTCAGCGCCTCGAGCGCGACGACGCCCTGGCCGTTCGGCGGCAGCTCGACCACCTCGGCACCGCGATACGTCGTCGCGATCGGCTCGACCCACGTGGACGCGTGCTTCGCGAGGTCCTCGGGCTCGAAGCAGCCGCCCTCCGCGCGCGACGCGGCGACGATCGCGCGCGCGGCGTCGCCCTCGTAGAAGGCGCGCGCGCCGCCGTCCGCGACGTCGCGCAGCACGCGCGCGAGTCCCGGCGCGCGGAACCACTCGCCGGCGCGCGGCGCGCGCCCGCCGGGCAGCCACGCGGCGCGCGCCGCGTCGTTGCGCAGACAGCCGAGCCGCGCGAGCAGATCCCAGTAGTGCGCGACCAGCTCGGTCACCGGGAAGCCGTGCTCGGCGGCGCGGATCGCGGGCGCGAGCACGGCGCCGAACGGCAGCGCGCCGAAGCGCTGCGAGAGCGTCTCCCAGGCATGCACGGCGCCCGGCACCGTCGCGGACAGGATGCCGGCGGGCGCGATCGAGGCGAGGCCCTGCGCGCGGTAGCGCTCACAGCTCGCGGCGGCGGGCGCGCGGCCGCTCCCGTTGAGTCCGACGACGCGCCCCTCGCGCGCCGACCACAGCAGCGCGAACGCGTCGCCGCCGACGCCGGTCATCATGGGCTCGACGACGCACAACACCGCCGCCGCCGCGATCGCCGCGTCGATCGCGTTGCCGCCGCGCGCGAGCACGTCGACGCCCGCCGCCGACGCGATCGGCACCGCCGTCGCGACCATGCCGCGTCGCGCCAGCACGCACGAGCGCTCGCTGCGCCAGGGATCGACGAGGCTGCCGCGGCGGCTCGGGATCGACATGAACCGCTCGACGCTAGCCGATGAGAACGGCGCGCCCCGGACGGAATGCGCCGGATCCGGGGCTTTCACGGACCCGGTCGAACGTGCGCGCACGCACCTCCCCGCGGCTCGCGGCCACCCACGGTCAAGCGTGGTTGCGCACCGGCCGATCCGAACCGGCGGCACCCGTGGGGGTTCGATGGGCGAGTTCGATCCGGCGGGCTTCGGTCTGGGTCACGGCAGCGACGCCGCGGAGCGCTATCGCGTCGAGGTGCTGCCGTGGGCCGAAGTCGTCGCGGACGGCGTCCGCTTCCGCGAAGGCGCGGAGCCGCGCCTGCTTCCCTGGGCGCGCATCCTCTCCGCGCTCGCGGCGCACGTCGGCGAGCCCGAAGGCGTCTCGACCGTCGTCTTCGATCTCGTGATCGAGCGCAAGGACAGCGACGTCCTCGTGTGCCGCTTCGACGCCGATCCCGGCGACGCGGCGCAGGAGACCGCGCGCCGGCTCTACGCGAAGCTCGGACGCGAGCGCTGCTCGCGCTCGTTGTGCGAGCTGGCGGCCGACGGCGTTCCGTCGCGCAGCTACGTCGATCTCGAGTCGCTCGCGGCGGGCTCGCTCGAGGACCTCGGGCTCTAGGACATCCGTCCTAAGCGCGCGCGGCGGCGGCGCGCTCGAGCGCGTCGCGCAGTCGCGGCGCGACGGCGAGCAGCGCGCCGGCCCGCTCCGCGAGACCCGCGAGCGGCGCCAGCCAGCGCGAC
>QEVM01000156.1 GCA_003576805.1 Pseudomonadota bacterium | reverse complement strand
CGCCAAGCCTCCGACGCAAACGTCCTCTGATGAGCCACGTCATCCCCCCCGGCTCTCTTCTACCATGCCGGGCGGCTTTTTCAGAGGTTCCCTAGCCGACGCAGCGCGCGCAGCCGCGACGCTCGTCTCGACGCTCGGGGTCGATGGGCTAGGTTGCGCCGTCTTCCCGCCAGCCCTGGAGGCTCTTCATGGCGTCCGCCGGCCAGACCGCCGATCCGTCGCTCGCGCCGCGCACCGCGCGGCCGGCCTGGCGCAACTGGGCCGAGGTGCTGCGCACGCAGAACCTCGGTTCGCAGTACGAGATGGACGCGGTGTCGCGCTGGCTGCTGATCGTGCGCGCGAGCGTGTTCCCGATGACGCTGACGTCGGGCGTGCTCGGCGGCCTGCTCGCCGTCGCTGGCCCGGAGCGCGCCGACGCGAACTGGGGCCTCTTCGCGCTCGCGCTGCTCGGCATCTTGGTGGCGCACGCCGCCAACAACATGATCAACGACTGGTTCGACCTCTCGGGCGGCGTGGACTCCACGAGCTACGTGCGTGGGCAGTACGCGCCGCACCCGATCCTGAACGGCCTCGTGTCGAAGCGCGGCCTCGTCGCGGCGATCGCCGCCGCCAACGCGATCGACCTCGCGATCCTCGTCTACCTCGGCGCCGAGCGCGGCCCGCTGGTGTACGCGTTCGCGCTCGCGGGCCTGTTCATCAGCGTCTTCTACGTGGCGCCGCCGCTGAAGCTCAAGCACCGCGGCTTCGGCGAGCCCGGCGTCGCGATCGTGTGGGGTCCGCTGATGATCGGCGGCACCTACTTCGTCACGACCGGCAGCGCGCCGGGCTGGGTGTTCGCGGCGAGCCTGCCCTACGCGCTGCTCGTCACCGTCGTGCTGTTCGGCAAGCACATCGACAAGCTCGAAGCGGACGCCGCGAAGGGCATCCGCACGCTGCCGGTGCTGCTCGGCGACGCGCAGGCGCGCTTCGCCGCGCAGGCGCTGATCCTCTCGTTCTTCGCGGTGATGGTGCTGCTCGTGCTGACCGGCACGCTCGGCGTTTGGACGCTGGCGACGCTCGCCGCGCTGCCGCGCGCGTGGGGCGTGATGCGCGTGTTCCGCACGCCGAAGCCCGACGCGCCGCCGCCGGGCTATCCGCTCTGGCCGCTCTGGTACGTCGCGTGGGCCTTCCTGCTGACCCGCCTCGCCGGCGTGCTGTTCGCCGCCGGCCTCGTCGCGACGGCGCTCTGGCCCGTCTTCCTCTGATCGCACGGCTGCAGCGAAGCGCCTGATGCGGAGCGCAGAGTACGCGACGCTGCTGCGTGTCGAGGACGCGCACTGGTGGTACCGCCAGATGCGCCGCGTGCTGCGCTGGCACCTGGAGCGCTTCGCGCCCGACTGGCGCGAGCGCGCGATCCTCGACGCCGGCTGCGGGACCGGCGGCAACCTCGCGCAGCTCGAAGGCCGCGGGCGGCGCGTCGGGCTCGACTACGCGCCCGAAGCGCTCGCCGGCTGCCGCACGCGCGGCCTGCCGGAGCTGGTGCGCGGCAGCGTGACGGCGCTCCCGTTCGCCGACGGCTCCTTCGGCGCGGTGCTCTCGATCTCCGTCCTCTACCACGAGTGGGTGCGCGATCCGGCGGCCGCGCTGCGCGAGCTGCGCCGCGTGCTCGCGCCCGGCGGGCTGCTGCTGGTCGACGTGCCCGGCTATCGCTCGCTCACCTCGCCGCACGACGAAGCCGTCATGACGGCGCGCCGCTTCACGGCGGGCGAGCTGCGCGCGCTCGTCGAGGCGAGCGGCTTCGAGGTGCTGCGCGTCACGCACTGGATGTCGCTGCTCTTCCCCGCCATCTGGCTCGCGCGCAGGCTCCGCGTGTTCGCGACCGGGCGCGACTTCGAGACCACGCGCCCGGAGCCGGGCGGCCGCAACGCCGCGATGGACCTGCTGATGCGCGCCGAGGCGGCGCTGCTGCGCCGCGTGCCGCTGCCGATCGGCGTCTCGATCCACTGCGCGGCGCGCCGCGCCCCCGATCCCGACTCCCGCGCGCTTCCCTCGCGCTGACGCGACCGCGCCTCGCATCGCCGGGCGAACCCGCCTACCGTCGAGCGCGGCGCGCGACGGGAGACTCCATGATCCATTCGAGCTGTCTGTGCGGCGACGTCGCCTGGGACGTCGACGGCCCGTTCCAGTTCCTCTCGCACTGTCACTGCTCGCGCTGTCGCAAGGCGCACGGCGTGCCGTTCGCGAGCTACGTGATGGCGCCCGCGTCGGGCTTCGCGCTGCGCGGCGCGCAGTCGCGCGTCGAGTGGCAGTCGTCGCCCGGGATGAAGCGCTGCTTCTGCGGCCGCTGCGGCTCGACGGTCCCGGGCGATCCCGAGGGCGAGCTCACCTTCGTGCCCGCGGGCAACTTCGAGAGCGATCCCGGCGTGCGGCCGGTCGCGCACATCTTCGCCGCGTCGAAGGCGCCCTGGTACGAGATCACCGACGCGCTGCCGCGCTTCGACGCTTTTCCGCCGGGCGTCGACGCGGCGGTCCTCGCCGACCGCCCGCACGCGCACGCGGGCGACGGCGTCCACGGCGGCTGCAACTGCGGCGCGGTCGCGTTCACGCTCACCGCGCCGCCCTTCCTCGCGCGCTACTGCCACTGCGCGCGCTGCCGCAAGGCGCGCTCCGCCGCGCACGCCGCCAACCTGCTGAACCGCGCGAACGAGATCCGCTGGGACCGCGGCGCCGACCGGATCGCCAGCTACAAGATCCCGGAAGCGAAGTTCTTCATGCAGTGCTTCTGCAGCACCTGCGGCAGCAAGCTTCCGCGCGTGGACCCGTCGCGCGACTACACCATCACCCCGCTCGGCTCCCTCGACGACGACCCCGGCATCCGCCCGACGGAGCACATCTTCGCCGCCAGCAAGGCCCCCTGGTTCGACATCACCGACCCCCTGCCCCAACACCCAGAAGCAGCGCCGAGCTGACCGCTCCCCTACACGACACAGGAAGCAGTCTCCTACTTCTCGGTGTGTGTAGCGGTGGGGAGGGAATTCGGAGCGGCCTGGTTCGAGCGACCCGAGAGCGACGGTCGAGAGCGGCGCGCCGTCACTCACTCGCATGCCCGCACCTGGATGTGGACGGGTCGCGCGCCGCGGAGAATCCCTCCCCACCGCGCCCCCCACAGCCCGCCGCGCACCTACTTCGAGAACTTCCGCTTCTTCCAGAACGGAAAGAACTTCGGCATGTCCTCCGAAGCCCGCATCGAGAAGCGCGGCGCCCGCTTCTCGAGAAAACTCTGCACCCCTTCGTACGCATCCGCCGACCGCCCCATCGCGAAGATCGCCTTCGAATCCACCCGGTGCGCCTCCATCGGATGATCCGCACCGAGCATCTTCCACAGCATCTGTCGCGCCAGCGCGACCGACACCGCGCTCGTGTGCTCCGCGATCTCGCGCGCGAGCGCGTGCGCCGCCGGCAGCAGCTCGGCGGCCGGCACCACGCGCGAGACGAGCCGGCCCGCGAGCGCCTCCTGCGCGCCGAACACGCGGCCCGTCGCGACCCATTCCATCGCCTGCGAAATGCCGACCACGCGCGGCAGGAACCACGAGCTCGCCGCCTCCGGCACGATGCCGCGCCGCGCGAACACGAAGCCGAAGCGCGCCGCGTCGCTCGCGATGCGCACGTCCATCGGCAGCGTCATGGTCGCGCCGACGCCGACCGCGGGCCCGTTCACCGCCGCGATGAACGGCTTCACGCTGTCGAAGATGCGCAGCGTGACGCGCCCGCCGCCGTCGCGATGTTCGTCCAGCTTCTCGGCGCGGCTCGCGTCGAAGGTGCCGCCGCCGCTGCCGAGGTCGGCGCCCGCGCAGAAGCCGCGGCCCGCACCCGTCACGACCACCGCCCGCACGTCGTCGTTCGCGTCGATCTCGTCGAGCAGCGCGAGCCAGTCGTCCATCATCCGCGTCGTGAAGGCGTTCAGGCGGTCGGGGCGGTTCAGCGTGACGGTCAGCACGCGGTCGGAGAGCTCGGTCAGCAGCGTCTCGTAGGTCACGGGATCTCCTCGGTTCGGTCGAAGTCGAGCGCGACGCCCGCGACGGGCGACGGGCGGTAGAGGTGCGTGGCGCCCGCGCCGCGCAGAGCGCGTTCGAGCGGCGCGGCGTCGGGCTCCGTCCAGAGCGCGACGATGGTGCCGCCGCCGCCCGCGCCGGCGAGCTTCGCGCCGAGCGCGCCCGCGCCGAGCGCCGCGGCGATCGACTTCTCGTTGGGCGCGCCGGAGCCGCCGAGCTCGCGCTGGAGCGCGTGGTTCTCGTTCATCAGCGCGCCGAGGCGCGGCCAGTCGCCGCGCAGCAGCGCGCTCTTGCCCTCGCGCGCGATCGCCGCGATCCGCTGGTACGCGCGCACCACCACGGCGTCGCCCTGCTCCCAGCGCGCGCGGATCGGCGCGTGCACCGAGCCGGAGTGGTGCGACACGCCCGTGAAGGCGAGCACGAACGGGAGCGCGGGCGCCCACGGCGCGAGGTCCTCCACCGTCGCGAAGGGCTCTCCGGGCGCGGCGTCGTCGCGTTCCTTGCCGCGCAGGTCGACGTAGCGGAGCCCGCCGAAGCAGCACAGATAGTGGTCGACCCAGCCGCAGGCGACGCCGAGCAGCTCGCGCTCGGTGCGCCGCGAGCGCTCGGCGAGCTCGTACGGCGACGGCGTCTCGCCGCGCCATGCGGCGAGCGCGCGCAGCAGCGCCACGAGCAGCGCGGTCGAGCCGGCGAGCCCGCTCCCGTACGGGATCTCGCTGCGGTACGCGATGCGCGCGCGCAGCGCGAGCGGATCGGGCAGCGCGCCGAGCGCCGCGCGCGCGACGTCGAAGCGATCGCCGCGCAGGCGCAGGTCCGAAGCGGTCTCGAGGGCCGTGCGCTCGGCGCCGGTCGCGAGCTCGAGGCGCGGCGCGTCGTCGATCTCGACGCTCGCGCGACACGGCACCGCGCAGCCGAGCACCGCGCCGCCGTAGAGATCCGACGGGTTGCCGATCAGGTTGGCGCGCGCCGGCGCGCTCGCGGCTACCCGCATGCCACGCGGACCTGCACGCAGCCGCCGGCCGGGATCGCGACGTCGAGATCGAAGCGCCCGGAGGCGGCGTCCCATGCGACGTCCAGCGCGTGTCGCGCGCCGGGCACGAGCGCTTCCGCGCCCGCCGGCCGCCGCGCGGCCCAGCCGCGGATGCGCACCGCCTCGCCCGGCGCGCCGAGCACGTCGACGCGCACGCCGCCCGCGATCGCGCGGACGTCGGCGATGCGCCGGTCGCCGGCGGTCGCGTAGAGCGCGGGGTCGCCGACGATCGCGACGTCGCCCGGCAGGATCGGCGCGAGCACGCGGAAGTCCCAGGCGAGCGGCGCGAGCGCGAGGTCGACGCCGCCGTCCGGCGCGCTGCGCTCCATCCGCCCGCTGCGCCAGCCGTACGCGACGCACGGCCCGTCGGGCGCGTCCGGGCCGAGCTCGCTCCAGCCGAGCCGGAAGCGCAGCGTCTCCTTCGCGTTCGCGGCGTGGAACGACGCGACGTAGCTCCAGCGGCCCGCCGTGTGCGCGCTGTGCGTCGCGCCCGCGAGCGGCGCCGGCTCGAGCACGGCGTGGGCGCGGAAGCAGCGGTCGAGCGCGGCGATCGGCGCGTCGGGCTTCACCAGCACGCCGTCGCGGCGGCAGGTGCGCCAGAGCAGCTCGCGCTCGGTGCGGCCGACGCGGTCGCCGATGCCGACCGGGCCGGCGGAGAGCGCGGCGAGCAGCGCCTCCGCCTCGGCGTGCGGATCGCCGTCGCGCGGGCCGTCGCCGTCGCGGCGCGTCAGGAACACGTCCTTGAACGGGTGCAGGCCGAGCGCGCGCGCGAGCGCGTTGCCGTACAGGAACCACGCCCAGAGCGCGCCGCTGCCGACGAAGTACTTGTAGTCGCCGCTGGTGCGGATCGACGTGACGTTTTTGAGTGTCACGCTCTGGAAGAAGTCGGCGGGCGACGCCATGCACCACTGGAGCGTGACGCCGTGCTCGCCGGCGGCGCGGTCGACGCCCTCCTGCCAGGCGCGCGCGCGGCCGGGCGCCTCGCGCAGGCCGCGCACGCCGAGGAAGCACTCGACGAGCCAGTCGTGCTCGAAGACTTCGACGCCCCAGCCGGCCGCCTGGTGCAGCAGCGCGCCGTAGAGCGCGGCGTCTTGCGGGTGCGCGCGGTCGCCGTCCACCCACGCCTCGTGCAGCGCGAAGTACGGCGAGTCGCTCGCGAAGTGGCGGCAGTGCGCCGCGAGCGGCGGATCGCCGAGCGCGCGGCGCAGCGCCGGAATGCCGCCGGGCAGCACGTCGGGCCGCGCGTCCCAGGTGACGAGCCCCGTCGGCGGCACCGAGACGTCGGGCGCGTCGAAGGGGCGCAGCTCGCGGTGCGGGTAGAACCACGAGTCGAGCTGGAAGATCCCGAACGGCACGCCCTCGCGTCGCATCTCGTCCGCCTTCGCGGCGAGCGTTCCCGCGACGCCGCCGCGTCCCGGCTCGGTGCGGTACCAGTACGCCGCGCCGTTGTCGGTCCAGTAGCTGAGCTGCGCGCCGAGCCGGTCCGCGTAGCGCCCGGGTCGCACCGTTCGGTGTCGCTCGCGCAGGAACCCCGCCCAGGCGTCGAGGCAGGCGCGCGGCGACGGGCCTGCCCACAGCGCGAGCTCGCTCGCGAAGCCGGCGGGCGCCTGGTCGAGGTCGCCGTGCCAGCCGCAGCGCACGCCCGCGGCGGCGCCCGCGCGATCGCGGGGGACCGCGATCACCTGCTCGTGGAAGGCGCCCAGCGGCGCGAGCAGCAGCGTGCGGCCGTCGGGCGCGGCGAACAGCAGCGGCATCGCGACCGCGGGACGGAACGGCAGCAGGAAGAAGCCCGCGCAGTCGTCGCTCGACATCGCCGGCAGCGCGAACTCGGTGTACTGGTGGCCGAAGACGCGCGTGTCGTCCGGCACGCCGCCCGGCGCGCGCAGCGCGGGGCGCAGCCACGGCCACGCGACCGACGGCTCGTCGAAGCGCCCGCTCGCGAAGCCGGCGAGCGCGGCCGCCGCCTCGATGCGGAACACGAGCAGCGGCCGCTCCGCGTAGGCGCGCAGCGACGTGCGCACCGCGAGCGGCGACTCGCTCCACGCGACGTCGAGCGACGCGAACGCGCCGAGCGCGTCCGCGCCGGCGTGCGCGCGCGTCGCCGCGATCGCGGGCTCGCACGCCGCGCCGGCGGACGCGAAGCGCGCGCCGATCGCGCCCAGCCAATCCGGCGCGCCCCACTCGACGCGCGCGCGCCCGGCGCCGTCCACCGCGAAGGCGAGCCCGCCCTGCGCCTCGATCCGGCACGGCTTCGACACGGCGCCTCCACGCAGCGAGACGGGGCAGCGTAGCGCCGCGAAGCGTTATCGTGCGCCCCGCGCACCCGGGACGGAGCGGCGAACGTGGCGTCGTACTTCGCATACGGATCCAACATGGCGAGCGACCGGCTCGGCACGCGCATCGCGTCGGCGCGCGCGCTCGGCGCGGCGCGCCTCGCCGACTACGCGTGGCGCTGCGACAAGCGCGGCGCCGACGGCACCGCCAAGGCCAACCTCGCGCCCGCGCCCGGCGCCGAGACGTGGGGCGTGCTGTACGAGATCGCGGACGCGGACTTCGCCGCGCTCGACCGGCTCGAAGGCGGCTACGAGCGCATCGAGGTCTCGGTGTGGCGTGACGGCGAGCCCGTGAAGGCGCACACCTATCTCTCGACGCGCCTCGTCGACGACGAAGCGCCCGCCGAGTGGTACCTCGGCCTGGTCCTCGCGGGCGCCTTGGAGCACGGCCTGCCGGCCGCGTGGATCGCGCGGCTCGAGCGCGCGCGCGAGAGCGGAGATTCGCCCGGCACCGGCGAGCCGATCGTGTTCGACGACCCCGGCAATCACTGCTTCGGCTGCTCGCCGCACAACGAGCGCGGGCTGCGGCTCGCGTTCACGGCGACCGGACGCGGCGCCGTCGAGACGCGCTACGTCGTCGAGCCGCACCTGTGCGGCCGCGACGGCGTCGCGCACGGCGGCATCCAGGCGACGCTCATGGACGAGGCGATGGGGCACGCGGCGCACGCCGCCGCCGACGCCGGCGAGGACCTCGACATCGCCACCATCGAGCTGTCGGTGCGCTACCGGCGCCCCACGCCGACCGGCGAGCCGCTCACGATTCGCGCGCGCCTCGTGCGCAGCGAGGGCCGCGACCTCTGGATGGAAGGCGAGATCCGCGACGCCGAGGGGCGCGTCTGCACCGAGGCGACGTCGCGTTGGCGGCGGCTGCGTCAGTCGGCGTCGACGCGGTCGGCGCCGTCGAACGCGGGCGCGTAGACGGCGTACGCCGCCGCGACCTCGCCCGACGCGTTGCGGAAGGCGTGCACGGTGCCGCGCGGCACGTAGAGCACCGAGCCCTCGCCGACCGGCCGCTCCTCGCCGCCGAGCCGCATCGCGCCGTGGCCGCGCAGCATCACGACGAAGAGATCGTGGCGGTCGTGGCGGTGCGGCTGCTCGCGGTCCCGGATCCACACCAGATGGTGACTCGTGTGGGCGTCGCGTCCGATCTCGCGCAGGCGGAACGACTCGCCGGGCGCGAGCGTCTCGGCGGCGGCGAGCGCGGCGAGCGCCTCGGTGCGGCGTCCGTCCGGAAGCAGCGCATCGAGGACCGGCGGCGGAGCGGGCGCGGCGCACGCGAGCCCGAGCGCGGCGGCGAGCGCGCGCGCCGCGGCGGCGACCGCTCTCACGCCTCCACCGACAGCAGCTGCACGCTGAAGCGCCGCGCGTCGTCGGTCCACACCTCGCGCACCGCGAGCCCGGCGCCCGCGGCGAGCGCCGCGAACTGCGCGAGGTCGAACTTGTAGGAGTTCTCGGTGTGGATCGTCTCGCCGCGCGCGAAGGAGAACGCGCGCCCCGCGACGCGCACGCTGTGCGCCCGGTCGGCGACGAGGTGCATCTCGACGCGGCCCGCCTGCTCGTCCCAGCGCGCGCGATGGGCGAAGCGCGCCAGGTCGAACTCGCCGCCGAGCTCGCGGTTGATGCGCACGAGCAGGTTGCGATTGAAGGCGGCGGTGACGCCCGCGGCGTCGTCGTAGGCGGCCTCGAGCACCGCGCGCTCCTTCTTCAGATCGACGCCCACGAGCAGCGCGCCGCGGCGGCCCGCGACGCGCGCCATGCGCGCGAGGAAGCTCGCGACCTCGGGCGGCGTGAAGTTCCCGATCGTCGAGCCGGGGAAGTAGACCGCGCGCCGCAGCGGCGTGCGCTGCGGGTGCGGCAGATCGAACGGCTCGGTGTAGTCGGCGCACACGGGCAGCACCTCGAGCGCGGGATACGCGTCGGTCAGCGCGCGCGCCGACGCGGCGAGCGCCGTGCGCGAGATGTCGATCGGCACGTAGCCGGCCGGCGCCTCGAGCCGGTCGAGCAGCAGGCGCGTCTTGCGCGAGCTGCCGCTGCCGTACTCGACGAGCAGGCAGCGAGCGCCGAGCCGCGCCGCCATGTCGCCCGCGTGGCGCTCCATGATCGAGAGCTCGGTGCGCGTCGGGTAGTACTCGGGCAGTTCGCAGATCGCCTCGAAGAGCGCCGAGCCGCGCGCGTCGTAGAAGTACTTGCACGGCAGCGTCTTGCGCGGGAGCGAGAGCCCGTGCCAGACGTCGTCTCGAAAGCGCGCGCGATCCGGCGCCACGTCCTGGAGGCGCACCGGCGCGCTCATCGGGCGTCCCTCGCGAGCCGCAGCCCGCTCCATTGCCAGCGCGCGCCCGGCGGGAAGAAGTTCCGGTAGCTCGCGCGCACGTGGCCGGCCGGCGTCGCGCACGAGCCGCCGCGCAACACCAGTTGGTTGCACATGAACTTCCCGTTGTACTCGCCGACCGCGCCGGGCGCGGGCCGGAAGCCCGGATACGCGACGTAGGGACTCTGCGTCCACTCCCACACGTCGCCGAAGAGCTGCGCGGGCGCGCTGCCCGCTTCCGGCGGAGCGGGCGCCGGGTGCAGCAGGCCGGCGTCGGCGAAGTTGCCCCGCACGGGCGCCGCGGCGGCCGCGAACTCCCACTCGGCCTCGGTCGGAAGGCGCGCGCCGGCGAAGCGCGCGAACGCGTCGGCCTCGTAGCCGGACACGTGCGACACGGGCGCGTCGAGATCGAGCGGGCGCAGTCCGCCGAGCGTGAACTCGAGCCAAGCGCCGTCGCGCCGCTCCCAATACGAGGGTGCGCGCCAGCCCTCGGCGCACGCGGTCGCGAAGCCGTCGGAGAGCCACCACTCGGGCCGCGCGTAGCCGTCCGCCTCGACGAACGCGAGGAACTCGCGATTCGTCACGGGGCGCGACGCCAGCTCGAAGGCGTGCACGAACACGGTGTGCCGCGGCGTCTCGTTGTCGAAGCAGAAGCCGGCGCCGTCGCTCCCGATCGCGCGCAGGCCCGCCTCGTGGCGCTGCCAGCGCAGCGGCGGCGCGGGACGCCGCGGCGGCGCGGCGAGGTCGTCGCGGTACGCGGGACGCAGCGGGCTCGCCGCGAGCAGGTGCTTCGCGTCGCTGAGGATCAGCTCCTGGTGCTGCTGCTCGTGCTGGAGCCCGAGCTCGACGAGATCGGCGAGCGGCTCGAGCGCGCCGCTCGCGATCCCCTCTTCCATGCGCGCGTCGACGTGACGCCGGTACGCGTGCACGGCGTCGAGGCCCGGGCGCGTCAGCAGGCCGCGGCGCGGGCGCGGGTGCTGCTCGCCGACCGCGTTGTAGTACGAGTTGAAGAGCACGCGAAAGGCGGGGTGGAACGGCTCGTGGCGCGCATCCGCGCGCTCGAGCAGGAACGTCTCGAAGAACCAGGTCGTGTGCGCGAGGTGCCACTTCGTCGGGCTCGCGTCGGGCATCGACTGCGCGCAGCAGTCCTCCGCCGAGAGCGGGGCCGCGAGCCGCACGCTGGCGTCGCGGACGCTGCGGTAGCGGGCGGCGAGCGCTGCGCGGTCGAGCGCCGTCGGCTCGTCGTGTCGGGTGCGTCGCAGGGATCGCGGGCCGGGGTTCACGCGCATGCCTCCTCTCTCCGGCCGGCGCACGACCGGCTGGAAGCGAGACGCCGTCCCCCCCGAAGCTCGCGCGCACGATCCTGCGCGAAGATCGCCAACGTAGCATCGCAGTGCGGAAGAAAAGCCGTTGCGCGCTCGCGATCGGCTGCTAACCGCTGCGCGCGTCAGCCGAGCGCGTCGCGCAGCGCGCCGCCGGCGTCGAGCAGACGCGCGGCCGCGTCGGGCACGAACGTCGACATCGCGATCTCGTAGCGCAGCTCCGCGTCGGGCTCGGCGAAGTTCCGCGGATGCGGCAGATAGCGGTACCAGCCGTTCGCGATGCTGACGACGGCGCCGCGCGCGCCCGCGAGGCGCGCCTTCCAGTCGAGACCGACGTCCACCGTCGCTTCGGCGGGCAGGCACAGCAGCCACGCGGCGCCGAGGCGCAGCACCTGCGCATCGACGCTCGCCGCGAGCCCGCCCGCGAAGCGCGGCGCGGTGCGATCGCGCAGATAGCGGCGCGCGGCGGCGATCCGGCGCCGCGCCTCGTCGCGCGGGAGATGGCGGGTGCGTTCGTGCGTCAGCGCGAAGAGCTCGCCGACGCCGGGATCCGCGCCCGCGTCGAGGTCGAGCGCTTCGAGCGCGCGCCGCCGCGCGGCTTCGAGCAGCGCTTCGCGCGCGGCTTCGTCGCGGTCGGCGCCGTGCACCGGGAGCACGAGCGCGCGCGCGCCCGCCGCGACCGGGGCGTCGGCGTCGCTGCGGATCGCGCCCGCGGCGGCCGCGACCGCCTCGCCCACCTCGCGTCCGAGCGACTCCATCGCCGCGAAGCTCGCGCCCGCGCTCTGGCCTTCGGCCGCGAAGTCGAGCAGGCCGCGCGTGCGCGGATCGACGTCCGCGTGCGCGCCGAGCGCGAAGAGCGCGGTCGCGCCGGGCAGCGCCGCCTCGATCGCGCGCGACGCCGCGCCGGGCCAGTCTGCCGAGTAGTCGAGGTTGTCGTGGCCGAGCACGGTCGGGTGACATCCGTGCGTGTAGAGAACCGCGAGCGGCGCGCCGTCCGCGCGGTCGACGCGCACCACCAGCACCTCGGGATCGAGCGGTCCGTCCGCGACGCGACGGTTGCGGCCGATGCGCGCCTCGGCGCGGCCGACGCCGAGCCGCGCCGGCGCGGCGGCGCCGTGCGCGCGCGCCCCCG
>QEVM01000155.1 GCA_003576805.1 Pseudomonadota bacterium | reverse complement strand
CGCGACGGGCACGAAGCCCGCGCGCAGCGTGCCGACGCCCGGCGCGGAGGCGGGCGGCGCGGCGAGCGACTCGCCGAGCGTCACGTTGCCCGCGCCGCCGCCCGGCGGCGCGAACACGCCCGCGGGCGGCTTGCCCGACGACGCGGCGACCTCCGCCTCGAGCGTGAACGACTCGACCACGGCGAACGCGCGCGTCCTCACGCTGGGCGCGCCGCCGGCCGACGGCGTCGCTTCGAGCTCGAGCACGTGCGCGTCGGCGGCGAGCCCCGCGAGCCGGCCCTGGATCACGACCGGCCCGGTCGGCGGAATCGTGTAGGTGAACTCGCTGACCGCCACCAGCTCGTCGCCGATCACGACGCTGCCGCTCGCGTCCGCGAACGGCGGGACGAGCGCCAGCGCCGCGACGAGGTCCACGCCGTCCACGCGCACGACGCTCGCGTCGGTCGTGAAGCGGCGCGGCACCTTCCCCTCGATCACGACGCTCGCGTCGTCCACGAGCGCACCGGCGCGCGGCGCGACGATGCTCGGCTCCGGCGGCGGGCAGCCGGTGAGCAGCAGCGCGGCGCCGACGGCGCCGAGCACGCCGCTCCGCAGCGAGCTTCGCGCGCGCACCCGCGTCGCTCCCGCGCCCGTCACGGCGACGTGTCGCCGACGTACGCGTTGGGACCCGCGATCGCGATCACGCGGTCGGTGCCGTTCTCCTTCAGGTCGCCCGACGTGCCGAGCGAGCCCCCGGTGAGCAGCTCGCTCTCGCCCGCGTCGTCGAAGTCGCCGTCGCCGCTGCGGTCCACGCGCAGGAGGTTCGCCCACGCGACCGCGAGCGGCTGCGACGCCGCCGCGGCGACCTCGGTGCAGTTGCTCGTCGAGGTCGTGAGCAGCAGCTCCTCGCCCGCGCCGGTGAAGTCGCCGTCGCCCTCGACGTCGCGGAGCAGCTTCTGCCCGCTGCCGTCGTTCACCGTCGCGATCAGCACGTCGCTGCCGTCGAACGCGAGATCGAAGCAGTTGAAGCCGCCCGCGACGAGCGTCGAGAGCTCCGGGTTGCCGGAGACGGTGTCGGCGAAGTCGCCGTCGCCGTTGCGATCCCACGCGAGCCGCACGCCGACGGCGCCGACCCAGTAGGCGTACGCGACGCGGCCCGCGGAATCCACCGCGAGCGCGCTCTTGCTCGGGCCCGACGCGCCCGCCGGCTCCAGCACGAGCTTCTCGCCGGCGTCGGCGAAGTCGCCGTCGGCGTTGAGGTCGTGGGCGACCACGGCCTGCGCGCCGAAGGCGCGTCCGATGTAGGCGGCCACCATGCCGCCCGTGCTCGGATTGCGCTCGAGCTGCGCGGACTCGAGCGTCGCGGAGCCGCCCAGCGTCTCGATCGCGGCGCCGGTCTCGTCTACGAGCTGTCCGTCGCCGTCGGCGTCGACCAGCACCTCGACCACGCAGCCGCCGACGTCGCGGCAGCGCAGGCCGCTCACGCGGTTGGCGCCGTCGAACGCGATCGCGATCTCGCCCGGGCTGCCGCGGCTGTCGAGCGGGTGCACGGTGAGCGGGCTGGTCGCGTCGCCGACGCCGTACTGCTTGCGGCCCGCGAGCGCGATCTCGGTGGTGCCCGGTCGCACGGCGAGGTCGTAGGCGACCGCGAGGTTCGGAGCCACGCCCAGCGAGACGCCGTGCGCGACGCCCGGAAGCGACGCCGGCGGCGGCGTGATGAAGTCGAAGCCGCCCGCGATCGAGTCGCTCTGGCCGTTCGGCAGCGCGACGGCGACGTCCACCGTGCCGGCGGCCTGCGGCGCGATCGTCGCCTGGAAGCTCGTAGCCGTCACGTTCGACACCGAGGCCGACTCGGCGCCGACCGTGAAGGTGAGCCCGGGGTCGAAGTTCGTGCCCGTGACCGTCACGGCGGTCGGCGAGTTGGTGAAGCCCGAGTCGGGCGAGATGCTCGCGAGCGTCGGCGTCACGAGGTTGATGTCGCTGCTCTGCAAGAGCTCGAGCTCGTCGACGAGCCCGTCGCCGTCGTTGTCGGTGTCGACGAAGTTGGCGCGCCCGTCGCCGTCGACGTCGGCGAGACCCTCTCTCGGATCCGTGTTCGGGGGATTGCCGCCGTCGGCGAGGCTGTGCGTGAAGAACTGCGTCACGTACTCCGCCGAGAAGCCGCCCACCGCCGTCGCGCTGGCCGCGCTGTCCGCCGTCGCCGCGCTCGCCGCGCGCACCGCGTACGCCGACGCGAGGATCTGCGTGCGCGAGAGCGGTCCCTCGGCGCCGACCGTCATCTCGAGGAAGCGCACCGGCGCGGTCGGGCCCGCGTCACCGGCGAGCGCCGTCGCGAGGTCCGTGGTCAGCGGGTTCGACGGCGCGTCGCTCGCCTCGCCCGTCGGACCGAGCTGGACGCTGAAGACGCCGTCTTCGAGCGACACCGCGGGGAAGCTCTGCTTGTAGACGAGCGTTCCGCCGACGACCGCGTCCCAGATGCGCAGCGTGAGATCGACGCTGCCGGTGCGCGGCTGGCCGAGGCCGTCGAGCAGCAGGCCCTGATACGGGAGCGACGTCGGCACCGTGGGCGGCGCTGCGATCGCGAGCTGCGGCGCGGTGAGGAGGAGCGTCGCGACGAGGAGAGGAAGTCGGCGAAGCGGGAATGCCATGGCATGCCCTCCAGTGAGGGAAGGCTCCATGCTACCCGCGTCGGTGTGCGGATCGGAAGCGAAAACGCCCGGACCGCGCTCAGCGAAACAGCGGGCCGTGCAGCCAGCGCAGCACCGCGGTGAGCGCGACGCCGAGCGCGATCGCGAGCGGCGACAGCTCGCGCAGGCCCTGCAGGGTCTCACGGCCCGTGAAGGGCAGGAACGGCGTCGCTTCACACCACGCGCGGTACCCGGGCTGCGTCACGCGTTTGCGGCGGTCCTGGTGCGCGCAGCCGGCGATCGCGAAGAGCGGGAAGCCGGCCCAGAACGCGACGTCGCTCGCGAAGCCCATCACGACGACGTGCAGCGCGCCGAAGATCCCGAGGCCCATGAAGAGCGGGTGGCGCGTGAGCCGGTGCACGCCGCGCGGCTGCTTCGCGCGCATCGCCTCGGGCACGAGCGCCGCCGGGCTCGGCGAGACGTTGCCCGCCACGACGAGCGTCCACGCGACGCCTTGCAGCACGTAGAAGATCCAGAGGCCGACCGCGCCGAGCGCGGCCGGCTGATAGAGCAGCGCGCCCTCGTGGCGGTTCGCCATGTACAGCCACACGAGCGCGACGAACACCGCGATCGCCACGAGCGAGTAGACGCCGAGGAAGCCGCGCTCGCCGAGCGCCGCGACGAGCCGCGGCCGCAGCGAGCGGCTCGACATGCCCATGTGCGTCGCCGCGAAGAGCAGCCACAGCGCCGCGATGCCGACCGTCACCGACATGGATCACCTCCGCAGGCCGGTCGCAATCGGAGCGCCGTGCTTCGCCCAAAGCTACGCGCCCGTCTCCCGCGTAGCGAGCCGCAGGCGAGCGGCGAGGCCCATCAGGCCGGCTCACCAGCCGTGCAGCGCGGCCCCCTCCGCGCGCACGACCTCGGGGCCGCCGAGGAGCTGGCGATCGAGGCCCACGCGCTTGAACCACAGGTGCAGGTCGTGCTCGCTGGTGAAGCCGATGCCGCCGTGCACCTCGGTCGCGGTGCGCACGATCTGGGTGCCGATCTCCGCGAGGTGCGCCTTCGCGTGCAGCGACATCGCGACGGCCTCCTCCGGGCGATGGTCGAACGCGTGCGCCGCGTACCAGACCAGCGACCGCGCCGGCTCGAGCTCCGCGATCATCTCGGCGCACAGGTGCTTGACGGCCTGGAAGGTCGCGATCGGGCGGCCGAACTGGACGCGCTGCTTCGCGTAGGCGACGGCCATCTCGATCGCGCGCTCGCAGGCGCCGAGCACGTCGGCCGCGAGCGCGACGCGCCCCGCCGCGAGCACGCGCGCGGCGAGCTCCGGCACGCCGGCCGCGCCGCCGATCCACTCGGCCGGCGCGACGCTCTCGAAGCGCAGCTCGGCGACGCGGCGCGTCGCGTCGATCGTCGCGAGCGGCGTCGCCGTGAGGCCGGCGGCGTCGCGCGCGACGAGCGCGATGCGCGCACGGTCCACCGCCACGAGGAAGGCGGCGGCCGCGCCCGCGTCGATCACGAAGAGCGCGGTGCCGTCGAGCCGGCCGTTCGACTCGCGCACGCCCGCGGCGTCGCGGCGGTGCACGAGCTCCGTGAACGCGGCGCCGAGCACCGTCTGCGCGGCCGCGATGCGCGGCAGCCACTCGGCCTGCTGCGCGGGCGTGCCCGCCGCAAACGCGATCGGCCCCAGCACGCTCGTCGCCAGGAACGGCGCCGGCGCGGCCGCGTGGCCGAGCGACTGCTGTACGAGCGCCGCGTCGAGCAGCGCGAGCCCGCTGCCGCCGTGCACCTCCGGCACCAGCACGCCCGCGGCGCCGAGCTCCGCGAGGTCGCGCCACAGCTTGGCGTCGTGCGCGGTCTCGGTCGCCATGATCTCGCGCACGCGCGTCGCCGGCACCGACTCGGCCAGATAGCGGCGCAGCGATTGCTCGAGCAGCTTCTGCTCGTCGGAGAGTGCGAAGTCCATCTCGTTGATCCTCGCCGCTCGCCTGCGGCTCGCTACGCGGGAAACGGGAGGCGTGCCCGCTGAGTTGCGTTTCGATTCATTTGCGTTCGCCGCTCGCCTGCGGCTCGCTACGCGGGAAACGGGGTGCGTGCCCGCTGAGTTGCGTTTCGATTCATTTGCGTTCGCCGCTCGCCTGCGGCTCGCTACGCGGGAAACGGGGTCGTTTGCCCGCTTAGTTGCTCGGAGCTTCGATCACGGCCGGACGCTACGCGCGGTGTCTCATGCGGCCTTCGGCTCGCGCGGCATGCCGAGGCCGCGCTCGGCGATGATGTTCTTCTGGATCTGCGCGGTGCCGCCGCCGATGATGAGGCCGAGCGAGAACATGTACTGGAACTGCCACATGCCGAACGCGCGCAGGTGCTTCGAGCCGTCGTAGAGGACGCCGAGCTCGCCCATCGCGTCGATCGCGAGCGCCGCGATCTGGTGCGAGATCTCGCAGCCCGAGAGCTTCGTCACGAGCGCCGCGACGCCCGGGAACTCCTTCTTCAGGCTGGCGGTCAGCATGCGCATCGAGTGGTACTTCGCGGCCGCGACGCGCGCCTCGAGCCGCAGCAGGCGGTCGCGCAGCACGGGATCGTCGATGGCGCGGCGCCCGTCGCGCGTCTCGCTCTTCATCAGCTCGACGAGCCGCGCGAAGCTCGCCTCGAGGCCGCCCGCGCTCGCGAGCATGTTGCGCTCGTGCTTGAGCGTCGTGTTGGCGATCTTCCAGCCCTCGCCGCGCCGGCCGACGACGTTCGCCTGCGGCACGCGCACGTCGGTGAAGAACACCTCGTTGAACTCGGCGCGGCCCGTCATGGTGCCGAGCGGGCGCACCTCGATGCCGGGCGTCGTCATCGGGATCAGCAGGTACGAGAGCCCGCCGTGCTTGCCCTCGTTCGGCTCGGTGCGGATCAGGCCGAACATCATGTCCGCGAGGTGCGCCGTCGTCGTCCAGATCTTCTGGCCGTTGACGACGAAGTCCGCTCCGTCCTCGCTGGCGCGCGTCTGCACGTTGGCGAGGTCGCTGCCTGCGTTCGGCTCCGAGTAGCCCTGGCACCAGACGACCTCGCCGCGGATCGTCGGTCCGATCCAGCGCTGCTTCTGCTCCTCGCTGCCGTGCTCGAGCAGCGTCGGCACGAGCATGTCGGGCCCCTGCCCGCCGACGCCCGCCGACACGCCGGCGCGCGCGAACTCCTCGTCGAGGATCACGCGCTTCAGGATGTCGGGCTCGGCGCCGTAGCCGCCGTACTGCTTCGGGATCGTGCGCGCGGCGTAGCCGTGCTCGATCAGCAGCTTCTGCCACGCCAGCGTCGCGGCGTCCTTGCTGCCGCCCGCCGCGACGATGCCGCCGCGCGGCGCGCGCTCGCGGTGCGCCTCGAGGAACGCGCGGAGCTCGGCGCGGAAGGTTTCGTATTCGGGGCCGAAGGAGAGGTCCATGGATGTTCCTTGGTTGCTGGGCGGTTGCGTCATTCGATGAACCAGGGGCTGGACCAGGCGGCGCCGCCGTCTTGCTGGACGGCGCGGACGTAGACGAAGTCGCCCGTGTCGAGCGGCGGCACGGCCCAGCGCACCATCACTTCGCGGCGGCCTTCGGCGTCGTAGCTCTGCGCCACGCTGCGGTTGTGGACGACGTCCACCTTCGCGATCGGCGCCGTGCCGACGACCTGCACCACCAGCTCGACGTCGGCGTGCGCGGCGGCCGCGGCGGCGAGATCCGCGAGCGACGCGGCCTCGCCCATGCGGCGGCCGCCGAGCGAGACGCGCAGCAGCATGCGCGGGCCGTTCGTCGCGAAGGTGCGCCGCGCGCGCAGCGCCTCGAGCACCGCCTCGCGCGTGCGGCTCTCGGCGATGATGCCGGCGAGCCCGCCGCCGTAGGGCGAGCCGAGGTGCGCGAGCCCGGGATGGCCGTCGTGGCCGTCGCCGCTGCCGACGAAGCCGAACACGTAGTGCTTGGCGAGCTGGTCGCGCACCCAGTTGCCGGGGATCGCGTCGTAGATCGGGTACTGCGTGTCGGGCGCCTCGCTGCTGCCGTGCGCCGACGCGATCTCGGTCACCGGCTCGAGCACGGGATCGGGCGGGATCGACCAGTCGATCGCGACCGGCCCTCCCGCCGAGTGGTGCGCGATCGTCATCGCCTCGCGCCCGCGCAGCGACTCCCAGAGCGCCTGCGGCGTCTCGGTCTCCGCGTCGACCGACGAGAGCAAGTCGCCGCTGCGGTCGAAGTAGAGCACGTGGCGGTGGCCGTAGGTCCAGTTCGTCCACTCGAAGCCGAGCACGGTGACGAAGCGGCCCGGCGCGTAGTAGCGCTCGGTGAGCTCCTGCGTCTGCTTCCAACGCTCGGGGCTCGCGTCGAAGAAGGGCGTGCCCCAGTGGTCGTGGTCGGTGAGGGCGGCCACGTCGAGCGCGGCGACGTCGCGCGCGTAGCGCAGGTAGTCCTCGGGATGGCCCGTGCCGTCGGACCAGTTGGTGTGGCCGTGCAGGTCGGCCCACAGGATGGTCGGCGCGTCGGCGCGCACGAGCATCGGATTGCTCTCGGCCTCGAGCGTGCGGCCGTCCGCGAGCTGCGCGCTGCCGCGCACGCGCACGACGCCGGGCTCGGTGACGGGAGCCTCGACGCGCAGCGCGCCGCCCGCGGCGGGATCGAACGCCGCCGACTCGGGCAGCGCCACGCCGGCCGGGCGCTCGGCGAAGCGCAGCGTCGCGGCCTCGCCGGGCGTGCGGTCGCCGGCGTCGTCGAGGAGCGCGGCGGTCAGCGCGACCGTCTCGCCGGGCCGCGCGGTCGCCGGCAGGTGCAGGACCAGCATGCCCGGCGGCCCGGGCAGGACGTCGATCGACGGCGAGTCCGCGATCGTGCCGCGCACGCCGTCGCCGTCGCCGTCGACGTGGAACCAGAAGCGCTCGCCGCGCTCGGCGAAGCGGTCGACCTGCGCGCCGCGCGAGCCGGCGCCGTAGACGACCTCGATCTGCTCGCCCTCGCGCAGCGCGCGGCCGCGCACGACGATCGGCAACAGGTAGGGATTGTCCGCCCGGCCCTCCTCGAGCGTGACGCCGGCGGCCGTGGTGCGGAACGTCGTATAGCCGGCGATGTCCGGCGCCGACGTCTGGATCTTCGACCACCCGAAGAACGGCGACGCCTGGAAGAACAGTGCGCCGCCTTCGGCGATCCCGAGCGGACCGGCCTCGTAGACGAAGCGGAAGCGCTGCAGCTCGCGGATGCGCGGCGGCGCCGGCAGCGGATCCATCGCGACGCGGCCGGCGCCGTCGGCGCGCGAGCGCTCGGCGGCGAGGTCGCGCTGCAGGCTCGCGGTCACCTGCGGCTGCGAGCCGGGACGCCGCTCCTGCGTGCGCGCGGGATCGCTCGCCGCGCGCTCCTCGCGACTGCACGCAGCCAGCAGCGCGGCCGCGCCGAGCGCCGTCAAGAGCCGCCGCGCAGCGGCCGATCGGGGAGCGAATCCAAGCAGCATCGGAGCACGGGAAGGTAGGGGCTGGCCTCGCCGGACGCTGCGGCGCCGCGCAGCGAGCCGCCGCTGCGCGAAGCCCACCCGCTTCCGTCACTCCGAGCGCGGTCGCGGCAACCAAACGGGGGAGACGGACGTCTCACCGAGCAAACGCGGAGAGCACTCCATGAAGTGGGCGAAGGACGCGGGCAAGGACGGAGCGATGGGCTCGCTGATCTTGCTGGCCGTCGCGCTGGCCGCGACGTCGCAGCCGTTCGCCGCGGCGGGGCTCGGGCTGATGGCGCTCGCCGTCTACATTGGCCGCGACATCTGAGCGCGCGGCCGCTCTGATACATTCCGCGCTCCGTCGAAGATGGAGTGCTCATGCGACGTCCCTGGCGCCGGCTGCTGGCCGCCGCCGCCATCTCCTGGCTCGCCGCGTCCGTCGCGTGCAGCCCCGACACGCCTTCGCCTCCGCCGCCGCCTCCGGACGCCGGCGCCGGCGCCGAGCCCGCGCCCGACGCGCCGCCCGATCTGCCCGCTCCGCCGCCCGGCCCCGCGCTCGAGCCCAAGCCGGACGCGCGCTTCTCGGGCAAGGAGCAGCCGCCGGCGGGCCTGCCCGACGACGTCCCGCTCTACGCGCCGGCGACGCCGCTCGGCTCGATGGCGTCGCCGAGCCGCGGAACGATCGTGAACCTGCAGACGAGCGACGCCAGCGCCGCGGTCTTCGACTGGTACCGCGACGAGCTCGGCCAGCGCGGCTGGATCCTCGACAAGCAGACCGCCGCCGGCACCCAACACCTGCTCACCGCGACCAAGCAGGGCCGCAAGGTGTCGATCCTGATCCGCAGTCTCGTGCAGGGCTCGACGATGATCCTGATCACCGTCTCGCAGGAGTCGTGAACGCGTGGCCGTCCACCGGCTGCAGGTCCGCACGCGGGGCAAGGCGCTGCACGAGATCACGCGCGAGGTGGACGCGGTCGTCGCGGCGAGCGGCGTCGACGAAGGCCTCGCCACCGTCTTCGTGCGCCACACCTCCGCGAGCCTGGTCGTCCAGGAGAACGCGGACCCGTCCGCCAAGCGCGACCTCGAGGCCTGGCTCGACCGACTCGTGCGCGAGGACGACCCGCTCTACACGCACACGCTCGAAGGTCCCGACGACATCCCGTCGCACATCAAGAGCGCGCTCACCGCGACGTCGATCGCGATCCCCGTGCTCGCCGGCCACCTCGCGCTCGGCACCTGGCAAGGCCTCTACCTCTGGGAGCACCGCCACCGCGGCAGCACCCGCGAGCTCCTCGTACACGTCAACGCGTAACGGCTCCCACCCGCGCACGCGAGCTCCGACCAACGATCGAAGCCAACACGCCCCGTTTCCCGCGTAGCGAGCCAACGGCGAGCGGCGAGCCCACAAGGCCTACGGAACCGTGCCCCCATACGGTGGCTTCGCCAGCGAGCGCGTGAAGGCGACGAGGTCCCAGATCTGCGCGTCGGTGAGCGTGCCGCCCCAGGGCGCCATCAGCGGCGACTTGCCGACCGCGGGGCCGCCCTCCTTGATGACCTTGAACAGGTGCTCGTTCGAGAGCGCGTTCATGTAGGCGCCGTCGCTGTGCTTGGCGGGCTTGGGCTCGAGCGCCGCCGACGCGGGCCCGTCGCCGTCGCCGCCGGGGCCGTGACAGCTCGCGCAGTTGGTCGCGTAGAGCGCGGCGCCGCGCGCGGCGTCGGGCGACACCTGCGAGTTGGCCGGCGGCACGCCGGCGTCGCTCGGCTGGCGGCCCGGCGGCGACTGGCCCGGCACCGCCTGCGGCTGCGTCGCCGGCACCGGCGACGTCGGCGACGGCGCTTCGCGCGGCGGATTGGAATCGGTCGGATGATCGGGCCTCGCGTCCGCGGGGTCGGTGGGCGTCTGCGTGCCCGGCAGCTTCGACCGCGACGCCTCATCGCCGCAGCCGAGCGCCAGCGCGCCGGCGAGCGCGATCGCGGCGAAACGCAGAGCAGTTCGCGTCTTCATTCGATTCCTCCCCAGCAGAGGTACTTGACCTCCACCCACTCCTCGATGCCGTGGTGCGATCCCTCGCGGCCGAGGCCGCTCTCCTTGACGCCGCCGAACGGAACTTCGGCGGTGGAGATCAGGCCGGTGTTGATGCCGACCATGCCGCTCTCGAGCGCCTCCGACACGCGCCAGATGCGCGCGGCGTCGCGGGCGTAGAGATAGGCGGCGAGTCCGAACGGCGTGTCGTTGGCGAGACGCACCGCGTCCGCCTCGTCGCGGAAGCGCGTGATGCCCGCCACCGGGCCGAAGGTCTCCTCGTGCATCATCGCCATGTCGGGCGTGACGCCGGTCAGCACGGTCGGCTCGTAGAAGCTGCGCCCGAGCGCGTGCGGCCGGGCGCCGGTCACGACCTGCGCGCCGTGCGCGCGGGCGTCGCCGACGTGGCGCTCGACCTTGGCGAAGCCCTTCTCGTCGATCAGCGGCCCGATCGCGACGCCCGCCTCGGTGCCGGGGCCCACCTTCATCGCGGCGACGCGCTCCGCGAGGCGCGCGACGAAGCGGTCGTGGATGCCGTCCTGCACGAGCACGCGGTTCGCGCACACGCACGTCTGGCCGGCGTTGCGGAACTTCGAGAGCAGTGCGCCTTCGACGGCGGCCTCCACGTCGGCGTCGTCGAACACCAGGAACGGCGCGTTGCCGCCCAGCTCGAGGCAGGTGCGCTTCACCGTCTTCGCGCACTGCTCGAGCAGCAGCTTGCCCACCGCCGTCGAGCCGGTGAACGAGAGACAGCGCACCGCGGCGTTCGACGTGAGCTCCGCGCCGATGGCGGCCGCGTCGGCGCGGTCGCCCGTCACGACGTTGAGCACGCCCGCCGGCAGTCCGGCGCGCGCGCCGAGCTCGGCGAGCGCGAGCGCGGTGAGCGGCGTCGCCTCGGCGGGCTTCACCACCACCGCGCAGCCGGCCGCGAGCGCGGGCGCGATCTTGCGCGTGATCATCGCGGCCGGGAAGTTCCACGGCGTGATCGCGGCGCCGACGCCGATCGGCTCCTTCACCACCACGAGGCGCGCGTCGCGCCGGTGCGCGGGAATCGTCTCGCCGTAGACGCGCCGCGCCTCCTCGGCGAACCAGTCGAGGAACGACGCCGCGTAGGCGACCTCGCCCTTCGACTCCGCGAGCGGCTTGCCCTCCTCGCGCGTGACGACGAGCGCGAGGTCGGCCTCGTGCTCGCCGCACAGCTCGGCGAAGCGGCGCAGGATCGCGGCGCGCTCCTTCGCGGTGCGCGCGCGCCAGGCCGGCTGCGCGGCGGCGGCCGCGTCCACCGCGCGGCGCGTCTCGGCCGGGCCGAGGCGCGGCACGCGCGCCAGCTCCTCGCCCGTCGCGGGATCGCGCACCGCGTAGGTCGCGCCGGCGTCGGCGTCGATCCAGCGCCCGCCGACGTACGCCTGCGTCTTCCACAACGCGGGATCGAGGAGCTTCATGCCGCCGAGCGTAGCCGGCTCGCTCGCGCGGCGGGCGACGCCGCTCACTCGGCGACGAAGTCCTCTTCGTCGGCGAGCTCGTCGCCCGCGAGCCCGTCGCCCATGCGCTCGCCCTTCTCCTCCTCGAAGCGCCGCGCGATCTCGCGCGCCTCTTCCTCGCCGAGCACCGTGCGGGCGCTCTCGAAGATCTCGCTCTCCTCTTCCTGCACGTGGTGCTCGACGAGCTGCTTCAGGCGGCGGATGCCCTGCTCCACCGCGTCCTCGTCGTCGACCTGGTCGAGCTCGTCGAGCAGCATCGTCACGTCCTGATGCTCGCGCTCGGCGTCGTCCACGAGCTGCTGGGTCTCCGGGTGCTCGCGCAGCGCGGCGTAGAAGGTCTGGGACTCGGCCTCCGAGTGCGCGGTCAGCTCCTCCGCGATCTGCGCGATCAGATCGTCGCGCTCCTCGTCGTCGGTCGAGGCCAGCGCCTGCTGGATCAGCTCGCTGACGGCTCGGTGATCTTCCTGGAGAACTTCGTAGATCGTGCCCTGGCTCATGACGTCGCCCCTCTTCTTCCGGCCCGCCCCGTCCGTTGGCGTCTGCGGAAGCAAGGACTGCGCCGACGTGCACCGTGCCGGTCGGCACGGTATTGGTGGGCGTCGGGGGGATCCTCGGCTGGGCGGGCGCGCTCGCGTTCGCGAGCTCCGCGGGCGCTGCCGTCCTGCCCTTCACCGGCACCATGACGCTCGACATCAACGGCGTGGTGGACCTCGGCTGGTCGGGATCGGGCTCGGCGACCGTCAACGGCTCGGGCGCCGGCCTCGCCCTCGCCTCGCTGACGCTGCCGGCAGGCGCGTTCGCGACCAGCGCTCTCACGACGAGCCTGACCTCGCCGGCCGCCTTCCCGATTCGCGGCCTCCAGCTCACGGCGGCGAACGGCGCGGGCGCGTTCGCGCGCACCGGCATGGGCCGCCTCGCCGGCACGATGCCGTACTCGGGCGCCGCCAAGGTGTGTCTGTTCGGGGCGTGCAGCGCGGCGCCGCCGGTCAACCTCCAGGTGCCGCTCTCGGTCGTCGGCCTCGGCGGCATGGCCCACGCGGCGGGAGCCTTGAGCATCACCGTCGTCGGCGCGCCGTGGACGACCGGCACGGCCGTGATCGCGCTGCCCTACACGCCGTATCTGACGACGCGCAAGGGCGACGCCCGCGGGCCGGACGGACTGCCGGGCAGCACGGCGCAGCCGGGCGGCACGCTGCGGCTCGTCACGCCGGTCCTGATCAGCACCAACCTCAACGCCGACATCCCGATCATCCCGGCCTGGGTGACGCTGTCGATCGAGTTCGTGCCCGAGCCGTCCACGCTGCTGCTCGCGTTCGGCGGCCTCGCGCTGCTCGGCGTGCGCGCGCGCCGCGCGCGCTAGCGATGCGGCGCCTCGCGACTGCGCTCGCGGTCGCGATCGGCCTGCTCGGCGCGGCGCGCGCAGCCGCCGAGACCTGCACCTGCGCGGACGCGAGCTTCGCGTGGCT
>QEVM01000417.1 GCA_003576805.1 Pseudomonadota bacterium | reverse complement strand
GCCGGTGCGCCGGTGCCGCGCCCCGCCTTCGGCGGCGCCTTCCGGCGCGGCGCGCTGTGGAACGGCGCCGTCGCGACACACTGCGAGGTCGGCGCGTTCGACGCCGAGCGCTTCCTGCACGGCGCGCCGGACGCCGAGCGCCTCGCGCGCGCGCTCGCGGCCGCCGCGCGCGCCGTGCGCCGCTTCCACGACGCGGGCGGCTGGCACCCCGACCTGCACGTGAAGAACCTGCTGGTGCGCGAGGTCGGCCAGCGCTGCGAAGCGCTCGTGATCGACCTCGACGGCGCGCGCGTCGTCCCCGCCGTGGCCGCGGGCGAGCGCATGGCGCAGCTGATGCGGCTCTACCGCTCGCTGCGCAAACGCGGCCTGCTCGCCGCCGTCGGCGACGCCGGCGCCGACCGCTTCTTCCGCGAGTACGCCGGCGACGACCGCGCCCTCGCCCAACGCATGCTCGACCGCCTCCCCGCCGAACGCCGCCGCATCGCCCTCCACGCCCTCCTCTACCGGAAGAGCTGAGCCACCCCCGCGCACGCGAGCTCGACGCAACGATCGAAGAACAAGCGCCCCGTTTCCCGCGTAGCGAGCCGCAGGCGAGCGGCGAGGTGAGGTGCCGAAGGCGCCCTCCAGCTTGCGCGTAGCGAGCCGCAGGCGAGCGGCGACGTGAGGTGCCGAAGGCGCCCTCCAGCTTGCGCGTAGCGAGCCGCAGGCGAGCGGCGAGCCCCATAAGGCTCGCGGTCGTAAACGCGAGCTCACTGCACCGACCGCAGCCAACACTCCCGTTTCCCGCGTAGCGAGCCGCAGGCGAGCGGCGAGCCCCATGAGGCTCGCGGTCGTAAACGCAAGCTCAATGCACCGCCCGCAGCCAACCCGCCCCAGCTCACCAGGCCTTGCGGAGCGTGCGCTCGAGCCAGTCGAGCAGCGCGGCCGGCTCGTCGACCTCGAGCGCGATGGCGAGCACGCGCACGTCGGCCGGGGCGGTCCAGCGCGGCAGGATCTTGGCGGCGTCCTTCTCGGTCGTGACCCAGAGCGGCGGGCCGGCGAGGCCCGCGACGTCGCGCGCGCGGTAGCGGTGGTGATCGGCGAAGACGCGCTCGGCCGCGACTTCCGCGCCGAGCGACTCGAGCGTGCGGCGCAGGTTCGCGGGCCTCGCGATGCCGGCCAGCATGCCGACCGAGCGACCGCGCAGCACGGCCGCCGGCGCGCCGGGTCCGCCGGCGAGCGGGCGCAGCGACACCGGCCGGCGTCGAGCGGCGAACCAGACCGCCTGCGGCGCCGCGGCGCGCACGCGCGCCTCGTCCGCCGCGGGCATCGGGCCGTCGACGACGAGGATCGCGTCGGCGCCGCGCAGCGCCGCGGCGGGCTCGCGCAGCGGGCCGCGCGGCACGACGCGGCCGTTGCCGAGCCCCGCGCCGTCGAAGCACACGATCTCGACGTCGCGCGCGAGGCGGTGGTGCTGCATGCCGTCGTCGAGCACCAGCACGTCGGCGCCGAAGCCGGCGATCGCGCGCAGCCCGACCACGCCGCGGTCGCGGCCGACCAGCACCGGCACGCCCGGCGCGTGCGCGGCGAGCAGCAGCGCCTCGTCGCCGGCCTCGCGCAGCGTCGCGCGCACGTGGCGGCCGTCGGAGACGACGGTCACCGGCTCGCGCGAGCG
>QEVM01000154.1 GCA_003576805.1 Pseudomonadota bacterium | reverse complement strand
GCGACGTCGCTGCGCGCGTTCTGCGCCGACCGGCTCGGGCGGCGCGACGAGGCCGCGGCGCTGCACCGCGAGGTGATCGCGCTGGCCGCCGCGCATCCCGAATGGAACGCCTTCGCGCCCTTCGTGGCGCTGGCGCACGAAGGCGTCGCACGTCCGCTCGCCGACGCGCCGCCGTTCCATTCCTTCCTGATGCGCGTGCCGTTCTAGACGTCCGTTGCCGGAGTTACAAAACGCGCGCCGCGCGGAGTGCGCGCGCTGCGCGCGGCGCGGCACGGCGCTTGCTTTTTCCCGGCGCATGGCACGTGTCGCGAGTCGGTGGTCGGGCGAAGAGACGTGCGGGTTCTGCCTGCAGACCTACTGCTACGAGCTCGAGGTGCGCTGCGTCGCGTGCGACGAGCCGATCTGCCCGTTCTGCGTCGCCGTGCACCGTCTGCTCGCGGAGCGCACCTGCCCCGGCTGCGTCGACTGCGACGAGCTCGGCGAAGGCGAGGAGGCGCGCTGATGGCGCGCGCGATGTGGAAGGCGCAGCTCGCGCTCGGCGACGTCGAGATCCCCGTGAAGCTCTACGCCGCCGTGCAGGACCGCGACGTGCACTTCCGGCTGCTGCACGCGAAGGACCGCGTGCCGGTGAAGCAGCGCATGGTGGACCCGCGCAGCGGCGAGGAGGTCGCGCCCGAGGCGGTGCGGCGCGGCGTCGAGATCGACAGCGGGCTCTTCGTCGTGCTCGGCGACGACGACCTCGCGGCGGCGGAGCCCGAGGCGTCGCGCACGATCGAGGTGAGGCGCTTCGTGCCGCGCGCCGCGATCGACCTCTCGTTCTACGCGCGGCCCTACTTCCTCGGGCCCGACGGCGCGCAGGCCTGCGCGGACTACTTCGCGCTCGCCGCCGCGATCGGCGACGGCGAGCGCGTCGGCGTCGCGCACTGGGTGATGCGCAAGAAGCGCAGCTTTGGGGCGCTCGTCGCGCGCGGCCCGCACCTGGCGCTCGTCACGCTGCGCTCGGCCGACGAGGTCGTCGCGGCGGGGCAGCTCCCGCAGCCCGGCGGCTCCGAGATCCGCGCCGCCGAGCGCGCGCTCGCCGAGCAGCTCGTCGCGGCGCTCGACGCGCCCTTCGATCCCGCGCAGCTCCGCGACGAGTACCGCGAGCGCGTCGAGGCGCTCATCGAAGCGAAGGCCGCCGGCCGCAAGCCGAAGCTGCCGAAGGAGGCGGCGCCGCCGAAGCCGTCGGGCGACCTCGCCGCGGTGCTCAAGCGCAGCCTCGCGGCCGCGAAGGAGTCGCGCCGTGCCGCGTAGCGCGAAGCGCGGGCGCGCGAAGTCGAAGCCGCGCAAAGCCGAGCCGAGCCCGAAGGACGCGAAGGCGAAGGACGCGAAGCCGAGCGACGCGGCGGCCGCCGACGCGCCGGTCGCGCGCGCGGTCTGGTCGGGCAGCATCACGTTCGGGCTCGTCACCGTGCCGGTCGAGCTCTACTCCGCGACGCGGCGCCGCGGCCTGCCGCTGCGCATGCTCGGTCCCGAAGGCGTGCCGCTCTCACGCGAGTACGTCTGCCCCGAGGAGGAGGACCGCCCGCTCGAAGGCGACGAGATCGAGCGCGGCTACGAGGTGCGCGACGGCGAGTTCGTGCTCGTCTCCGACGAGGAGCTCGAGGCGATCTCGCCGCGCCGCTCGCGCGACATCGAGCTGGTGCGCTTCGTCGACCGCGCGGCGATCGACCCGTCCTGGTTCGTGCGGCCCTACTTCCTCGTGCCCGACGCGGACCAGAGCAAGGCGTACCGCCTGCTCGCCGAGACCATGGAGCGCACCGGGCGCGCCGCGCTCGCGCACTTCGTGATGCGCGGCAAGGGCTATCCCGTCGCGATCTTCGCCGACCGCGGCGTGCTGCGCGCCGAGACGCTCCGCTACGGCGACGAGCTGCGCAGCGCCGAGGACGTCGGGCTGCCCGCGCCGGACGACGTCGACGCCAAGCGCGTCGCGCGCATGCGGCGCGCGATCGACGCGCTCGCGGCCGACGCGCTCGACGAGTCCGAGCTGGTGGACGAGGGCGCGCGGCGCCTGCGCGACGTCGCCGAGCGCAAGCGCGCGCGCGGCGAGGACGTCGTCGAGGCGCCCGCGGCCGAGGAAGAGGCGCCGGCCGCGGCGGGCGATTCCGAGGGCGGCGAGGTCGTGGACCTGCTCGCGCTGATCCGCCAGCGGCTGCAAGGCGGCGCGGCCCCGCGCCCGAAGCGCGCAGCGGGCCGCAAGCGCGGCGAAGGCGAAGACGAACGCGGCGCCACGCGCGGCGCCGCGTTGCAGGACGAGACCAAGCAGGCGCTGCTCGAGCGCGCGAAGCAGCTCGACATCCCGGGCCGCAGCCGCATGACCCGCGACGAGCTGATCGCGTCGATCCGGCGCGCGAGCTGAAGGGAGCACGTCGAACGTCATGCGCATCGCACGTCTCGCCGCGCGCGGCTTCGGCCTCGCGATCACGCCGTGGGTGATGGTCGGGCGAACGCTCTGGGGCGCGCGCCCGTTCCAGCCGGAGGGCGAGCTCTACCTCGCCGAGGTGACGCCCGAGTCCGACGACGCCGACGCCGCCGCGCTCGGCGAGCGCCTCGCCGGCCCCGCGCTGGTGCGCTTCTCCGCCGCGCTCTGGGACGAGCCCGGCGCGCGCCTCGACCTGCTCGGCTGCGCGATCCGCTTCGGCTGGAGCGGCGATCCCGACGACGACGCCGGCGCGCAGGACGTCGTGCTCGCGAGCTTCCACCACCTGGCGACGCTGCCGCTCGCCGCGCTCCTCACCGACGCGCGCAACTACCTCGCCAACGACTACTACTCGGTGCTGCACTTCCGCACGCCCGAGATGGGCGAGGTGGAGCTGCGCGTCACCACGCCGCGCGGCATCCGCGTGCGCGACCGCGCGCGCGCCGCGCGGCTGGCGCGCGCCGTCGCCGAAGGCCCCGTCACGCTGCTGCTCGAAGCGCGGCGCGCCCACTGGCGCGCCGGCTGGCGCTCGGTCGCGCGCATCGCGCTCACGCAGCGCGCGCCCGTCGCGCCCTCGCGCATCGCCTTCTCGCCCTTCCACGACGGGCGCGGCATCGAGCCGGTGGGCGCGCTCGGCTTCGCCTACGTCGCGAGCGACCGGCTGCGACGTCGCGCGACGCGGCGCGACGCGGCTTAGCCTCGTTATTCGACGCCGAGGCGGCGGAGGGTGGCGCGGGAGAGGAGGCGGCGTGAGGCGTCGAACTCGGCCCAGGGATCGGCGTCGTTCAGCCGGGCGGGGGCTTCGCGGAGGCTCCATTGCGGCGGGCCTTCGGCGGCGCCGAGCTCTTCCCAGAAGAGCGGCATGGCGACGGGGGCGCCGGCGCGCGAGCGGGTCGAGTAGGAGGCGATCGCGGTGGCCTCGGCGTCGTTGCGCAGGTAGTCGATGAAGATCTTGCCGGCGCGGCGCGCCTTCGAGAGCTGCGCGGTGAAGTGGCGCGGCGCCTCGCGCACGAGCGCGAGCGCGACGGCGTGCGTGAAGCGCTTCGCCTCGTCCCACGTCGCGCGCCGCTCGATCGGCACCACGACGTGGAGCCCTTTGCCGCCCGTCCCGCGCACGAACGGGACGAGCCCGAGCTCGCCGAGGAAGGCGCGCAGGACGAGCGCGGTGTCGGCGAGCCGGCGCCACGGCACGGCGGCGTCGGGATCGAGGTCGAACACCAGGATGTCGGGCCGGTCGAGGCGGTCGGCGCGCGCGCCCCACACGTGGAACTCGAGCGTCGCGATCTGCACCAGCGCGACCAGCGACGCGAGGTCGCGCACCATCGTGTAGGGCTCCTTGCCCGGCTCGATGTCGACGCGCGGAACGCTGGCGGGGACGCTCTCGGTCGCGTGCTTCTGGTAGAAGCACTCGCCCTCCCAGCCCTCGGGACAGCGGCGCAGCGTGAGCGGCCGCTCGGCGATGCCGGGCAGCATGCGGTCGGCGACGCGCTCGTAGTACTGCGCGAGCTCGCTCTTGGTGATGCCGAGCTCCGGCCAGTAGACGCGGTCCGGATTCGAGAGCCGCACGCCGGCGACCTCGGCGCGGATCACGGGCGCCGCCGCGGGCGGCGGCGGGTCGGCGACCTCGATCGTCACCTCGTCGGGCCGCTTGTCGGCGCGCAGGCCGAGGAACGACGGGTGGCGGATCACGCCGTCGCGCGTCCACTCGGTGAACGACACCTCCGCGACCAGGCGCGGCGTCACCCAGTGCAGCCCGCGCGCGCGCGGCGCGCCGACGACGGGCGGCTTCGCGATCTCGTCGCCCGCGAGCGCTGCGTGCAGCGACGCCAGCGTCTTGTCGTCGAAGCCGGTGCCGACACGGCCGCAGTAGCGGAGCCGGCCCTCCGCGTCCTTCGCGCCGAGCAGCAGCGCGCCGAAGCCGACGCGCGAGCCGGCGGGATCGGTGAAGCCGACGACCGCGAACTCCTGGCGGCGCGAGCACTTCACCTTGAGCCACGCGCGCGTGCGCAGCGAGCGGTAGGGCGCGTCGGCGCGCTTGGCCACGATGCCCTCGAGATGGTTGCGACACGCCTCGGCGTGGAAGTCGGGCCCGCGCCCGCGCACGTGGTCGGAGTAGCGCAGCGGCGAGCGGTCGGGCGCGCGCGCCAGCAGCCAGCGCAGCAGGCGCTTGCGCTCGACGAGCGGCGCCTCGCGCAGGTCCCAGCCGTCGAGCCAGAGCAGGTCGAAGGCGTAGAGCACGAGATCGGGCCGGTCCTGGCCGAGCGCGCCCTGCATCTGCTGGAAGTCGCTGCGCCCGTGCGCGTCGAGCACGACCGCTTCGCCGTCGAAGAGCGCCGACTCGACGGGCAGCGCCGCGACCGCGCGCGCGAGGCCGGGGAAGCGGTCGGTCCAGTCGTTGCCGGCGCGCGTCACGAGCTGCGCCTCGCCCTCCTCCAGCCGACACAGGAGGCGGTAGCCATCGAACTTGATCTCGTGCAGCCATTCGTCGCCATCGGGCGCGGCGTCGGCGAGCGTCGCGAGCTGCGGCGCGATCCGCCGCGGCAGCGCGGCGCGGCGCGCGCCGGGCACGGCGGACGGATCGCCCGGCCGCGGGATCGCGGGCGCGTCGCGCTCGCCGGTCGTGCTCGACCACACGCGGTCGGCGTCGCGCGCGACCTCCTCCAGCGTGCGGCCGGAGAGCACGCTGCGCGGCGCGGCGGCGGTGATCGAGCCCGCCGTCGCCGGTCGCGCGTGCGCGTCGCTGCGCTTCATCAGCAGCCAGCTCGTCTTGCCGCGGTCCTCGCTGCGCGGCGCGAGCCGCACCATGTGCCAGGCGCCCCGCAGCTTCTCGCCGGCCAGCTCGAAGTCGAGCTTGCCCGCCGCGAGGCCCGCGTGCGGATCGCCGATCGGGTGCCACGTGCCGCGGTCCCACACGACGACCGTTCCGCCGCCGTACTCGCCCTTCGGGATGACACCCTCGAAGGTCGCGTAGTCGAGCGGGTGGTCCTCGGTCTCGACCGCCATCCGGCGGTCGCCCGGCACGAGGCTCGGCCCCTTCGGCACCGCCCAGCTCTTGAGCACGCCGTCGAGCTCGAGGCGGAAGTCGTAGTGCATGCGGCGCGCGGCGTGCTGCTGCACCACGAACTGCCCCGGCGCGTCCGGCGCGCGCTGGCTCGCCGCGCCGCGCGGCTCGCGCGTGCGCGTGAAGTCGCGCTTGCGGCGGTATTCGTCGAGGCCCAAGTGTGGTTCGCGTGCCCCCGATCAGGTGCAGCCGCGCAGCAGGAAGAACACCAGCAGGATCGGAATCGGAATCCCGATCAGCCAGAGCAGCACCCAGCCGATCGCGCCGGCCTCGCGGCGCGAGCCGGGATGCAGGGGCGTGCGCTTCGCGTCGTCTCGTTCTCGTTCTCGTTCGATCATCGTTTCGCTCCTCCATCGCGAGGAGAGAGCAAGAAGCAAGCCAGACGGTATCGCGTGTCGCGCGCGGTGCGCGCGGCGAACGGACGTCGCCCGCTTTGTGGAATGTGCTGCCTCGGCTGCCAAGACGCGTTCACGCCGCAGCGCGTGCGCGGCGCGGGTGACATCCTCCCCGGCGTGTCGGGCATCGCATCGCGCAGCGCCACCGCCTGGATCGCACTCGCGCTCGTCGCGCTCGCGGCGCACGAGGGCCGCGCCGCGGCGGCCGACTGCGCGGCGCCGTTCACGCCGATCCCCGCGATCCAGGGCAGCGGCGCGAGCGCCGCGCGGACGGGCGACGTCGTCACGCAGGGCGTCGTGGTCGGCGACTTCGAGGGCGCGGCGCCTGCGCTGCGCGGCTTCTACCTGCAGGACGTCGCGGGCGACGGCGACCCCGCGACGTCGGACGCGCTCTTCGTGTTCGGCGGCGACGCCGACCGCGTCGCGACGGGGCGCGTCGTGCGCGTCGCCGGCAGCGCGGGCGAGTTCCAGGGCCAGACGCAGATCGCGGCCGCGGACGTCGTCGACTGCGAGGCGACCGCGAGCGCGGAGCCCGTCTACGTCGCGCTGCCGCTCGCGTCCGCCGGCGCGCTCGAGGCGCTCGAGGGCATGCTCGTGCGCCTGCCGCAGACGCTGGTCGTCACCGACACCTTCGCGCTCGGCCGCTTCGGGCAACTGACGCTCGCGCCTGCGCGCCTCGCGCAGCCCACCGAGGTCGCGCCGCCGGGCGCGCCGGCGCTCGCGCTGCAAGCCGAGAACGATCGCGCGCGCATCGTGCTCGACGACGCCGACAACGCGCAGAACGCCGACCCGATCGTCTTCGGCCGCGGCGGCGCGCCGCTGTCGGCGGCGAACACGCTGCGCGCCGGCGACCGCGTCGCGGGCGTCGTCGGCGTGCTCGGCTGGGGATGGGGCGGCAGCAGCGCGAGCCCGAACGCATGGCGGGTGCGGCCGCTCGGCGCGCTCGGCGGCGCGCTGCCCGTCTTCGCGGCGTCGAACCCGCGCCCCGCCGCTCCGCCCGACGTCGGCGGCGCGCTGCGCGTCGCGAGCGCGAACCTCGGAAACTTCTTCGACAGCGTGCCGCCCGCGCCGTGCGCGCGCGGCGCCGGCGGCGCGCCGACGGCGTGTCGCGGCGCTTCGAACGCCGCCGAGCTCGCGCGGCAGACCGAGAAGACGGTGGCGCTGCTGCTCGGCCTCGGCGCGGACCTCGTCGCGGCGAGCGAGCTCGAGAACGACGGCTACGGCGACCCGAGCGCGATCCGCACGCTGGTCGCCGCGCTCGACGCGGCGAGCGCGGCGGGCGCGGCGGGCGCGTGGGCGTTCGTGGACGCCGACGCGGGCACCGGCGTCGCGAACGCGCTCGGCACCGACGCCATCAAGGTCGGCCTGCTCTACCGGCCCGCGGCGCTCGCGCCGGTCGGCCCGCCCGCCGCGCTCGCGAGCGGCGCGTTCGGCGCGTTCACGACCACGTCGGGCGAGATCCAGCGCAACCGGCCCGCGCTCGCGCAGACCTTCGAGTCCGTCGCGACGGGCGAGCGCTTCACCGCGGTCGTCGTGCACCTCAAGTCGAAAGGCTCGCCCTGCGACGCGAACGTCGCGCCGGTCGGGCCCGATCCCGACGCCGGCGACGGCCAGGGCGCGTGCAACGCGACGCGCACCGCCGCGGCCGCCGAGCTCGCGCAGTGGATCGCGGCCGATCCGACCGGCGCGGGCGATCCCGACGTGCTCGTCGTCGGCGACTTCAACGCCTACGCGCAGGAGGACCCGATCCGCGCGCTGCGCGAGGCGGGCCTCGTCGGCCTGCGCGGGGCGGGATTCGAGTACGGATACGGGTTCGCCGGCCAGTGGGGCGCGCTCGACCACGCGTTCGCGACGCCGTCGCTCGCCGCGCAGGCGACCGGCGCCGCCGAATGGCACGTGAACGCCGACGAGCCCGCCGTGCTCGGCTACGACATGGAGTTCGAGAGCGCGGCGCAGCAGGCGTCGCTGCACGCGCCCGACGCCGCGCGCGCCTCGGATCACGACCCGCTCGTGATCGGGCTCGCGCTGCCGGAGCCCGGCGGCGCGCTCGCGGGCGCGGCGGCCGGCGCAGCGCTCGCCGCGCAGCGCCGCCGCCGCCCGCGTCACTTCGCCTGCAGCGTCTCCAGGTAGTCGAGGATCACGAAGATCGTGCCGCGCTTGAACGCCTCGTTGCCGGCGCCGGGCGGCACGGCGGCGAGCAGCTTGTCGCCCCACACCGGCATGTCGGAGGTGCCGTGCGCGCCCGGCATGTCGCGCCCGTCCACCACCTCGCGCAGCCGCGGCTTCGCGAGCGGCGTACCGAACTCCTCGTGCAGCTTGCGCAGATCTTCCGGCTGCTTCTTCAGCTCGCCCGCCACCGGCCCCTTGCCGTCGGCCGCAACGCCGTGACACGACGCGCAGTACTGCTCGAACGGCGCCTTGCCCGGGTGGTCCGCCGCGCTCGCGGCCGCGACTCCGAACAGCAGCGCGCCGACCGCGCCGAGCCCTCGCTTCGCTCCCATCCACGAGATCCCAGCCGACATGTCCCCTCCCTCGAGACGTGAGCCCGCATGGTGACCGAGCCCGGGGCCGCGCGTCGATGGGCAGACGTCACACGCCGCCGGGACACCCGTCCGGCTGGCACGATCCATGCTCTAACCACGGGCATGTTCGACCCGAGCCACGTCGAAATCGGCGACCAGACCTATCTCGAGGAAGGCGGCGATCCGTTCGGCGCCGTGCGCGGCGTGCGCGGCGAGGCGCTCGTCGTGTGGATCCAGAACGCGGGCGACTTCGAGGTCCCGTTCGGAGCGGTGCGCAGCGCACACGACCACAAGGTCGTGCTCGATCCCGACCGCATCGACGACGCGCTGCGCGACGCGATCGCGCACGCCGAAGACGCCCTGCTGAGCCCCCGCGAAGAAATCGAGTGACCTCTGACGCGCAGCCGAACGCCACCCCGAACGCCGAGCCGCGTGCCGTCCGGCGCGCCGGCTCCCCCCGCCCGAACCGATGAGCCGCGGCCGGTCCCCGGCCGTCGGCTCCATCGGGCGCAACCAACCCACTTGCCAGCTAAGACTTCTTCAGCTCGACGAGAATCTCGTGGTAGCGCTTCTTCCCCACGTTCAGCGCCCACTCCGTACCGCCCTTGGGCACGCGCACGGTGTTGCCCGCCTCCGGCACCTTGCCCACGAAGAAGTCCATTCCGGAGCTCTTCGGCGGGATGCCCGCGACGAGGTCGCCCGAGTCGATGCAAAGGATGTAGTCGTGCTCGTGGTGGTGCAGGTCCGTCCACTCGCCCGGCTCGAGCGTCATCTCCCACACGCGCACGTCGTCGTCTTCCCAGAGCACGTGATCGGCGACCTTGCCGAGCGGATCGCCGGCGCGCTCGTCGCGGAACTTCTCGAGACGCTCGCGCAGCTCGGGCGGAATCTCGATGAACTCGGGCGGGGTGAAGCGCATGCTCGTCGTCTCCTGCGGATGCCTCGCGGCCCGCAGCCGACGCTAGCTCAGCGCGTCGCGCGCCTCCCACTGTTCGGCGAGCGCGAGCAGCAGCGCCGCGACCGCGTCCTTGTGCTCGACGAGCAGCAGGCGCGCGCGCCGGCCCGGTCCGTAGAGGAGCGAGCCGAGCGTCTCGGCGTCGGCGGTGACGCGGATCGCGAGCACGCGGCCGGCGTGCCGGCGCAGCAACGCCTCGACCTGGCGATGGAAGCGCTCCGCGCCGTCGTTCGAGATCACCAGCAGCCGCGACACGCGCACGCCCCGCGGCGCGCCGCTCGCGCGGTCGGCGACCGCGAGCCCGTGCGCCTCGGCGGCGAGCGCCTGCTCCGCCGCTTCGAGGCCGCGCACGACGCGCGACGCCGAGTGCGCGCTGCGCAGCGCCGTCGCGACCGCGCCGGCGAGCGCCGCCTCGGGCACGCGCAGCGCGCTGCCCGACCAGAGCGGCGCGCCGTGCGCTTCGATCGCGCGCAGCAGGCTTTGCGCGCGCGGATCGCCTTCCACCGCCTTCGGGAGCCGCAGCGTCGCGTCCGTCATGCCGCGCGCACCCTACCAGACGGCGCGCGGCGCAGCGGGGAGCGCGCCCGCCGCCGCGCTGCTACCACCCAGCGCCGTGTCCGACGCCACACCGCTGCGCGCCTTCACGCCGTTCCAGCTCGGCCCCGTCCGGCTGCCGAACCGGCTCGTCAAGTGCGGGACCAACGAGGGCCTCTCGCGCGGCGGCCTCGTCACCGACGCGCTGATCGACTGGCACCGCGAGATGGCCGCGGGCGGCGTGGGCATGACGACGCTCGCCTACTGCTCGGTGTCGGCCGACGGCCGCACCTTCCGCCACCAGCTCTGGATGCACGACGCCGCGATGCCCGGTCTCGCGCGCTTCGCCGACGCGATCCACGCCGAGGGCGCACGCGCCGCGATCCAGCTCGGGCACGCCGGCTGGTTCGCGACGCCCGGCGTGATCGGCGGCGCGCCGATCGGGCCGTCGCGCACCTTCAGCCCGCGCGGCGTGTGCTTCTCGCGCGCCGCGAGCGCAGCCGACCTCGACCGCCTGGAGCGCGACTTCGCCGACGCCGCGCGCCGCGTCGTCGAGGCCGGCTTCGACGGCGTCGAGATCCATCTCGGCCACGGCTACCTGCTCGCGCAGTTCCTGTGCCCGTACAACAACAAGCGCCGCGACGAGTACGGCGGCTCGATCGAGAACCGCGCGCGCTTCCCGCGCCGCGTGCTGCGCGCGGTGCGCGAGGCCGTCGCGGGCCGCGCGGCGGTCTGGGCGAAGCTCAACATGGAGGACGGCTTCGCGGGCGGCATGACGCTCGCCGAGGGCGTCGACGTCGCGCGCTGGATCGAGGCCGACGGCTCGGTGGACGCGCTCCAGCTCACCGGCGGTCACACGACGCGCTCGCCGTTCTTCCTGATGCGCGGCGACCTGCCGCTCGCCGGCATGATCGAGAACGAGAAGAGCGCGGTCGGACGGCTCGGCATGCGCGTCTTCGCGAAGATGCTGATCCGCCCCTACCCGTTCAGCGAGGCGTTCTTCCGCGAGAGCGCGCTGCGGCTGCGCGCCGCGCTGCGGCTTCCGCTCATGCTCCTCGGCGGCGTGAACCGCCTGGACACGATCGAGCAGGCGCTCGCCGAGGGCTTCGACCTGGTCGCGATGGGACGCGCGCTGATCCGCGACCCCGACCTGCCGCTCCGCATGCAGCGCGGCGAGCTGACGGCGTCGCGTTGCAATCATTGCAACGAGTGCGTCGTCGAGATGGAGCGCACGGGCACGCGCTGCGTGCTGCGAGCGAGCGCACCGCCCGCCTGACAGCGTTTCGATCCTGGCTACGTTCGGCTGCATGGACCCGATCGATCGCCGCGAGTTCCTGATCGGCGGCGCCGCGCTGCTCGGCCTCGCCGCCGCCGGCCCTGCCGCCGCCGCGCCCGAGCCGCCCGCGGTGCGCCGGCGCCCGACGCTCGGCCGCACCGGGCTCACGGTGCCGGACATCGGCTTCGGCTCGAGCCGGCTCGCGGGCGACGAAGAAGTCGTGCGCCACGCGCTCGCGCGCGGCATCACCTACTTCGACACCGCCGAGAGCTACACCGACGGGGCGTCGGAGACGACGCTCGGGCGCGCGCTGCGCGGCCGGCGCGACGAGATCGTGCTCGCGACCAAGACCTCGTGCGGGCCGTCCACGACGCGCGCCGAGCTGACGCGCGCGCTCGAAGCCAGCCTGCGCCGCCTCCAGACGGACCGCGTCGAGCTCTACTTCAACCACGCGGTGAACGACCCCGCGCGCCTCACGAACGACGAGTGGTACGAGTTCGCCGAGCGCGCCAAGCGCGACGGCAAGATCCGCTTCACCGGCATCTCCGGCCACGGCGGGCGCCTCGTCGAGTGCCTCGAGCGCGTCGTGGACGACGGCCTCGTCGACGCGGTCCTCGTCGCGCACAACTTCGGGCAGGATCCGGCCTTCCACGAGCGCTTCACGAAGGGCCTCGACTTCGTCGCCGTGCAGCCGGAGCTGCCGCGCGTGCTGCGCAAGGCGCGCGAGAAGGGCATCGGCGTCGTCGCGATGAAGACGCTGCGCGGCGCGCGCCTCAACGACCTGCGCCCGTACGAGACGCCCGGCGGCACCTTCGCGCAGTCGGCGCTGCGCTGGGTGCTGGCGAGCGGGCTCGCCGACTCGCTCGTCGTCACGATGCAGTCGAAGGACGCCGTGGACGAGTATCTCGGCGCGTCGGGCTGGACGCGCAGCGCGCGCGGCGACGGCGCCCTGCTCGCCCGCTACGATCGCCGACCTGCTGCGCGCGCGCATGTATGCCGAGGACTACGGCGACGCCGCGCTCGCCAAGCGCGCCCTCGCCGAAGCCGGCCCGCTCGCCACCGCCTGCCTCTCGTGCACGACGCAACCCTGCGCCAACGCCTGCCCCCACGGCATCCCGATCGCCGAGCTGACCACGCGCACCGCCCACCTCGCCTGAAACCGGCCGCGCACGCGAGCTCGCTGCACCGATCGAAGCCAAACAGCCCGTTTCCGCCGTAGCGAGCCGCAGGCGAGCGGGCCGACCCATCAGGCTCGCGGTCGCACACGCAAGCTCGCAGCCCCAACCGCAGCCAACGCGCCCCGTTTCCCGCGTAGCGAGCCGCAGGCGAGCGGCGAGATCACAAAGGCCGCAGCGCGTTCGCGATCACCGACACCGAGCTGAAGCTCATCGCCGCGGCGGCCAGCATCGGCGAGAGCAGCAGGCCGGTCAGCGGATACAGCACGCCGGCCGCGATCGGCACGCCGAGCGCGTTGTAGACGAACGCGAAGAACAGGTTCTGGCGGATGTTCCGCATCGTCGCGCGCGAGAGACGGCGCGCGCGCGCGATGCCGCGCAGGTCGCCCTTCACGAGCGTGACGCCCGCGCTCTCCATCGCGACGTCGGTGCCGGTGCCCATCGCGATCCCGACCTGCGCCTGCGCGAGCGCCGGCGCGTCGTTCACGCCGTCGCCCGCCATCGCGACGACGCGGCCTTCGGCCTGGAGCCGCTTCACGGCGTCCACCTTCTGCTCGGGCAGCACCTCGGCGATCACCTCGTCGAGACCGAGCTGCGCCGCGACCGCCTGCGCGGTGCCGCGCGCGTCGCCGGTCAGCATCACGATGCGCACGCCCTCGGCGTGGAGCTGCGCGATCGCCTCGGACGTCGTCGCTTTGATCGGGTCGGCGACGCCGAGCAGGCCCGCGGCGCGGCCGTCGATCGCGACGAACATCGCGGTCTGGCCCGCGCCGCGCAGCGCCTCGGCGCGCGGCGCGAGCGCGCCGGCGTCGACGCCGAGGTCGGCGAAGAGCGCCGCGTTGCCGAGCGCGACGGCGCGGCCGCCGACACGCCCCACCACGCCCTTGCCCGTCTTCGCCTCGAACGCCTCCGCCTTCTCGGGCGCGACGCCGCGCGCCGCGGCGCCCGCGACGATCGCGGCGGCGAGCGGGTGCTCGCTGCCGCGCTCGAGGCTCGCGGCGGCGCGCAGCAGCTCGTGCTCCGACACGCCTTCGACCGCGAGCACCGACACGAGCTGCGGCTTGCCCTCGGTGAGCGTTCCGGTCTTGTCCACGACGAGCGTGTCCACGCTGCGCAGCAGCTCGATCGCCTCGGCGTTCTTGAACAGCACGCCGGCTCCCGCACCCTTGCCCGTCGCGACCAGGATCGACATCGGCGTCGCGAGGCCGAGCGCGCAAGGACACGCGATGATGAGCACGGCGACCGCGTTCACGAGCGCGTGCGCGAGGCGCGGCTCGGGCCCGAACGCCGCCCACACGGCGAACGTCACCGCCGCCACCGCGATCACCGCCGGCACGAACCAGCCCGCCACGACGTCGGCGAGGCGCTGGATCGGCGCGCGGCTGCGCTGCGCGTCGGCGACCATCTGCACGATCTGCGCGAGCAGCGTCTCGGCGCCGACGCGCTCGGCGCGCATCACGAGGCTGCCGGTCTGGTTGATGGTCGCGCCGACGACGCGGTCGCCCGGCCCCTTCTCGACCGGCATCGGCTCGCCGGTCAGCATGGACTCGTCGAGCGCGCTCGTGCCCTCGACCACGACGCCGTCCACCGGGACCTTCTCGCCGGGCCGCACGCGCAGCCGGTCGCCGGGGTGCACCGTGTCGAGCGGGACGTCCTCCTCGCCGCCGTCGTCGCGCACGCGCCGCGCGGTCTTCGGCGCGAGCCCGAGCAGCGCGCGGATCGCGGCGCCGGTGCGGCTGCGCGCGCGCAGCTCCAGCACCTGGCCGAGCAGCACGAGCGCGACGATCACGGCCGCCGCCTCGAAGTAGGTCGGCACGCGGCCGCCGTGCACGCGGAACGACGCCGGGAAGAGCTGCGGCGCGAACACCGCGACGACGCTGTACGCGTACGCCGCGCCCGTGCCGATCGCGATCAGCGTGAACATGTTGAGCGCGCGCCGGCGGATCGAGTCGAAGCCGCGCGCGAAGAACGGCCAGCCGCCCCACAGCACGACGGGCGTCGCGAGCGCGAGCTCGAGCCACGGCAGGACCCCGGCCGGGATCGCGTGCGCGAACGGCCGCCCCGGGATCATGTCCGACATCGTGATCGCGACGAGCGGCAGCGAGAGCGCGGCCGCGATCCAGAAGCGCCGCTGCATGTCGCGCAGCTCGGAGTCGTCCTCGGGCTCGGCCGTCGGCGTCATCGGCTCGAGCGCCATGCCGCAGATCGGACACGAGCCGGGCCCGTCCTGCACGATCTCGGGGTGCATCGGACAGGTGTACTTGCCGCGCGCCGCAGCGCCGGCGGGTGCGGGCGCGTGCGCCGCGGGGCGCGCGCTGCCGGGCGGGCTCGCGAGGAAGTGCTCGGGATCCGCGGCGAAGCGCTCCGCGCAGCGCGCGCTGCAGAAGCGGTAGACGGTGCCGCGGTGCTCGTGCCGGTGCGGGCGGTCGGGCGCGACCGTCATGCCGCAGACGGGGTCGATCGCGGGCTCGCTCATGGGGATCTCCTCTTCCGGGAAGTGCGCGCGCTCAGCGCGCCGAGACCGAGCCGAAGCGCGCGAGCACGTCGAGCAGCTCCTCGACCTTCGCCTTGCGCTCGCGCGGCGTGCCGCTCTCGATGGCCTGCCGCACGCACGTCTCGACGTGCGCGCCGAGCAGCAGCTTGCCGGTCTGTTCGAGCGCGGCGCGCACCGCCGCGATCTGCAGCAGCACGTCCACGCAGTAGCGGTCCTCTTCGAGCATGCGCTGGATGCCGGAGACCTGGCCGGCGATGCGCTTCAAGCGGGCTTCGAGCTTGGTGCGTACGGCGGCGTCCACGCGTTCCTCCTTGGTGGGGAGGAGCATATACCCATAGGGGGTATGCGTAAAGGGGGGAGAGCTCGGTGCCGGCGCGACCGCGGCTCGCTACGCGGGAAACGGGGCGGGTTGGCTGCGATCGGTGCAGCGAGCTCGCGTTTACGACCGCGAGCCTTGTGGGGCTCGCCGCTCGCCTGCGGCTCGCTACGCGGGAAACGGGGCGTGTTGGCTTGCGGTCGGGGCTGCGAGCTCGCGTTTACGACCGCGAGCCTTGTGGGGTCGCCGCTCGCCTGCGGCTCGCTACGCGGGAAACGGGGCGGGTTGGCTGCGGTCGGTGCTGCGAGCTCGCGTGTGCGACCGCGAGCCTTATGGGGTCGCCGCTCGCCGTTGGCTCGCTACGCGGGAAACGGGGCGTGTTGGCGTGATCGGTGCTGCGAGCTCGCGTGTGCGAGCGCGAGCTCGCGTGTGCGGCTGGGGAGAGGTGCGGGGCACGAGGCTTGCAGTCTGGCGGTGGGTGGCGTCGATTCCGCGTGATCCGTCGCTGGAGGCCAGCTTCGCGCTGAAGCGGGATCCGTACGGATTCATCAGCGAGCGCGCGCGGATGCTCGGTAGCGACGTGTTCGAGACGCGGCTGCTGCTGCGGCGCACGATCTGCATGACGGGGCCGCAGGCCGCACGCCTCTTCTACGATCCGCGCTGCTTCGCGCGTCACGGCGCGGCGCCCGCGGCGCTGCGCAAGACGCTGCTCGGCCAGGGCGGCGTGCAGACGCTCGACGGCGACGCCCACCTGCACCGCAAGCGGCTGTTCCTCGAGCTGCTGGCGCCCGCGCGCGTCGCGGCGCTGGTGCGGCGCGCGGCGCACGAGTGGGAGCGCGCCGCGCAGCGCTGGAAGGCGCTGCCGCGCGTCGAGCTGTACGCGGAGCTGCAGCCGCTGCTCGCGCGCGCGGTGTGCACGTGGGCCGGCGTGCCGCTCGCGGAGTCGGAGGTCGCGGCGCGCACGCGCGAGCTGACCGCGCTCTTCGACGCGGCCGGCTCCGCGGGCTGGAGCCATCTCCAGGCGCGCCGCGCGCGCGCGCGCAGCGAGCGCTGGGCGGCCGACATCGTCGAGCGGCTGCGCGAGACGCGCTTCCACGCGGCCGAGGACACGGCCGTCCACCGGATCGCGTTCCACCGCGAGCTCGACGGCGCGCTGCTGCCGCCGCGCATCGCGGCGGTCGAGCTGCTGAACGTGCTGCGGCCCACCGTCGCGACGTCGGTGTACGTCGTCTTCGCCGCGCACGCGCTGCACGCGCACCCCGACTGGCGCGCGAAGCTCGCGGCCGGCGATCCCGCCCACGCCGACGCCTTCGTGCAGGAGATCCGCCGCGCCTATCCCTTCTTCCCGGCGGTGCCGGCGCGCGTGCGCGAGGACTTCGTCTGGCGCGACCTCGAGTTCCGCGCCGGCACGCGCGCGCTGCTCGATCTCTACGGCACCAACCACGACCCGCGCGCCTGGGAGGAGCCCGAGGCGTTCCGGCCCGAGCGCTTCCTCGGCGAGCTGCCGAGCCCGTTCGCGTTCGTGCCGCAGGGCGGCGCCGATCCGCAGCTCCACCACCGCTGCCCCGGCGAAGGCGTCGTGCTCGAGCTGATGAAGCAGGCGCTCCGCTTCCTCACCGGCTCGCTCGACTACACGGTGCCGCCGCAGGACCTCGCCATCGACCGCACGCGCCTGCCCGCGCTGCCGCACAGCCGCTTCGTGATCACGGACGTGCGGCCGCGCTGAAATCAGCGGCTCGCGCGCACGGGATCCCAATCGGGCGTGAGCGGCGGCAGCTTCGCGGGATCGCCGATGCGCTCGCCGGCGCGCAGCATCCCGAGCAGGTCCGCTTCCAGGACGGCGCTCGCCGCGACGACGCCGCTGCGCAGCACGTTGCCGATGCCGTGGCCCGACGGCGTGCTCGCGCCGGCGAGGAAGAGGCCGGCGACGTCGGTGGCGGGACCGACGCGCAGCGGGCCCATCTGGTCGGTCGCGAACTCGATGCCGTACGACGTGCCGCCCGTCGAGTGCGTGAAGCGCTCCTGCGTGACGGGCGTCGCCGACTCCTTCCACACCACGTGCTCGCCGAGGCCCGGGATCACGCCTTCCGCGATCTCGATCAGGCGCTCGACCAGCTCCGCCTTGCTGCGCCGGTACTCGGCGTCGCGGTGATAGCGGTTGCTGCGGGCGTCGTGCGGGCCCTGTGCGACGTGCCAGACGGCGTACTCGCGCGGCACCAGCGTCATGATCTGCACGTTGGTGTGGCCCGCGGGCGCGAGATGGCGGTTGGTCGGGTCCTTCAGCGACGCCGCCGTGACGTACGCGAGCGGGACCGACGGCATGCGGCCGCTCTCCAGCTCGGCGTAGATGCCTTCGAGGTCGTAGCTGCCCCAGATCCAGTAGTTGGTGTTGGGCACGCCGCGCGCGCCGAGATCGACGTCGAGGTCGAGGTAGGCGGTGAAGAGCGGCAGCGACATGCGGAAGCCGCGCACGCGCTCGACCGTCGCCGCCGAGAAGTGCTCGGCGCCGGCCAGCTCGAGCACGGTGCGCTTCAAGTCGGCGTTTGAGACGACGACCGGCGCGTCGATGCGCTCGCCGCCCTTCGCCAGCACGACGCCGCGCACGCGGCCGTCCTCGACGGCGATGCGCTCCACCGCCGCGCGCACCTGCACGGCGCCGCCGTGCGCGCGGATCGCCTCGACGAGCCGCGCCGCGATCACCTGCCCGCCGCCTTCGGGATAGAACGCGCCGCGCATGTAGTGATCGGTGAGCCCCGCGGCGAGCACCGCGGGCGTCTTCGACGGGCGCACCGCGTAGTCGCCCTGCTCGCCGAGCAGGACCGCCTGCGCGCGCTGCGAGATGCCGTGCGCGGCGAAGAGATCGGTGATCGGGCGCAGCCCCCACTTCGCGAACTCGGGACGCGACGCGAACAGCTCGCCCATCCCGACCTCGTGGTTCTGGAGGCGCCGCCCCTGCTCGCCGATCTCGCGCAGCAGATCGACCAGCTTGCCGAGCGCGTCCGCCTCGCCGGGGAACGCGGCGAGCAGCCGCGCGCGGTAGCGGTCCCAGCCGACCGGCACGCGGAACGTGAGATCCGGGAAGACGAGCGTCGAGAAGCCGTCGGGATCGAGCGGCCGGAACACGACGCGCTCGGCGAGGCCGAGCCCGTTCAGGATGCGCGTCACGAGTCCCTCGGGCCCACACTCGCCGATGTAGTGGAGGCCGACGTCGAACTCGTACTCGCGGCCGCGCACGCGGCGCCGGAACACCTGCGAGTTGCCGCCCGCGAGCGCGTGCGCCTCGAGCACGAGCGTGCGGCGCCCGGCCGCGCACAGGTACGCGGCGCAGGCGAGCCCGCCGAGGCCCGAGCCGATCACGATCGCGTCCCATCGCTCCTGCGTGCTCACGCGCGGCGCCCTCCTCGGATCGCCCACCGTGTCACGGCGCGCGGGCGCGCCCTGTCGCGACGCCGACACGCAGGCCGTCGCGCGCCGACTTGCCGCAGCGCGCGCGCGGGGCGAGGCTCGCCGCGTGGCCCGAACCAGCGCGCGCGATCCGCAGTCCGGCGCCGGCGCCGCCGCGGCGCCGCGCTTCCTCGCCTTCGACGCCGATCCCGTGACCACCGCGCGCCGCCTGCTCGGGCAGCGCCTCGTGCACGTCGTCGGCGGGCGGCGGCTCGCGGGCACGATCGTCGAGGTCGAGGCGTATCTCGGCCCGGCCGACCGCGCCTCGCACACCTGGGGCGGGCGCCGCAGCGCGCGCAACGAGTCGATGTGGCGCGGCGGCGGGCTCGCGTACGTCTACTTCACCTACGGCATGCACCACTGCATGAACGTCACGTGCGGGCCGCCCGGCGCGGGCACCGCCGTGCTGCTGCGCGCGCTCGAGCCGACCGAGGGCGTCGACGCGATGTTCGCGCGGCGGCCGGCGGCGCGGCGCGAGCGCGACCTCTGCTCGGGCCCCGGCCGTCTCACGCAGGCGCTCGGCATCGACCGCGCGCACGACGGCGCCGATCTGCGCGGCGGCGGCGCGCTCTGGATCGAGCGGCTGCGCGCGCGTCCGCTCGCCGCGCAGCGCATCGCCGCGACGCCGCGCGTCGGCGTCGGCTACGCGGGCGCCTGGGCGAGCGAGCCGCTGCGCTTCTTCGTGCGCGACTCGCCGCACGTCTCGGCGAAGCGCGGCGCTTGACGCCGCGCCGCCCTTGCTCCGCGCCGCCATCGCGCCGAAGCTTGCGCGCACACCGGAAGGACGTTCTCGATGCCGCTGCGACCCGACGTGCTCGACGACCTGCGCCGGCGCGTCGCGGCGATCCAGGCGGGCGGCGGCGCCGACAAGCTCGCGGCCCGGCACGCGAAGGGCCTGCTCGGCGCGCGCGAGCGGCTCGACCTGCTGTTCACGCCCGGCACGTTCCAGGAGGTCGGCGCGCACGTGCAGCACGAGGCGCGCCACTTCGGCATGGAGGACAAGCAGCTTCCGGGCGACGGCGTCGTCACCGGCACCGGCTTCGTCGGCGATCGGCACGTCGCGGCGTTCAGCCAGGACGCGACCGTCGCGGCGGGCACGCTCGGCCGCGGGCACGCCGCGAAGATCGTGCGCCTGCAGCAGTACGCGCTGAAGAACGGCCTGCCGATCGTCGCCTTCCAGGACTCGGGCGGCGCGCGCATCCAGGAAGGCGTCGAAGCGATGGCCGGCTACGGCGACGTCTTCTACGCCAACGTGCTGGCGAGCGGCGTCGTGCCGCAGATCGCGGTCGTCGCGGGCCCGTGCGCCGGCGGCGCGGCGTACTCGCCGGCGCTGATGGACTTCGTCGTGATGACGCGCAGCGCGCAGATGTTCATCACCGGGCCCGAGGTGATCCGCGCCGTCACCGGCCGCCAGACCACGATGGACGAGGTCGGCGGCGCCGAGATGCACGCGAGCGTGTCCGGCAACGTGCACTTCCTCGCCGACGACGACGCGCACGCCGTCGCCATCGTGCGCGCGTTGCTCTCCTATCTGCCCGCGAACAACACCGAGGATCCGCCGCACCGGCTGGACGACGACCTCGACCTCTCGGAGGACGAGGGCTTCGAGGCGCTCTGCCCGAGCGATCCGCACGACCCGCTCGACATGCACGAGGTGATCCGGCTGCTGGCGGACGACGGCGAGCTGCTCGAGGTGCACGCCTCGTTCGCGCGCAACGTGATCGTCGGCTTCGTGCGCATCGCGGGCATGGTGGTGGGCGTCGTCGCGAACCAGCCCGCGGTGATGGCGGGCGCGCTCGACCTCGACGCCGCCGACAAGGCCGCGCGCTTCGTGCGCACCTGCAACGTCTTCAACGTGCCGCTCGTCGCGCTGGTCGACGTGCCCGGCTTCCTGCCCGGCGTCGAGCAGGAGCGCGGCGGCATCATCCGCCACGGCGCCAAGCTGCTCTACGCGTGGGCGTCGTGCACGACGCCGAAGATCACCGTGGTGCTGCGCAAGGCGTACGGCGGCTCCTACCTCGCGATGAGCGCGCAGCAGATGGGCGCCGACTTCGTGTTCGCGTGGCCGACCGCGGAGATCGCCGTGATGGGCGCGGAGGCCGCCGTCCAGCTGCTGTACCGCAAGGAGCTGAAGGAGGCCGCCGATCCGAAGGCGGCGGCCGCCGAGCTGGCGCGCCAGTATCGCGCCGAGTTCGCGTCGCCGTACCGCTCGGCGGCGCGCGGCCATCTCAGCGACGTGATCGAGCCGCGCGCGACGCGCGCCGCCGTCGCGCTCGCGCTGCGCAAGACGCTCGCGAAGCGCGAGACGCGCCCCGAGAAGAAGCACGGGAACATTCCGCTGTGACCCCCGGCGAGGCGCTCGCGTTCGTCGGCTGGGTGGGCGCGCTCGCGGCGCTCGTGTCGCTCGCCGTCGCGGGCATCATCGCGGCGCTCACGCGGATCGCGGGCAACAACCACCGCGACGTGTTTCCGTTGATTCATCATTGCGGAAGGATCCTCCGGGGTCGCCCCTGATCTGCTTCGCCACGCAGGCGCCTTTCCCCAGGGGGAGCTCCCTGGCAAGGGCAGCGGGGCCTGCGATGCGGACCTCCACGAGAACGCCTGATGCGGTAAAAGGATAGCCAAGCAGGGACGGAGGCGCCTCAGCTTACGGATGAGCGCTTGACTAAGCGGAATCGCAACCTATGATTCCGGCGATAAACGCTGAATCTCGCGTGGAGCGGGAGCGGGGGAACCACTTTTCTGGGGCGAATCGCCGCAAGGCGTAGGGCAACTCTTTCAGCCCAAGCC
>QEVM01000153.1 GCA_003576805.1 Pseudomonadota bacterium | reverse complement strand
GCCGCGCTCGCCGCCCAGCTCCTCCGCTTCGCTGCGGATCACGCTGAGCGGCGTCTTGAGCGCGTGCGCGAGATCGGCGGCGCGGTCGCGGGCGCGCCGCACGAGCTCGGCGTCGTGCGCGAGCAGCGCGTTCAGCGAGTCTGCGAGCGACGCCAGCTCGCGCGGCGCGCCGTCGCCGACGCGCTCGCGCTCGCCGCGGCGCACCGCTTCGATGTCGCGCGCGAGCGCCGCGAGCGGCCGCAGCGCGAGCCGCACCTGGAGCGCGCCGAGCAGCACGATCGCCGCACCGAGCAGCCCGAGCGCCGCGAGCAGCGACGCGTCGAAGCGATCGATCTCGCGGCGCAGCTCCGCCTCGTCCACCGCGACCTGCACGACGAGCGGCGCGTCGCGGCCCGGGATCGTCACCCGCCGCGCGAGCGCGCGCAGCGCGCGCCCACGAGGATCGCCGATCGACGTCACGTGCGGCGCGCCGCCGGCCGGCGCCTCGACGGGCGGCAGCTCCGCATCCCAGAGCGAGCGCGAGGCGGCGAGCCGCGCGCGCCCGTCGGACACCGTCCAGTACCAGCCCGAGAGCGGCCGCGCGAAGCGCGGGTCGAAGTCGGCGTTCGGCGCCGAGACGCCGCCGTCCGGCGCGACGACGAGCGCCGCGACCACCGCCTGCGACCACGCGTCGAGCCGCTCGTCGAAGGCGCTCGCGGCCGAGCGGCGGAACGCCCACGAGAGCGCGGCGCCGCCGAGCAGCAGCAGCAAGAGCAGGCCGGCCAGCGACGACGCGACGAGCCGCCGCGCGAGCGACGGCCGCCTCATGCGTCCGCGGCCCGCATGCGGAAGCCGCGGCCGCGCACCGTCTCGATGCGCGCCGCGCCGATCTTGCGGCGCACGCGCACGATCAGCGCGTCGACCACGTTCGAGTCGGGATCGAGGCCGCGCTCGTAGACGTGGTCGAGCAGCTCCGAGCGCGACACGATGCGCGGCGCCTCGTGCGCCAGGTACGACACCAGCCGGTACTCCTGCGCGGTCAGCGCGACCGGCTCGCCGTCCACCGTCACCTCGCCGCGGTGCGTGTCGAGCCGCAGCGCGCCGCACGCGATCTCCGGCGACGCGTGGCCGCGGCTGCGCCGCACCAACGCCTGCACGCGCAGCACCGCCTCGCCCAGCTCGAAGGGCTTCACCAGGTAGTCGTCCGCGCCGGCCGTGAAGCCGGCCTGCTTGTCGGACCAGCGCCCGCGCGCGGTCAGGATCAGCACCGGGACGGCGATGCCGTCGCCGCGCCAGCCGCGCAGCAGCGAGAGACCGTCGAGGCGCGGCAGGCCGAGGTCGAGCACCACCGCGTCGTAGGGCTCGCTGCGGCCCAGGAAGTCGGCGCGCTCGCCGTCGTGCGCGACGTCGGCGGCGAAGCCGCGCGCCGCGAGCGCGCGCGCCAGCTTCTCGGCCAGCTCGGGCTCGTCCTCGACGACCAGCACCCTCACCGGCGCGCGTCCTCGAGCCCGCGCCCCTCCGTCTCGAGCAGCGTGCCGTCGCGCGCATCGAACTCGAGCTCGACGACGTGGCCGGCCGGCGTCATCCACTCGACCTCGTAGGTGGGCGGCTCGTCGTCGTCCTCCTCGAGCTCGATCTCGATCGCGTGGCCGCGGTAGCGCGCCTCGATCCAGTCGAGGATCGAGGCGAGCGGCACGAAGCGCCGCGCCTCGACCGCGCGGCGCGCGCGCTCGGCGTCGTCGTCGCCGCGCTCGGCGCCCCCCGGTGTCGCGGGCGCGACCGCCGCGACCAGCGCGAGGAGCGCCGGCGCGAATCGCAAGCGCAGTGGCAAGCGCAGTGGCAGGCGGCGAGCGGCGGGGTGCGTCGACACCGGCGCAGGCTAGGAGCGCGCGTCTGAGATTTCCATGAACGAGCCGTTCACGGCCCGTGCAGCGCGACCGGGCATGCTGGTCGGCGTCGGGCGCCCTGCGCGCCCATCACGAACACGGAAGAAGGAGTCCACGACATGGAACGCATCCGCAACGCAGCGAAGCTGCGCCGCCTCGCCGCCGCCCCGCTCGCGCTGGGCCTCGTTTTCGGCGTCGCCACCACGGCGGCAGCCGGCGACGACGAGCGCGTCACCGACGCGCAGTACGAGCAGGTGAAGAAGGCGCTCGAGGCGAAGGGCTACGGCGACGTGCGCGACGTCGAGATCGACGACGGCCGCTTCGAGGCCGACGCCGTCACCCGCGACGGCGCGAAGGTCGACCTCGAGCTCGACATGCAGACGCTCGAGGTGCTGCACGAGAAGCGCGACTAGCGCACTTGGTTGCCCGGGCGCTCCGGGAATGGGGGTCCTGCGGCGGCCCGACAGTTCCTCCTCGGACCCCCATTCCCTCCGCGCCCGTGCGGGACCGTTCAGGTCCGATCGACGCGCTCGGGGCGGCCGCAGCGAATGGCGGCGTCCCATCCGGGGACGTGGGCTCGCATCAGGCTGCGGAAGAGCTTTCCGTGGTTCGGGATCCGGAGGTGGAGAAGCTCGTGCACGATCACGGCGTCGCGGAATGCGGTGTGCTGCTTCAGCAGGTCCCGGCTGAACGTCAGGCGCCCGTTCGAGGAACAGGACGCCCACTTGCGGGTCATGCGCCGGATCTGGACACCGCGTGGGCTCACGTGGAGCGTCGTCGCCCACCGCTCGATCTCGTGTCGGAGATCGCGCTCGGAGACCGTCCGCCGCCTCACGTCCGCACGAGTCTCAGGATCTGTTCTGCCAACGCCACCATCCGGTCCTTGCCGACGACGGCGAGCAGCTCCTTGTACAGCGCCGCCTTCACCGCGCGCAGCTCGCTCGCGTTGTGCGCTCGGTTGGGAAATCGCGCGAGCACGACCGCCAGCGTGGGTGCCAGCGCCGCAGAGCCCTCGACCGACTCGCGCCCGAGCAGCTGGTAGATCGTGAAGGTGGGCAGATCGAATCCGGTCTCGGCGCGCTCGCGCTCGGCGGCCTGAAACTCGGCCACGAGCCGTTCGAGCTGGCCCAGCGCCTGCTGCGTCTCCATCTGCCGGTCGTCGAACGCCTCGACGATCGCCTCCGCTCGTTCACCGATCGGAACCAGATAGGGTTGCTCGGCTGCCCTCGCTCTCGCGGCCTGTGCCAGCGTTCGTGCGAGGTTGAAGACTTTCGTGCGCGGCGGCCCACCGGAGCGCGCGAGGGCGTCGAGCGCCTTCTCGTTGATCTCGACGATCGGGAGCGCGGCGCGGAAGCCATCGCTCTCCGCATGCTCGCGGACGAGCCTCTCGGTCTTGCGCGCGAGGTCGAGATCCCAGACCGGACCCGTCGCGTAGAAGCTCGTGACCTCGTCGTACAGAACCGAGAGCTTGGTGTAGTCGTCGACCCAGGGGCGCAGCGCGGCGTCGGGTGAGAGCACCTCGTAGAGCGTGCGCAGCTCGCGGAAGAACTCGTAGAACGCATCGCGCGCGTCCCGGTCGGCGAACTGCTCCATGCGCTCCTCGACCGCCTTGTCGTCGCGCGTGCGGCCGAAGAGCGCGAGATAGCGCGGCGCCGGGTCGGCCATCAGCGCGGCGAAGCGCTCGCGCAGGATCGCGACGTCTTCCAGCAGGCCGGCCACGTCTTCAGAGTCGAAGCGCAGCGCCTTCTCCAGCCGCTCGAAGACGCCGACGAAGTCGATCACGAGACCCGAAGGTTTGCGCGTCTCGCCTTCGTCTTCGTAGGGCCGGTTCACGCGCGCGATCGCTTGCAGCAGCGTGTGATCGCGCATGGGCTTGTCGAGGTACATGCAATAAAGGATCGGAGCGTCGAAGCCCGTGAGCAGCTTCTCGGTGACGATCAGGATCTTCGGATCCTCGCCCGGCTTGCGGAACGCCTGGCGGACGCGCTTCTCCTGGTCGTCCGTGAGGTGGAACTCGGCGAGGCGTGCCGAGTCGTTGTGCGCCTTCGTGTAGACGACGGCCGACGCCTCGGGCGGCAGGTGGCGATCGAGCGCCTTCTTGTAGAGCGCGCACGCCTCGCGGTCGACGCCGACGAGAAAGGCCTTGTAGCCGAGCGGCTCGACGTTCTCGCGGAAGTGCTCCGCGACGAAGCGGGCCACCTTCGCCACGCGATCCTCGGCCTTGAGGAACGCCTTCAAATGGACCGCGCGCGCCAGGATGCGGTCCAGCTCTTCGATGTCGCTCACGCCCTCGGCCTCGTAGAGGCTCAGGAACTCGGCTTCGAGGACGTCGCGCGGCACGCGGATCTCGTTGGGCGCGAGCGTGTAGCGGAGCTTCAGCGTGGTCTCGTCCTCGATCGACTCGCGAATCGCGTACTTGTCGAGGTAGCCCTTGGGCGGGTCGTCGATGCCGAAGACCTTGAAGGTGCCCTCGCCGTGCGCGGTGCGGTCGATGGGCGTGCCGGTGAAGCCGATGAAGGTGGCGTTCGGCAGCGCGCCGAGGAGGTAGTTGCCGAGCGTGCCGCCCGTGCTGCGGTGCGCCTCGTCCACGAAGACGAAGACGTCGTCGCGCGTGCAAAGGTCCGCGTCCGCTGCCTCGAACTTGTGGATCATCGCGACGATGAGTCCGCGGTAGCCGCTGCGCAACAGCTCGCGGAGCCGCGCCTTCGACGTCGCCGGCTCGAACGGCATGCCGTAGGACTCGAGGTTGGCGAAAAGCTGCGTCTCGAGCTCGTTGCGGTCAACGAGCAGGAGCACGGTCGGCTTGGCGAACGCCGGGTTGCCGAGGACCTGCTCCGCCGCGGCGATCATCGTGAAGGTCTTTCCCGAGCCCTGGGTGTGCCAGACGAGGCCGCGGCGCTTCGCCGGGTCGAGGCAGCGCTCCACCGCCCGCTCGACCGCGCGCGTCTGGTGCTGCCGCAGCACCACCTTGCGCAGCTCGTCGTCCTTGCGCACGACCAGGATCCAGTCGCGCAGGAGGCGCAGGAACCGCTCGCGAGCGAAGAAGCGCTTCACCTTGCGCTCGAAGTTCCCGGGCTCCTCGTCCTTCCAGTTGAAGAGCGTCTTGCGCTCGAGGCTCCAGGTGGCGCCGTAAAAGAAGTGGACGAGGTGCGTCACGTCGAAGACCTGCGGCGTGACCAGCAGCTCCGGCGTCTCGCGGTGATAGCGGCGCACCTGGACGAGACCCTCGTGGATGCCATCGCGCCGGCGCGGATTCTTCGCCTCGACCAGCGCCACGGGAATGCCGTTGATGAGGAAGAGCACGTCGGCGCGGTTGGTGTACTGCCCGTTCGTGTATTCCCACTCGTCCGTCACTTGGAAGGCGTTGCGCGCCGGCTGCTCGAAGTCGATCAGGACGACGTTGCGCTGGCGCCGCTCGGACTCGACGAAGACCGTCCGCTCACCGCGCAGCCACGCGAGGACCTCTGCGTTGCCCTCGATGCTCGGCCGCACGCCTTCGATGCGCGCGATGATCGCATCGACGTTCTCGGGCGTGACGATGCCCGGATTCAGCTCGATGAGCTTCTCGCGGAGGAGCGGGTAGAGCAGCGTCCCGCTCTCACCGCCGCGCAGCGTGAGGGCCGCCTCCTTCGAAAGCCGCGTCCAGCCGATCGCCGACGCGTAGCGGAGGATCGGCTCCTGAACGGCGGTGCGTTCGGTGGGGATGCTAGGCATCGCTCGAGTGGGGAAGGCGTTCTTTGCCTGTGACGAATTTCTCCAATGCAGAGCCGAAGAGATTCCGGAGGGCCGACGCGACGGAATCGCATCGCTCGATGCGATCGTCCATGCACAGCATCGTTTCGCCGATTTCCCTTGCCTCGCTCATGTCGGTGGGCATCGGAATCGCGAGCTCTTCCAGCGAGTGCGACCCGAGCTTGCGCGTGCCGTGCGCTGACGTTCCGACCTCAGAGCGGAGAGCATGTCTACGCGCAGAAATCGCGTAATAGAGGAACACGGGATCCACGCTTTCGTTCGCGACGATCGCCTTCACGTCCTGGTTGAAGGTCATCTCGATCGTCGAGGCACAAACGGGAATGTCCTTCGCGAGCGCCATTCCCCGGACCGCGACGAAGGTTGTTTGAGGAGGCACGCGTCGTGAGAAGGCGTCCGCGGCTTCCGCACTGATGTGGTCCTCGGTATCGGGGATCCAGGATCGTTTCATGTCCTTCGGACTCAGCCAAGGAAGGGGACCGGCCCAGAAGCGGGAGTGCTGCTTTGGCGGGGTGCCACCGCTGAACAGCCTTGCTACGCCGTCGAGACGCTCGACTACCCAGCTCTGTGGAAGGGGTCCGATCCTCGTATCCCGCAGCGGTTCCCCCCGCAGCCCCTCACGAAACAGCTTGGCCATCGTGGCGGCCTTGAGGGAGCGGAGTGCGGCGCAACGGGCTGTTTCAATCTCGCCGCGCCGCTCGATGCGGCTCAACGCCTCGGCTATGCAGCGCTGTTCCTCTCGGGCGCGCGGCGCCGTGATCGAGAGTTCGCGAAGCTTCGAATAGTGCCGGTTGTACCCGCGGTGCGGAATGTCGAGGTTGCGCAGCGCGAAGTAGAGGAAGCGAGGGTCGAAGACCGACTCGTTCGGCTTGATCAGTTTCGTTCCGTCAGCTCCGGTAGCAAACGGGAAATCGACGTACTTGATGCATCGAGTGTGATCGCCGAACACGATGAGCGGCAGGTCGTCCCGGTGGACCACTCTCTCATCGTCGGTGTAGCCGGCTACGAACGACGCGCCTTGGTCGACCACCGGATAGGCGCCCGACTCGGCGTACGACGACTGCGGGACCGACTCCAATCTCGCCGGCGCATGATCCGCGAGGCAATCATCGAAGTCGTACTCGACCCAATCGGCCGGGACCGAGGTCATGACGAACTCCCAAACCCGATCCGCCGCTTCGGCTTCGGCTCCTCCGCCATGAGCTGCTGGATCGCCTCGAACACCACTCGAAACTGGCCGTCGTAGCGCTGCTCCAGCTCCGCGAGCTTGCGCGCCAGCTCCTTGTGGCCGGCGAGGACGTGCCGCAGGCGGACGAAGGCGCGCATGATCTCGATGTTCACCTGGATGGCGCGCGGGCTCTTCAGGACGCTCGACAGCATCGCGACGCCCTGCTCGGTGAATGCGTAAGGCCGGGTGCGCCGGCCGCCTCTCCCGTTTGAGATCACGATTTGTGATCTCAAACGGGCGAACTCGTCGGGCGAGAGCTGGAAGAGGAAGTCCTCGGGGAAGCGCGCGACGTTGCGCTTCACGGCTTGGACCAGGACGCGGGTCTCGACGCCATAGAGCGCCGCGAGATCCTGGTCGAGCATCACGCGATGACCGCGTAGCGAGCGGATCGACTGCTCGATGTGACTGGCCGCCGCGACGAGCGACCGCCGGCTCACGGCTCTTGTCCGGCGGCCGGCCCGCGCGCGGACGAGCTCCACCGATACCCGAGCCCGCCGAAGATCTTCGCGAGCTCGCCGTCCAGACGGGCAGCCTCCGCATCGAGGGTTGCCAGCTCGTCTAGGATTTCCTGAATGTCGCGATGCTCGACCGGCGCGGCGGTCTCGACGTACGCCGACGGCGAGAGGTTGTAGTCCTTCGCCGCGACCGCCTCGCGCGTCGCCACCGTGACGAAGCGCGCGACGTCCTTCGCGGCGTGGAAGGCGTCGGCGATCTTCTGGATCGAAGCGTCGGGCAGAAAGTTCTTCGGCCGGCCCTTCTGGAACTCGCCGCTCGCGTTCACGAGGACGATCCGGCCGCGACGCTCGGCGGGCTTCGCGCAGGTCAGCAAAACGATGATGCCGGCGGCGGTGGTGTTGTAGAAGAGGTTGTCCGGCAGCAGGATCACGCCGTCGACGAGGTCGTGCTCCACGAACCAGCGGCGGATCGCCTTCTCGCGGTTCTCGCCCTGATTGCCGCTGCCGCGGCTCGCGGCCCCCGTGTCGAGCACGACGGCCGCACGTCCCGCCGGTCCGAGCGACGCGTGCACGTGTTGAAGCCAGGCCCAGTCGGCGCTCGACGCCGGCGCGAATCCGCCGCGCCCCCCGAACCGCTCGAACGGATCGTTCTCGTACTCGCGCGGGTCGAAGTTGTCTTGGTTCCACATCGGATTCGTGACGACGACGTCGAAGGGGCGAAGCGACGTCCCGCCGTCCAGGAACTTCGGGTTCGACATGGTGTTGCCGCGGACGATCTCGCCCTCCATGTCGTGGATCACCATGTTCATGCGCGCGATCGCGAACGTGGCGCCGGTCAGCTCCTGGCCGAAGAGGCGCAGCGGTCGATCGAGCTGCTTCTCGCGTTGCTGGAGCGCCAGCTCGCACTTGATGAGGAGTCCGCCGGAGCCGCAGCACGGGTCGTAGACGCTCTCGCCGGGGCGCGGCTCCACCAAGTGAGCGATCAGCCAGCCGACTTCCTTCGGCGTGAAGAACTCCCCCGCGCTCTGTCCCTGGCCCTCGGCGAACTTCCGCAGCAAGTACTCGTAGGCGCGCCCGAGAAAATCGGGCTCGACGTCGCGCAGGCCGAGGCGATAGCGCGGGTCCGAGAGCGTCTCGATCAGCTTCGCGAGCGCGTCGTCGCTGATCTCGCGCTCGCCGTTGCGGACCTCGTTGTAGTCGACGATGTCGATGACGCCTTGAAGGGTCGGGTTGGCTCGCGCGATGGCGCGCACCGTCGTCGTGAGCTGCTCGCCGAGCGTCTTGGGTTTGCGCTCCTCCGGCCAATCGAACCGCCGTCGTCCGCTCACCACCGCCCAGCTCGCCTCGGGCGGGATGAAGAAGCGCACGATGCTGTGATCCGCATCGATCACCGAGCGCGCCGCCTCCTCGTCGCCGAAGTCGGCCGCGAGGCGGGCGAGCTCGTCATCGAAGACGTCCGATAGGCGCTTCACGAAGACGAGCGGGAGGATGTAGTCCTTGAACTTGGGGGCGTCCTTCTCGCCGCGGATCGCGCATGCGGCGCGCCAGAGCAGGCCCTCCATCGACCTCGTATCGAGGCCGCCCGGCGCAGCGGCGATCGCATCCCGCGTTCGGACCGCCGTCGGGCGATCGGCGCGTGGGAACAGCTCGGCCAGGAGGTCAGCGTGCTCGTCGCCCCGGGAGACCAAGAGCTGCTCGATTAGGTGGAGCGCGCGGGCATCCGGCCGCGCCCGCCCGGTCTCCCATCTGCTGATCGACGGCGTCGAGACCTTGAGCTCGCGTGCCAGCTCCTCCTGAGTGAGCCCGAGTCTCTCGCGCAGGGCTTTGATGAAGGAACGATGGTTCGATTTAGCGGCCACGGTGCCTCCTCCCTGGGTGCGAGACACCGTACTTCCATATCACATGACTAGTCAAGTGATCTGGACTAGCTCTCGTTCACTCCCCGGTGAACGGCGCCCAACGCGGCTTGCGCTTCTCGACGAACGCCTTGGCGCCCTCGGCGGCGTCGGGGTGCGCGGTGTGCGCCTGGATGAGACGCCAGGTGCGGCCGAGCGCCTCGTGCAGGCCGACGTCGAGGCTCTCCCAGATGGCCTGCTTGCTGCGCGCGAGCGCGGTCGGCGAGTGCTCGGCGATCTTCGCCGCCAGCTCGCGCGCCCGCGACAGCAGCTCCTCGCGCGGCACCACCTCGCCGACGAGGCCGCAGGCGAGCGCCTGCTGCGCGGTCATGCGCTCGCTGCCGCCGAGCAGCGCCATGCGCAGGACCTGCTCGAGCGGGATGCGCCGCACGAGCCCGACCGGCTCGAGGCCGGCGACGAGGCCCACCTTCACGTGCGTGTCGAAGAAGCTCGCGTGCTCGGCGGCGACGACGAGGTCGCTGTCGGCGACGAAGTGCAGCCCGCCGCCGACGACCATGCCGTTCACCGCCGTGACGACGGGCTTCCAGCAGCGGTTCTGGATCGCCGTCAGGAAGGCGTAGAACGGCTTGCCCTCCTCGCGCTCCATGCGCGCCGCCGCCTCGCTGGCGCTGCCGTCGGCGACGTCGGCGACGTCCATGCCCGTGCAGAAGGCCTTCTCGCCGGCGCCCGTCACGATCGCGACGACGACGTCGGGATTGCGCGTGACGTCCGCCCACGCGCGCCGCAGCTCGCCCGCCATCGCGACGGTGAACGCGTTGTGCCGCTCGGGCCGGTTCAGCGTGATCGTCGCGATCTTGTCGGCGATCTCGTAGCGGATCGACTCGTACGCCATCACTCGATCCCGAGGATCGCGATGCCGCAGGCGGTCGGGTGGCCGCCGATGTTGTGGCTGAGGGCGAGCGTCGGACGCTTCACCTGGCGCTGCTCCGCGCGGCCCTGGAGCTGGAGGACGTTCTCGTAGATCATGCGCACGCCGGTGGCGCCGGTCGGGTGGCCGAAGGTCTTGAGGCCGCCGTCGGTGTTGACGGGCAGCTCGCCGCCGAGCTCGAAGACACCGGAGGCGATGTGCTCCTTGGCCGCGCCCTTCGCGCAGAAGCCGAGGTCCTCGTAGGAGAGCAGCTCGGTGAGCGTGAAGCAGTCGTGGAGCTGCGCGACCCCGATCTGCGCGCGCGGGTTCGTGATGCCGGCCTGCGCGTAGGCGTCCTGCGCGGCCATCTCGGTGGGCTTCCAGCGCAGGAAGTCGTTGCTCGGATCCTTCTGCGGATTCGGACCGGCCTGCACGGATACGGCCTTCACGTACACGGGATCGGCGCGCAAGCGCTTGGCGAGGTCGGCGCGCGTCACGACCGCGGCGGCGGCGCCGTCGGTCTGCGCGGCGCAGTCGTAGAGCCCGAACGGCCACGAGATCATGCGCGCGTTCGCGTGCTCCTCGAGCGTGATCTCGCGCTTCAGGAACGACTTGGGCGCGAGCGTGCCGTTGTGGTGGTTCTTGACGGCGATGCGGCCGAGGTCTTCGCGCGTCGCGCCGTACTTCTCGAAGTAGGTGGCGGCGCACAGCGCGAACCAGCCCGCGGGCGTCTGCGGCAGGTCGCGCACCTGGTTCATCATGACGCTCGGGCCCGACACGCCGCGGTCCTTCGGCTTGTCGTAGCCGACCACCAGCACGGTGTCGTACATGCCCGCCGCGATCGAGAACACCGCGCAGCGGAACGCGTCGGTGCCGGTCGCGCAGTAGTTGGACACGGTGGTGACGGGCTTCCAGAGCTTGAGCGCGTCGCTGCACTCGTGCGGGCCCTTCTGCGAGTAGATCGAGCCGGTGAAGACGGCGTCGATCTGGCGCTGCGGGTCCTCGATGCCGGCGTCGGCGTAAGCCTCGTACGCGGCGTCGACGATCATGTCGGCCGGCGCCTGGTCCCAGTTCTCGCCGAACTTGCAGGCGCCGACGCCGACCACGGCGACCTTGTCGCGGATTCCCTCTCGCATGCTCAAGCGACCCCGGTCGTGGCGGCGCGGCCCGGCGCGTCGTCGCGGATCTCGGGCGACGGCACCGGCTGCGCCTTCCAGTAGTAGTTGGGCCGCCCGCCGACCTCGTGGATGCGCCGGAACGTGAACTCGACCGGCATGCCCGTCTTCGTCTCCTGCGGCGTCGCGTTCACGAGCTGGAGGTGCACGCGCGCGCCGTCGATCTCGGTGATCGTGACGATGGTCGGCGGCTCCGGCGTCGGGAAGAAGAAGTCGAAGGTGTAGGTGACGACGCGGCCGGTCTTGTCGGAGAGGCGCACCGGCTCGAAGGCGTCCTTCGCGAAGCAGGTCTCGCACACGCGCTGGATCGGGAACTGCGTGGCGCCGCACTTCGCGCAGCGCTGCGCCTTGAACGCGACGTCCTCGTCGCGCTCGCGGAAGTGGATCGTCGCGGAGAGGCCCTGGTCGCGCGGCGCCTCGTACTCGCGCGTCTGCAGCGAGCGGGCCGCGAGGTAGCGGTCGTAGCTCTTCACCGGGCGGCGCCGCGCGAGGTGCCAGGCGACGCCGCGGCGCGCGCCCAGCTTCTCGATCGCGCCGGTGGTGCGGAAGCCGAGCGCCTCGGCGCCGTCGCCGTAGGCGCCGAGCAGCAGGCGCTCGCCCGGCTGCAGCGACTCGAGCGCGGCGGCGAGCAGGATCGGCGCGTAGGCGCAGCCCGCGTTGCCGAGCCGCCCGAAGAGGCCGTCCTGGAGGCGGGTCCGATCGAGCTTCAGCGCGCGCGCGACGCCGGCCACGCTCTTGTCGTCGGGCGCGTAGAGCGCGAAGCGCGCGAAGTCGGCCGGGCCGCTGCCGGTCTTCGCGAAGAAGCCCTGCAGCGCCTCGCCGAGGGTCGGCGTGTAGCCCTCCTGGAGGACGAAGCGCTCCTCCCAGGCGTGCACGAAGCGGTCGCCGTCGGCGCGCCACACGTCCACCAGCTCGTCCGCGATCGCGAACGACGCCTCGAAGTCGGCGATCACGTCCGCGTCGCCCACGAGGAACGCGGCGGCGCCGTCGCCGAAGCTGCGCTCGAGCCCGGAGCCGGGCGCGCCGAGCCGGCAGTCGCTCGCGACGACGAGCGCGCGCCGCGCCGAGCCCGCGGCGACGGCGTCGAACGCCGCGCGCAGCGCCGCGGTG
>QEVM01000416.1 GCA_003576805.1 Pseudomonadota bacterium | reverse complement strand
GCGATCGACCCGCTCGTCGGCCGCCTCGCCGGCGAGCGCCATCTGCTGCTCTACCGCAGCGTCTTCGCGGACGGCGGCGCGACGCGCCAGGGCCTCGTGCTCGACGTCGCCGGGCTCGGCGAGCACCTGCGCGCGCGCACGCTCGCAGCCGGCGCGCTGCCCGGCGCGTCGCTCGCGTTCGACGCCGGCGACGCGGCCTCGCCGGCGTCGGGCGACGGCTACCGCTACCGCCACCGCTTCGCCGAGCCCTTCGACGCGCTCGGCGCGCAGCTCGCGCTCGCGCCGCTCGACGGCGGTCGCGGCGCCGGCGTGATCTACGCGCTCGCGGGGCTCGTCGCCGTCACCGGCGCGCTGGGACTCTTCGCGGTGTACCGCATGGTGGCGGTCGCGATGGCGTACGCGGAGCGCCGCAGCAACTTCGTGGCCGCCGTCACGCACGAGCTGAAGACGCCGCTCACCGCGATCCGCATGTACGGCGAGATGCTGCGCGACGACCTCGTGCCCGGCGAGGCGAAGCGCCGCGAGTACTACCGCACCATCACCGCGGAGTCGGAGCGCCTCTCGCGCCTCGTCGACAACGTGCTGGAGTTCGCGCGCCTCGAGAAGGGCGCGCGCGAGATGCGCGTCGAGGCCGGCGCGGTCGGACCGGTCGTCGAGGAGGTGGCGGCGCTGCTCGCGCCGCACGCGGCGAGCCTCGGCTTCGCGCTGCGCGCGCGCGTCGAGCCGGAGCTTCCGCCCGTGCGCTTCGAGCGCGACGCGCTGCTCCAGGTGCTCGTCAACCTCGTCGACAACGCGACGAAGTACGCGCGCGACGCCGCCTCGCGCGAGATCGTGCTCGCGTGCCGGCGCGAAGGCGATGGCGTCGTCGTCGGCGTGCGCGACCGCGGCCCGGGCGTCGCGAGCCGCCACCTCGGCCGCATCTTCGAGCCCTTCCACCGCGGCGAGGACGAGCTCGTGCGCACCACGCAGGGCACCGGCCTCGGCCTCGCGCTCGTGAAGAGCCTCGTCGAGCGGATGGGCGGCACGGTGCGCGGCGACAACGCGCCGGGCGGCGGCTTCGAGGTGCGCGTCGCGCTGCCGCGCGCCGCCGGCTGAGCGCGCGCTTCAGCGGCGCCCGTCGACGAGCCGCGCGGCGCCGACGGCCTGCGCGTGCGGTCCCACCGGGCCGGTGAGGTGGAGGTTCGCGCCGAACGCGACGGCGACGCGCTCGCTCGCGACCGAGGCGGCGAGCGCGCCGACGCCGATGCCGGAATCCAGGAACGGCGCCGAGGTCTGCGGCGGCAGGAAGAGCGCGAAGAGCGCCGGCTCGCCGGCGGCGCCGTGCACGACGAGGTCGCGGCGCACGAAGGCGGCGCGGCCGAAGCGCAGCCAGACGTGCGTGTCCACGACCTCTCCCTCGCGGTTCGCGATCCAAGCGCGCTGCGACGCCGCGACCGCGAGCAGGCGATCGCCGCCGGGCGCGACGTGGAGCCGCGCCGCGGGCTCGCCGAGCCGGATGCGAACGCCGAGCGGCGCGCCGAACCGGGAGCCGATCGCGACGACGCCGTCCTGCGTCGCGACGGCGAGCGTGCGGCCGTTCGCGGCGACGGCGGTCACCGGCGCGTCGAAGCGCTCCTCGCGCAGCGGCGTCGCGAGGTCCGGCGGCGCGAGCACGACGAGCGCCGCGCC
>QEVM01000415.1 GCA_003576805.1 Pseudomonadota bacterium | reverse complement strand
GTGCTGCGCGAGACCGAGGCGCCGGCGCGCGACCTCGCGCTGCTCGCGCGCCTGCTCGCGGTGCTCGAGCAGGCCGAGCTCCGCACGCCGCGGCTCGCGGCGCTGCGCGCGCAGGTCGCGACCGAGGGCGTCGCGGCGTCGCGCCGCATCCGCCGGCTCGGACGCCTGGTCGAGCTGCTCGACGCGCGCCGCAACCAGTTCTTCGCGCCGCTCGGCGCGATCCTGCTCTTCACCACGCAGGTCGCGCTCGCGGTCGACGCCTGGCGCGCGCAGTGCGGACCGCGGCTGCGCGCGTGGCTCGGCGCCGTCGCCGAGCTGGAGGCGCTCGCGTCGCTCGCGACGCACGCGTACGAGCACCCGAGTGACGTCTTCCCGGAGCTCGCCGACGGCGCGCCGCGCTTCGAGGCGGAGGGCGCCGGCCATCCGCTGCTCCCGGAGGAGCGCTGCGTGCGCAACGACGTGCGCCTCGGCGCGGAGCCCGCGGTGCTGCTGGTGAGCGGCTCCAACATGTCGGGCAAGAGCACGCTGCTGCGCACGGTCGGCGTCGCCGCGGTGCTGGCGCAGGCCGGCGCGCCGGTGCGCGCGCGGCGACTCGCGCTCTCGCCGCTCGCGATCGGCGCCTCGCTGCGCATCTTCGATTCGCTGCAGGCCGGCCACTCGCACTTCTACGCGGAGATCCGGCGCCTGCACGCGGTGGTCGCGCTGACCGCGGGGCCGCGGCCGGTGTGCTTCCTGCTCGACGAGATCCTGCACGGCACCAACTCGCACGACCGCCGCATCGGCGCCGAGGCGGTCGTGCGCACGCTCGTCGCGCGCGGCGCGATCGGCCTCGTCACGACCCACGACCTCGCGCTCGCGCGCATCGCCGACGAGCTCGCGCCGCGCGCCGCCAACGTGCACTTCGAGGACCAGATCGTCGGCGGGCGCATGTCGTTCGACTACCGCATGCGACCCGGCGTGGTGACGCGCAGCAACGCGCTGGAGCTGATGCGGGCGGTGGGGTTGGAAGTTTGAGCTTCGAACGGTGCAGCGAGCTCGCGTGCGCGACCGCGAGCCTTATGGGGCTCGCCGCTCGCCTGCGGCTCGCTACGCGGGAAACGCGGGCGTTCGCGTTGGTCGGTGCAGCGAGCTCGCGTGCGCGTCGGCGGGGACTGGTTGCCACGCTCGGGGTTCGGGAATCCACTCCTGCTGCGGAGCCTTTGCAGCGGGGATTCGGTGTGCGGCGACCGCGGTTCGATCATCTCGCGGAGGAGATCTCCATCCGGATCGGGAAGCTGGCGCCGCGCCATGCGCTGTGGCTGCGCATGCGCGAGTGCGGGCTCGATCCGGACCGGCTGACGCGCGACGACGCGCTGGCGGCTTGTGAGGAGATCGTGCCCGGCGTCCTGCGCGAGCACGGCTGGAGCTGGAGCGAGCGCGACACCCGCGCCGTGCTGCGCGCCGTCGCGCGCCACGACCCGAGCGTGCGCAGCCCGGCGGAGTGGGCCTCGGGCTTCTGAACGGCGTCCGCAGTCCGTGCGACGCGGACGCCGCAGCCGGCGTACCCTGCTGCCATGCTGCTCCGTCCCGCGCGCGCGATCGCGCTCGGCGGCTGGCTCGGCCTCGCCGCGCTCGCCGCGGCGGGCTGCGCGCCCGACCCGACGGCGCTCGAGCGCGCGGGCGGCATCC
>QEVM01000152.1 GCA_003576805.1 Pseudomonadota bacterium | reverse complement strand
GGGGCGCGCGCTCGTCGCGGCGCCGGACGCACCGGAGTGTCGGATCGCGCCGACCGCGGACGCCAGCGACTGGCTCGGGCCGATCTGGGTGGAGGTCGAGGCGCCCGCGCCGCGCAGCCGCGCGCGGCCCGCGCGCCGTCGTCAGCCCTGAGCGAGCGATCGCGCGCCGTCGCCGGGCCCGAGGGCGATCGCGACCGGCCTCCGGGAAAACCCGCAGGTGCCCGCTCGCCGCCTGCGCGCGCCGGCGAGCAGGCACAGCGCTTCGCGCGCCGTCCACGCCACGCACGCGATGCCGAGCACGTATTCCACGTTCCAGGAGTGCCGCGCAGGCGCCGCGGGTGTCACCGCATGGCATTCGCCTCGGGCGTAGTCCCGATTGAGGCTCCTGCGAAAGCGTCCGATGCGAAACCGGCTGGATCGCCGGCGTACGCGGCCGCCGGTTCATCGTGGGAGGCGCTGGGTTGGCTGAATCCGCTGGCAAGCTCCCGGCTCTCCAAGCGCTCATCGAGGTCGGCGAGCGCCTGCCGACCTTGCCCGCCGTCGCCGTCGAAATCCTCGACCTGACGCGCGACCCCGATGTCGTGGTCGAGGAGCTCGCGTACGCGCTCGGCAAGGATTCCGTTCTCGCGGCGAAGCTCCTGCGGCTCGCGAACTCGTCGCTGTTCCGGCGCGGCGAGCCGGTCACGACACTGGTGGACGCTGCCGTCCGGCTCGGCCTCCAGACCGTGAAGCTGATGACGCTCTCGTTCACGCTCGCGGACGTGATCCCGCGGAGCGCCACGGCGCGCTTCGACTACACCGCCTACTGGCGTCGCAGCCTGGTGACGACCGTCGCGGCGCGCTCCCTCGCGCGGCTCTCGAAGAGCGCCTACGAGGACGAGGCGTTCGTGTGCGGCCTGCTCTCGCACATCGGCGAGCTGGTGCTCGCGGAGACGGCGCCCGCGCGCTGGGCCGACGCGACCTCCCGCAACGGCGGCCGCCCGCCCGGCCCCGCCCTCCAGCGTGAGCTGCTCGGCTTGGATCACATGGAGGCCGCCGCGCTGCTGTTGCAGTCGTGGGACCTGCCCGAGGTGATCTGGCGGTCCGTGCGCCATCACGGCGCGCCCGACGACGTGCCGGGCGATGCGCCCGAGGCGGTCCGCGAGCTGGCGCGCATCCTCGACATGGCGACCGAGGTCGCATCGTTCATCGGAGGCCCGGGCGACGGCCGGCAGCTCGCCAAGGTCCAGGCGCTGGGCCGTCGCTACTTCGGCGTCTCGAGCGCGGAGACGGATGCGTTCGTGGTCGCGCTCGAAGGCGGCATCGTCGAGACCGCGATGCTGCTCAACACGCGGCTGCCGGCGGTCGAGAGCTACGACTTCCTCCTCGAGCGCGCGCGCCGCCAGCTGCTCGCCGTCAGCCTCGACACGGTCGCGGATCTGCAGGCGAGCACGCTCCGCGCGCAGGAGTTGGAGCGGCGCAACAGCGAGCTGCTCGACAGCATCCAGCGCGATCCGCTCACCAGCCTGCCCAACCGCGGCGGCTTCGATCAGTTCCTGCGCGAGGCGATCGACGCCCGCGTCGCGCGGCGCGACGCGAGCTCGCTCGGCCTGTTGATGCTCGACGTCGACGAGTTCAAGCGGCTCAACGACCGCCACGGCCATCCCGTTGGCGACGAGGTGCTGCGCGCGGTCGCGCGCAGCATCCGCGCGGGGCTGCGCGCGGACAGTCTGGCCGCGCGCTACGGCGGCGACGAGTTCGGAGTCGTCGTGCCGGGCGTGGACCTCGCGGGCCTCGAGAGCGTGGCCGAGCGCATCCGCATACGGATCGGCGAGAAGCCGGTCGAGGTGGACGGCGAGCGGATCGCCGTCTCCGTCACGGTCGGCGGCGCCCTGCTGCGGACCGTTCGCACGCAGCGGGCGGCGCGCACGCTGCTCGCGCGCGCCGACGACTGTCTCTATCAGGCGAAACGCGCCGGGCGAAACTGCTCGGTGTGCCGCGAGATCCCGCCGGTCTGAAGCGAGCATTCGGACGCGGCCCGCGAGGCTCGGCGGCTGTGCGCCGTCGTTCGGGCGCTTCGCGACCCTCGCGGCGGACGCTGCGCCGGGCCCGTTCGGCTGGGCGCGTCAGAGCAGTCCCGCCGGACGGCACGCCGCGCACGCGCACAGCTCGCGCAGGCGGCGGAACGGGTAGATGCCCGTGGCGTGTCCGTCGCTCCACTCGATCTGGATGGCGTAGCGGCCGACGGGCTGGATCCGCACCGGCGCGACGTCGGCGGGAACGTTCGCGTCGTCGAGCCGCTCGCGTCCGGTCCACTCGTCGACGCACTCCGCGCACGCGCACGCGAGCCGCAGCGCGCGCACCTCGTAGCGGCTCTCGTGGCCATCGGCCCAGGTGATCGCGAGATGTCGCGAGCCGCTCTGCGCGATGCGCTGCGGCGTGTGCGCGTCGGACTCCATGCGATCACGATAAAGCAGCGCGTTTCGCCGAGCCCGCGGCTCGCGCGCCGCGCGCGTCCGCTAGGCTGCGCCGCCATGGACGCGAATGCGATCGCCATTCTGGGTGGGACGGGAGATCAGGGGCTCGGGCTCGCGCTGCGCTTCGCGAAGGCGGGCCGGCCGGTCGTGATCGGCTCGCGCAAGCTCGACCGCGCCGTCACCGCGGCGGACGAGGTACGCGCCGCGGTGCCGGGCGCAGCGGTCGAAGGGCTCGAGAACGCCGACGCCACGAAGAAGGCGCCGATCGTGATCCTGTCCGTGCCGTTCGAGCACACGGCCGGCACGGTGAAGGGGATCAAAGAGAGCCTCGCGCCGGGTCAGGTCGTGGTGTCGATGGGCGTGCCGCTCGCCAGCGCGATCGGCGACGGCGCCGTGCGCACCGTCGGCGTGTGGCAGGGCTCGTGCGCGGAGCTGGTGGAGGCGCTCGTGCCTTCCGGCGTCGCGGTCGTGTCCGCGTTCCAGAACGTCTCGGCGCACCGGCTGCGCGAGCTCGATCACCCGGTCGAGTGCGACGTGGTCGTGTCCGGCGCCGCCGAGCCGCGAAGGCGCGTGATGGCGCTCTGCGACCTCGTGCCCGGACTGCGCGCCGTGGACGGCGGGCCGCTCGCCAACGCGCGGATCGTCGAGTCGATCACCGCGCTCCTGATCGGCTTCAACATCCGGTACAAGGTCCCGGAGGGCGTCGGCGTCCGCTTCACCGGCCTGCCCGACGCCTAGTCCGACGCTCCGCGCGGCGCGCGTGACGCGCCGCGTTTGCGCAAAGCGTCAATCTCGATTTTTCGAAGACTTGGAACGCCCGCCCGGGCGCCCGCGGCGAGCGGCCCCGTGCGCCGTCTCGCGCCGCGCGAGGGGGTCCGTGGGCGCCGGCCCGCGGTGAGCCCACATCTAGGGCCGATTTGGCGCTAGCCACGACGGATTGTGTCTCGCTCGGTTGGTTGCCGCGACATCTTGTATTTTGCCGTTGACGCCGCGACCGCCCCGGAGCTATCTCTGGTCGCACGGGGATACGAACGGCCTTCCGGCGGCTTGGGGGGGTTCGCAAATTAGGCAGCCGTCGGAGGGTGGCGAGGTCTAGGCGGGAAGGAGGACCTGCCTAGGGCTCGGGGGCTCCGAGGTAGGTCTCGGAGCCTCTTCGTCCCCGGATCTCACACTGGGCTCATCCGTTCCGTTCCGTTCCAGTCTCGCTCGGACTCGTTCAGCTCTCTCCCGCTCCTTGCCCGCTCTGCGGGATCGAGGGAAAGGAGAAGGGCGATGGCGGACGCGTCGGCGGGATCCGCGGATCGAACCGGAAGCCGCGAACTCGACTCTCGAACCCGACTCTCGAACTCGAACTTCAACTCGACCTTTTCCGGGGGGACTTCCGTGAGCGACGCGACGAGCGACGTGCAGGCCATCCGATCCACCGGCGGCACCTGGCGGCCGCGCGTGCGGCGCAGCCGCAAGGTCAAGGGGCTCGCGCTCGAGCGCTACTTCACGCGCGCCGGCGAGGATCCCTTCGACCACGTCGAGTGGGAGCTGCGCTCCGCGAAGATCAGCAGCGAGAGCGGCGAGGCGATCTTCGAGCAGACCGACGTCGAGATGCCGAAGAGCTGGTCGCAGCTCGCGACCAACGTCGTCGTGTCGAAGTACTTCCGCGGCCACGTCGGCACGCCGGAGCGCGAGCGCAGCGTGAAGCAGCTGATCGGCCGCGTCGTCGGCCGGCTGCGCGAGTGGGGCGACGCGTCCGGCTACTTCAAGACGGAGGCCGACGGCGACACCTTCCGCGACGAGCTGACGCACGTGCTCGTGAACCAGATGGTGTGCTTCAACAGCCCCGTTTGGTTCAACCTCGGCGTCGCCGACACGCCGCAGCAGGCGAGCGCGTGCTTCATCAACTCCGTGGCCGACACCATGGAGTCGATCATGGAGCTGGCCAAGACCGAGGCGATGCTCTTCAAGGGCGGCTCGGGCACCGGCTCGAACCTCTCGCGCATCCGCTCCTCGAAGGAGCTGCTCTCGGGCGGTGGCGTCGCGTCGGGCCCGGTCTCCTTCATGCGCGGCTTCGACGCCTTCGCCGGCGTGATCAAGTCGGGCGGCAAGACGCGCCGCGCCGCCAAGATGGTGATCCTCGACGCCGACCATCCCGACGTGCGCGAGTTCGTCCACTGCAAGCAGGACGAGGAGAAGAAGGCCTGGGCGCTGATCGAGGCCGGCTACGACGGCGGCTTCAACGTGCCCGGCGGCGCCTACGACTCGGTCTTCTTCCAGAACGCGAACCACTCGGTGCGCGTCACCGACGAGTTCATGCAGGCCGCGAACGCCGACCGCAGCTGGTCGACGCGCGAGGTGATGACGGGCAAGCCGGTCGACACCTTCCCCGCGCGCGAGCTGCTGCGCGAGATGGCCGAGGCGGCGCACGGCTGCGGCGACCCGGGCATCCAGTACGACACCACGATCAACCGCTGGCACCCGTGCAAGGAGTCGGGCCGCATCAACGCGAGCAACCCGTGCTCCGAGTACATGTTCCTCGACGACACGGCCTGCAACCTCGCCAGCCTGAACTTGATGAAGTTCGTGGACGCCGAGGGCAACTTCGACGTCGAGTCGTTCCGGCGCACGGTGCACGTGACCTTCCTGGCGCAGGAAATCATCATCGACCACGCCGACTACCCGACGCCGAAGATCGCGTGGAACAGCCATCTGTACCGCCCGATCGGCCTCGGCTACGCGAACCTCGGCGCGCTGCTGATGGCGGACGGCCTCGCCTACGACAGCGACGAGGGCCGCAACGTGGCGGCGGCGATCACCGCGCTGATGTGCGGCCAGGCGTACCTCACGAGCGCGCAGATCGCGGAGGCGATGGGTCCGTTCACGCACTACGCGAAGAACCGCGACTCGTTCCTCGAGGTGATCGCGATGCACAAGGCCGCCGCGGACGCGATCGCGCAGCCGGGCGTGCAGGCGGATCTCCTCGCGGCGGCGCGCCAGAGCTGGGGCGCCGCGCTCGCGCACGGACGCAAGCACGGCTTCAAGAACGCGCAGGCCACCGTGCTCGCGCCGACGGGCACGATCGCGTTCATGATGGACTGCGACACGACGGGCGTGGAGCCCGACATCGCGCTCGTCAAGTACAAGAAGCTGGTGGGCGGCGGCCTGCTCAAGATCGTGAACCAGACGGTGCCGATGGCGCTGCGCCGGCTCGGCTACTCGCCCGAGCAGATCGACGCGATCATCGCGTACATCGACGCCAAGGAGACGATCGAGGGCGCGCCCGATCTGCGCGACGAGCACCTGTCGGTCTTCGACTGCGCGTTCCGCGCGGCCAACGGCAAGCGCTCGATCCACTGGATGGGCCACGTGCGCATGATGGGCGCCGTGCAGCCCTTCCTCTCCGGCGCGATCTCGAAGACCGTGAACCTGCCCGAGGACGCGACGGTCGAGGACGTGATGACCGCCTACGTCGAGGGCTGGCGGCTCGGCCTGAAGGCGCTCGCCGTCTACCGCGACGGCTGCAAGAAGTCGCAGCCGCTGAACACGGGCAAGAAGGAAGAGGGCGCGAAGGTCATCAATCTCGAGGAGGCGCGGCCGCGGCGCATCAAGCTGCCCGACGAGCGCACCGCGAAGACGCACAAGTTCTCGATCGCGGGCCACGAGGGCTATCTCACGGTCGGCCTCTACGACGACGGCCAGCCCGGCGAGATCTTCCTCAAGATGGCGAAGGAAGGCAGCACGGTGTCGGGCCTGATGGACACGATCGCGACGATGACGTCGATCGCGCTCCAGTACGGCGTGCCGCTGAAGACGCTGGTGGACAAGTTCAGCCACACGCGCTTCGAGCCGTCGGGCTTCACCAACAACCGCGAGATCCCGTACGCGAAGTCGATCGCCGACTACGTGTTCCGCTATCTCGGCAGCCGCTTCCTGCAGGACGAGTCGGTGGTGCCCGACGAGCAGGAGACCGACGCGGAGACCGTCGGCCTCACGCCGGCGCGCCCGATGCTGCGCGCAGCGGTTGCGGGCGGCTCGGTGGATGCGCCCGCCGCGCGCCCGGCGGGCCATGCGCCGGCGGCGTTCGTCAACCAGGCCGACGCACCTTCGTGCAGCGAGTGCGGATCGATCATGGTCCGCAACGGCGCCTGCTACAAGTGCGCGAACTGCGGCAGCACGAGCGGCTGCTCGTAGAGGAGTGAACCCGATCGCGCGCCGCGCGCGGTCCGGCTCGACAGATCCCCCATCGACTACCCCTCGATGCCCTGGCGGCGCCTCCAAGGGGGGGTGAGGCGTCGCGGAGGGCGGAGGTCACGGTGTAAAAGCCGGGGCCTCCGCCCTCTTGCCATCTTGGTGATCTGCCCGCTCGCCGTAGGCTCGCTACGGCAGGCCTGATGAATCTGCCCGCTCGCCGTTGGCTCGCTACGGCAGGCCTGATGAATCTGCCCGCTCGCCGTAGGCTCGCTACGGCGGAAGAGGGCCGCAGCGCGGTGGTTGCAGCGGGTCCGTGCGCGGGGCAGATTGGGCGAAGTCCGCTCCCTCTCACCGCGAGGACGTCGTTTGCAGCGCGAGACGGTGATCCTCGGCGCCGGCGTGACCGGGCTCGCGGCGGGCTGGGCGTCTGGGCTTCCGATCTACGAGGCGGCCGATGCGCCGGGCGGCATCTGCTCTTCGTACTACGTGCGGCCCGGTACGCGCGAGCGGCTCGCGACGCCGCCCGCCGACGGCGAGGCGTATCGCTTCGAGATCGGCGGCGGCCACTGGATCTTCGGCGGCGATCCGCTCGTGCTCGGCTTCCTCGAGCGCCTCGTGCCGCTGCGCCGCTACGAGCGGCGCTCCTCCGTGTTCTTCCCCGACGAAGGCCGCTACGTCCCGTATCCGCTCCAGAACCATCTCTACGCGATGGAGCCCGCGGTCGCGGAGCGCGCGCTCGCGGAGATGACGCGGCCCGCGCCCGCCGCGATCACGACGATGCGCGACTGGCTGCTCGCCAGCTTCGGCCCGACGCTGTGCGAGCGCTTCTTCTTCCCCTTCCACGATCTGTACACGGCCGGCCTCTACGGCGAGATCGCGCCGCAGGACTCGTACAAGTCGCCGGTCGACCTCGCGACCGTGATCCGCGGCGCCTTCGGACCGCCGCCCGCGGTCGGCTACAACGTGACCTTCCTCTACCCCGAGCCGGGCCTCGACGCGCTGGCGCGCGCGCTCGCGGCGCGCTCGACGATCCACTACGGCAAGCGCGTCGAGAAGATCGACCCGGAGCGCCGCGAGCTGTGGTTCGCCGACGGCTCGCAGCTCGCGTACGAGCGCCTCGTCTCGACGCTGCCGCTCTCGCGCATGCTCGAGATGAGCGGGCTCGCGGCGGCGTCGCGCGCGAACCCGAGCAGCGCCGTGCTCGTCGTGAACGTCGGCGCGCGCCGCGGGCCGCGCAGCAGCGACGACCAGTGGCTCTACGTGCCGCGCTCGCGCGCCGGCTTCCACCGCGTCGGCTTCTACGACGCGGTCGACCGCTCCTTCCTGCCCGCGTCGTCGCGCACGTCGGGCGACCGCGTCAGCATCTACGTCGAGCGCGCGCTGACGGCGCCGCTGGAGGGCCGTGCGCTCGCCTCCTACTGCGACGACGTCGCGCGCGAGCTCCAGGAGTGGGGCCTCGTCGGCGACGTCGAGGTGCTCGATCCCACCTGGATCGACGTCGCCTACACCTGGTCGTGGCCCGGCTCGCGCTGGCGCGACGAGGCGATCGCGCTCCTCGCCGCGCACGGCATCGACGCCATCGGCCGCTACGCGCGCTGGAGCTTCCAGGGCATCGCCGACAGCGTGCGCGACGGCCTGTACGCGGGCGCCGCCCACCGGACCCAGTGAGCGAGCCGGCGGCGCCCGCGCGGATCGACGTCGCGATCGTCGCGCACGATCGCAAGGCGATGGTGTTCGAGTCGCTGCCGGCGCTGCTCGGGTCGCCGCTCGTGCGGCGCGTGATCGTCGTGGACAACGCGTCCGCCGACGGCATCGCGAGCGAGGGGCCGCAGCGCTTCCCGCAGGTCGAGTGGCTGGTGCTCGATCGCAACGAGGGCTGCACCGCGTGGAACCGCGCGGCCGACGTCGCGCAGGCGCCGTACTTCCTGATCCTCGACGACGACTGCACGCCCGATCTCGCGTCGCTCGAAGACGCCGCCGCGCGGCTCGACGCCGAGCCCGACGTCGCGCTCGCGGTCTTCAACGTGATTCGCAGCGCGACGGGCGCGAGCGAGTGGGCGCCCTTCGACGACCTCGACGGCTCGCGCGGCTGGCACAACGCGATCGGCGCCTGCCTGCTCGCGCGGCGCGACGCCTATCGCGCGGTCGGCGGCTACCGCGACTTCTTCCTCTGCTTCAACGACCTCGATCTCGTGCTCTCGCTCTGGGAGGCGGGCTGGCGCGTGGTGTACGACGCGCGCTGGCGCGCGCTGCACCGAAAGGCCGGTGCCGCCAAGCGCCGTCTCTACTGGGAGGTGCGCAACTTCGCGGCGACCGCGCTCGCGCACCTCGCGGCGCTGCCCGCGCTCGCGACCGCCGCCCACTTCGCGCTGCGCGCGCTCGCCGACGTCGCGAGCGCCGCCGACCTGCGCGACGTCGCGCGCGGGCTGCGCGAGGGCGTCGCGCTGGGATGGCGGCTGCGGCGCGAGCGGCGCGGCGAGCTGCCGCCCGCCGTGCGCCGCCTCTTCTACGCCAACTTCCTCTTCGGCCGCCGCTTCGTGCGCGACACGGCGCGCCTGCGCTGGAGCCTCGGATGAGCGCGCCGCGCATCGCCGCCGCGATCGTCACGATGAACAAGAAGGACGCGGTGCTGGCGCTGCTCGCTCGCCTCCGCGACGACGGCATTCCGGCCTGCGTCACGACCAACGCGTGCACCGACGGCACGCCGGGCGCGATCCGCGCCGCGTACCCCGCCGTGCGCGTCCTCGACAGCGACGTGAACCTCGGCGGCACGGGCGGCTTCAACTGCGCGGTGCTCGCCGCGCTCGAGACCGGCGCGCCGTACGTCGCGCTCGTCGACGACGACGCGCTGCCCGAACCCGGCTGTCTCTCGAAGCTCGCGGACTTCCTCGACGCGCACCCCGACTGCGTGTGGGCGGCGCCGGCGATCCACATCGCGAGCCGCCCCGAGCTGGTGCAGGAGTGCGGCGGCGACGTGCGCTTCGACCGCGAGGTCGCCGTCGAGGCGTGGTACCGCTACCACCGCAACGAGGGGCTCCGCACGCGCACCGACGTCGGCTACGCGAGCGCGTGCACGCTGGTGGTGCGCGCGGACCGCATCCGCGACGTCGGCGTCATGGACTGGATCTTCTTCCTCTTCTACGACGACGTCGACTGGACGCTGCGCCTGCGCGGCGAACGCTTCCGCGGCGCGTGCATCCCGTCGGTGCGCTCCCTGCACGACTACCCGTGGGCCAAGCCGCTCGCGCTGACGCGCCTCTACTACTTCCACCGCAACGGGCTGCTGCTGCTCGCGCGCTGGCGGCCGCGCGAGCGCACGCTGCGCAGCCTGCGCGGCCCGCTCGCGCGGCTCGTGCGCGACGCGCTCCAGAGCGCCGCGGCCGGCGATCACGAGCTCGGCGCGACGCTCGTCGCCGCGCTGCGCGACGCCTGGACGCGGCGCTACGGCCCCTGGCAGTCGGTCCACCAGTTCCCCGAGCACCGGCGCCGCATCGACGCCGCGGCGTTTCGCTCGGCCGGCCACGCCCGCGTGCTCGTGAACATCCGCAACGAACAGCTCCTGCCCGAGATCGTCGCGAGCCTGCGCGCGCTCGGCGGCGACGCGCTCGCGATCGACGCGATCGGCGATCCCGGCCGCATGGAAGCGCTGCGCGACACGCACCTCTTCCGCGAGACCTTCGCGCGCGACCTCCGCCGTCGCGCGCTGCTCGCGCAGCTCGCGACGCTGCGCCGGCGCCGCTACGACCTCGTCGTCACCGACACGGCGATCGAGCCGCGCAACGCCTTCGACGCCGTCGGCCGCGCTGCGGCGTTCTTCCACGCCGGCGAGCTCTACGAGGCCGCGCACCGACCCTGGCGTCTCGTGGCCGGCAACTTCCTCGCGCCGACGCTCGGGAAGATCGCGGCGTGGGCGCTCGTGTGGCGGTTGGCGGCGCGCCCGCCGCTGGGCGAGGTTCCCGACGCGGCGCGCGCGCTGCTCGCGCGGGCGGGGATCCCGGTACCGGATCAGCGCGGCGCCGCCGCCGCCGCGCACTTCGCCGCGAGCACGTCCTCGTAGACGGACCCGAGCTGCTCGACGTGGCGCTCGAAATCCGGGACCGGCGTCGCCTTCTGCACCTCGCGCTGAGTGGGGATGGGGACGTCGCCGCGCACGAGTGCCTGATGCACGCGGCCAGCTCCTTCCCCGCGGTGGAGCTGCTCCAGCATGGCGGAGAGGGACATGTCGACGTTCGCCGAATTGCGTTTCAAAACGGATTGACTGCGATCTCGTGTAGGTCGTATACCTGCACTCATCATCATCGCGCTCGTGTCAGCGTGAGATGCTGAATCCGATCGCCCATTGGACAAGCGGAGGACCGATGCGGTTTCTCATCACGGTGGCGGCTGTGTTCTTTGTGTGGTCCGTGCGGGTTGCGACGGCGCAGCTGAACCCGTGCCCGGCCAACAGCTTCGCCGCCAACGTGGACTACAGCCTGAACCCGAACGGGCTCTACTGTCTCGTCTCGAATCCGCGAATCAGGACACCAAACAACGCCTTGGCACGTCTCGCGGATCCGACGATCGTGAAGATCGACGGCACGTACTACGTCACCGGGACCTCGGATGACATGGCCGTAGGGAACTTTCCGATCTACCGCTCCTCGGATCTAGTGAACTGGTCATTTCACGGCAACGCATTCTCGGGCGTCAACGTTGGCCACGAGATAACGATCAACAACCGGAAGTTCTGCGATCTTTGGGGCCCCCAGCTTTATCGAGACCCCGCAGATGGGACGAACGTGTGGCTTTCTTTCACTGCGACGGAAGCTCCCAGTGGGACCAACTACTGCGCTCCTCCGAGTCCGCATCAGTCTTCGGACTATCAATCGATTATGGTCGCGACAGTGGATAGGGCTGCGTTCGTGTCCGGCTCGTTTTCCTTTGCGAACGCCGCGATGAACCGCGGACACGAGCCCATGTGGTACGGCTATACGCCCGACAACAATTCGCCGAGTTGGAATAATCCACTGTTGTTCGACGGCGGCGCCCAAGTGGGCCATACCATCCCGGTCACGGGCAATGCGAGCCTCGCTGGCCCAGACTGCGGGGATGTCTACTCGGTGGGCGGACGCTTCGGACATCGTTGCCAGGGCACCAATACGTGGCTCGGCCTCGATTCGTTCATCTTCTTCGATCCTGCAGCCTCGAACAAACGTTGGATGCTCTACACGTGGTCGGTAGACGAGTGGTATCCGCCGTCCGACTTCGGAGCATGGGACGGCAATCACGTCGCTGCTTACCCGATGATCAGCAATGCGCAGATGGACGTGACGGCTGACGGCTTGCACATTCCGCTGGCCTTTCGGCAGAACGACACGAACAAGCCGACACCGACGATTGAGAATGGTAGGGCCTGGTTTTACGCTCCAGCACCGTATTGCCCGGATCCCAATATGATGGGTGATTGTCGCGGCGTCGCAGAAGCCCCTGCAGCCTACCGGTGGAACAACCGCACGTACGTCACTTTCAGCCGCAACGCATGGTCGGGGTCCGCCTACGGAATCTTCTACCGAAGCATCGATGGCACACTAACCACGGCGGCCCTCTCGAGTTGGGGCGACGCGAGCATCGACGAGAAGCCGCTGCTCGTTGCGTCGAACCGCGCTGTCGTAGGCGGTCGCAGCTACGGCAGCGGCGAGATATTCACGGGGCCTGGCGGAAGGCCCTATCTGATCTTCCACGCGAAGGCGAACGGCAGCACGATCCGCTACACGTACTTCAAAGAGCTCTA
>QEVM01000151.1 GCA_003576805.1 Pseudomonadota bacterium | reverse complement strand
GACCGAAAACGCCCCGAATGGGCGAAGCACCGCTCCGTCAACCGCTCAATCCCTCTGCCTCCGGCCGCTGCGATGCCGGTTGTTCAGAGGTTCCCTAGACGGCGACGAGCGAGCGCGGCGCACGCCGCGACGCGATCAAGCGTCGGCGAGCAGCTCGCCGATCGTCGCGAGGACGGCCGCGCGATCCACCGGCTTCACCAGGTGGGCGTCGAAGCCGGCGTCGCGCGTCTTGCGCCGCGCTTCCTCGTTGCCCCAGCCGGTGAGCGCGACGATCCGCAGCGCGCGCCCCCACGGCTCCGCGCGCAGCCGGCGGCACACCTCGTAGCCGTCCATCTGCGGCATGCCGAGGTCGAGGATCACGAGGTCGGGACGCCCCGCCCGCGCCGCTTCGAGCGCGTCCGCGCCGGCGTGCGCGGTGCGCACCCGGTGGCCGCCGAGCTCGAGCATCATCGCCATCGACTCGGCGCTGTCGCGGTTGTCGTCCACCACCAGGATCGAGCGCTGCGGACCGCGCGCGGCCGCGCGCGGCGGCGCGTCGGCCTCGGTCGCGGAGGCGGGCGGCGCGATCAACGGCAGCGTCACCACGAACTCGCTGCCCCGGCCGGGGCCAGCGCTGCGCGCCTCGATCGCGCCGCCGTGCAGCTCGACGAGCCCGCGCACGAGCGCGAGCCCGATGCCGAGCCCGCCGCCCGAGCGCTCCGCCGCGGGGCCCACCTGCGTGAACATCTCGAAGAGCTCGGCGAGGTGCTCGGCGGCGATGCCGATGCCGGTGTCGCGCACCGACACGACGGCGTCGTCGCCGCGCCGCTCGGCGGTCAGCCAGATGCGGCCGCCCGGCTCGGTGTACTTGCAGGCGTTGTCGAGCAGGTTCGCGAGCACCTGCGCGAGGCGCACCCGGTCCGCGTACAGCTCGATCGACTCCGACGGCAGCGAGACGCCGAGCTTGTGGCCCGCGCGCTCGACGTGCGGCCGGGTCGCGTCGAGCGCGTTCTGCACGACCTCGGCGAGGTGCACGCGCTCGCGCCGGAGCTGGAGCTTGCCCTGCGTGATGCGGCTCACGTCGAGCAGGTCGTCGATCAGCCGCGACATGTGCTCGACCTGCCGCTCGACCATGTCGCTCGCGATCCGCACCTTCGGGTCGGCGGCCGGCTGGAGCTTGAGGAACTGCGCCGCGTTGCGGATCGGCGCGAGCGGGTTGCGCAGCTCGTGCGCGAGCGTCGCGAGGAACTCGTCCTTGCGGCGGTCCGCCTCGCGCAGCGCGTCGTGCGCCTGCTCGCGGTCCTCGACGTCGAGGCAGGTGCCGACCCACTCGCGGATCTCGCCGTCGGCGTCGTGGATCGCGACCGCGCGCGCCTCGAAGCGCCGATACGACTCGGACGCGGCGTGCCACCAGCGCCCGGACGATTCGTAACGCGACCCCGAGCGGCGCGCTTCGGACCACCGCTCGCGCACGCGCTCGCGGTCGTCCGGGTGAATCGCCTGCACCCACCCGTCCCCTGCGGACTCCTCCGCGGACTGCCCGGTGTAGTGCGACCACGTCGGCTGCGGCCCTGCGAAGCGACCCTGCGGATCGGTGGTCCACACGACGGACGTCAGCGATTCGGTGAGCGAGCGGTAGCGCTCTTCGCTCGCGCGCAGCGAAGCGAGCGCGTCCTCGAGGCGCTCGCGCGCCTCGCGTTGCCGGGTGACGTCCGTCACGACGCCGATCACCACCGGCCCCTCGCCGAGGTCGGGCATCAGCCGCCCGCGCGACGCGAACCAGCGCGTCGCGCCGTCGTCGGAACGGACCACGCGGTAGTCGAGCTCGAACGCGCCGGTGCGCAGCACGTCGCGCGCCGCCTCGAGGTTCGCGGCCACGTCGTCGGGATGGAGCAGCGAGAGGTAGACCTCGAAGGAGATCGGCGTGCCGAGCGGCACGCCGAACAGCCGGTAGAGCTCGTCGGACCAGATCACCTCGTTGGTCTCGACGTTCCACTCCCAGCCGCCCATCCCGGCGACCTCCATCGCGAGCCGCAGCCGGCGCTCCTTCTTGCGGAGGCGGCCCTCCATCGCCTTGCGCTCGCTGATGTCGGTGTAGGCGGCCAGCACCGCGGCGACGCGGCCGTCGGCGTCGAGCACCGGCGCGACGTTGCACACGAGCGTCTGGCTGCGGCCGTCGTCGTAGGCGATGTCGAGCTCGGCGTTCAGCACGGGGAGCCCCGTGCGCGCGGCGTACTGCATCGGCAGGTCCTCGGGCGCGAGCTCGCGGCCGTCCGCGAAGCAGCGGAAGCCGATCCCGCGCTCGCGCGCCTCGCGCGAGCTCAACGAGACGTTGGCGCCGTGCGGCACGCCGAGCATCGCGTACGCCTCGCGGTTGCCGGTGATGTGCTCGCAGCTCGGATCGGACTGCCACACGCCCACGGGCAGGATGTCGAGGAGCGTTTGCACCTCGCGCAGCTGGCGGCGCAGCTCCTCGTTGAGACGGCGCACCTCCGCCTCGGCCGCGCGGCTCGCCGTGACGTCCTGGAGCACGGCGATCGCGCCGGCCGGCGCGCCGTCCGCGTCGCGGAAGGGCGCCGCCGCGACGCGCAGCCACGACTGCCCGCCGTCGTGCGCGTCGGTGAAGAGGAAGTCGAGACCGGTGGTCGCGTCCTCGCCGCGCAGCGCGCGCGCGACCGGCCAGGCGCTCGGGTCGAGCGGCCGCCCGCCCGCGTCGAACGCGACCCACTGCCACGTGCGGGCGGGATCGCGCGACGGCAGGCGGTCGCCCACGTACTGCCGGACCAAGCGGTTGCTCACCCGCACGAAGCCGTCGGCGCCGACCACGCCGACGCCGACCGGGAGCTGCTCGAGGATCGCGGCGAGGCGCGCGTCGCTCTCGCGCAGCGCGCGCTCGGCGCGCTTGCGCGCGCTGACGTCGAGCACCAGCACGAAGAAGCCGCGGACGCGTCCCGCGGCGTCGCGGTGCGGGACGTAGTGCGCGTCGATCCAGCGCTTGCCGCCGGACCGGTACGGCGCCTCGGTCTCGAAGTGGACCTCCTCGCCGCGCAGCGCGCGCTCGACGTACGGCCCGAGCACCTCCATCGCCGACTCGCCGAGCACCGCCGCCATCTCGCGGCCGAGCGCCTCCTCGCGCCGCTGCCCGAACCACTCCTCGTACCGGCGGTTCATCAGCCGGTAACGCCGATCCGCGTCGATGTAGGAGATCAGCGCGGGCGTCGAGTCGGTCAGGATGCGCAGCTCCTGCTCGCGCTGCGCGAGCTCCTGCTCGGTCTGCTTGCGCAGCGTGACGTCCTCGACCGTCCCGACGATCCGCACCGCTCGGCCTCCCGCGAAGAGGACGCGGCCGGTCGCGAGCACCCAGCGGGCGACGCCGTCGTCGCGCCCGATCACGCGGTACTCGGCGCGGTAGGCGCCGTCCGAGGCGGGATCCCTCGCGCGCGCAAGCGCCGCCTGCACGAGCGCGCGGTCTTCGGGGTGGATGCCGTCCAGGAACGTGTCAGAGGTGATCGTCTCGTCCGCCCCGACGCCCCAGAGCGCGCGGGCGCGCGCGTCCCACGTGAGGGTGTTCGTCACGAGATCGGCGTCGTGGATGCCGAAGCCGCGCGCCTGGTAGGCGAGGCGGAGCTGGTCGGAGCTGGGGTCCATGCGGCGCCTTCCCCGGCGATCATGCCCGATTTCGCGCCAGCGCCGCTCGCACGTCGGCGTGGGCCGGGCAGGTTCGCGGAAACCGGCACGCCACCGCCAGGGTCGGGACGGCCACTCTCCTGCGGAGCCCAGATCCGCCGGTCGGGCTCCCCAGGAGGTCCGCATGCGTCCCGCCCTCGCCGCCGCCGCGCTGCTCGCGCTCGCCACGCCGGTCCGCGCCGACTGGATCAGCTACGGCAACGGCTGGGGTTCGAAGTGGGACGATCCCGTCCACGGCACGCCCGCCACGGTGACGTGGGGCTTCGTCGACGACGGCACGATCGTGGACCCCGGCTTCTATCTCGCCGCGGAGGTGAGCGGGGGCAGCGCCGTCGGTGCGCTGCGCGCGACCGTCGACGCCGCGCACGGCGCCGGCGCCTTCGACGCCGCGATCCAGAACGCCTTCGACACCTGGCACGCGGTGTCGGGCATCACCTTCGTCGGGCCGGTCGCCGGCGGGAACGCGCCGCTGATGGGCAGCGTCACGTCGCCCGACATCCGCATCGGCGCCTTCGCGGCGGTGCCGAGCAGCGGCTTCAGCTGGGTCGGCGCGGTCGGCTTCGGGCCGCCCGGCGACGATCTCTTCTTTCCCGACGCGGTGGCCGGCGACGTCGCGTTCAATCTGTCGGTTCCGCACGAAATCTGGCCGGGCGCCGAAGGCGCGCCCGCCGTTCCGTTCACCAACGACCTCGAAGGGCTGATGCTGCACGAGCTCGGCCACGCGGCGATGGGTCTCGGTCATCCGGCCGACGGCGCGCCCGAAGTGATGTACGTCGGCGCGGGCTGCTGCGCGGTCGTGAACCGCGAGCCTTCGCCCGACGACATCGCCGGCGCGCAGTCGGTCTACGGGGCGTCCAGCATTCCCGCGTGCGCGAACGACATCGACGACGACGGCGACGGCCTCTACGACGGGCTCGATCCGGGCTGCGCGAACGCGAGCGACGCCAGCGAACGCGATCCGGCGCTCCCGTGCGACGACGGCGCCGACGACGATGGCGACGGCCGCGCGGACCACGATCCCGCGACGCTGGCGGATCCGGCGGCGGGTCGCGGCGATCCCGGCTGCAAGGATCCGGCGCGCCCGCGCGAAGACCCGCAGTGCAGCAACGGCGCCGACGACGACGGCAAGCCCGGCACCGACTTCGACGGTGGCGTGTCGGTGAACGGCGGGCCCGGCGACCCGAACGGGCCCGATCCCCACTGCGTGGGCAAGCCGTGGCGCGACGACGAGAAGGCGCCGCCCGGCTGCGGCCTCGGCGCGGAGCTGGCGTTGCTGCTGCCGCTCGCCGCGCGCGTGCGGCGGCGCGCGCCGATCTGATCACGCCGCAGGCGTGGGCACGGCCGGGCTGCGACGCCCGCGCCGCTCGGCGTGCCGCTCGCTGGCGGCCTGGAGCACGCTCCAGAAGACGGGCACGAACAGCACGGCCAGGAACGTCGAGGTCAGCATGCCGCCGAAGACCGCGGTGCCGAGCGCGCGCCGGCTCGCGGCGCCCGCGCCGGACGCGGTGACGAGCGGCAACACGCCGAGCAGGAACGCGAACGAGGTCATCAGGATCGGCCGGAAGCGCAGCCGCGCGGCGTGCAGCGCGGCGTCGGAGATGGAGCGGCCCTCGGCGCGCAGCGCGCGCGCGAACTCGACGATCAGGATCGCGTTCTTGCTCGCGAGCGCGACGAGCAGCACGACGCCGATCTGCGTGTAGACGTCGTTCTCGCTGCCGCGCACCGCGACCGCGACCACCGTGCCGAGCAGCGCGAGCGGCACCACCAGCACGACGGCCGCCGGGCTCGTCCAGCTCTCGTAGAGCGCGGCGAGCACCAGGTACACGAGCAGCACCGCGAGCAGCATCGTGGTCCAGCCGCCGCCGGCGCGGCGCTCCTGGTACGACACGCCGGTCCACTCGGAGCCCATCGAGAGCGGAAGCTGCGCCGCCGCCATCTCCTCGACGATGAGGAGCGCCTGCCCCGAGCTCCATCCCGGCGCGGCTTCGCCCGAGATCGCGGCGGAGGGATAGAGGTTGTAGCGGTTGATGAGCTGCGGGCCGAGGATCGGCTCGATCGAGACCAGCGTCGCGAGCGGCACCATCTCGCCCGCGTCGTTGCGCACGTTCAGGCGTTCGATGTCGCTCGGCGCGTTGCGGTAGCGCGGCTCCGCCTGCACGCGCACCTGGTAGGTGCGGCCGAAGGCGTTGAAGTCGTTCACGTAGGTCGAGCCGAGATACGTCTGCAGCGTGCCGAAGACGGCGTCGAGCGGGACGCCGAGCGTCTTCACCTTGGTGCGGTCGACGTCGATCTGGAGCTGCGGCACGCCGGGGCGGAACGTGGTGCTGAGCGCGGCGAGGCCGGACTGGCCGCGCCCGGCGCGCAGCAGCTCCTGCACCGCCTGGTCGAGCGCGCCGAGCCCGACGTCGCCGCGATCCTGGATCTGGATCTGGAAGCCGCCGGTGACGCCGAGCCCGCGGATCGCCGGCGGCGGGAACGCGAACGTCTCGCCCTCCTGCACCTCGGCGAAGGCCTGGCGCAGGCGCGCGAGGATCGCGTCCTGCTGGAGGTCGTCGCTCTCGCGCTCGTCCCACGGATCGAGCGTCACGAAGAAGGTCGCCGCGTTGGCCGACGAGCCGCCCTCGCGGATCGACAGACCGCCGACCGCGCTGACCGCGGCGACGCCGGGCGTGTCCAGCAGGATGCCGTTCATGCGGTCCACGACCTCGCGCGTGCGCGACTGCGAAGCCGCGTCGGGGAGCTGCACGCCCGCGAGCACGTAGCCCTGGTCCTCGGTGGGCAGGAAGCCGGTCGGCAGCGACGCGAACCACACGCCCGTTCCGACCATCAGCACCAGGAAGGCCAGCCCGGTGACGGCCGGCCGCGCCAGCATGCGCGCGACCCATCCGACGTAGAGCCGCTCGCTGCGCTCGTAGGCCGCGTTGAAGCCGCGGAAGAAGGCGTTGTGGTAGCCGCTCGTCGGACGCAGCCACTGCGCGCACTGCGCGGGCTTGAGCGTGAGCGCGTTGATCGCGCTGATCACCGCCGTCACCGCGATCGTGAGCGCGAACTGCTGGTAGAGCTGGCCGGTGATGCCGCCGAGGAAGGCAGCCGGCAGGAACACCGCCATCAGCACGGCGGTGATGCCGAGCACGGGTCCGGTGACCTCGCCCATGGCGCGGATCGTCGCCTCGCGCGGCGAGAGCCGTTCGCGCTCGATGTGGTGCGCCGCGTTCTCGACGATCACGATCGCGTCGTCCACGACGATGCCGATCGCGAGCACGAGGCCGAAGAGCGTCAGCAGGTTCACGCTGAAGCCGAACAGCAGCAGCCCCGCGAACGCGCCGATGATCGTGACCGGCACGGTGGTCGCCGGCACCAGCACGGCGCGCCAATCCTGGAGGAAGAGCAGGATCACGACCAGCACCAGCACGCCGGCCTCGACGAGCGTCTTGTAGACCTCCTCGATCGCCTGGCGCACGAACAGCGTCGTGTCGAAGGGGACGTCGTAGGCGACGCCTTCCGGGAAGGACTTGGCGAGCTCCTCCATCGCCGCGACGACCGCGTCGCGCGTGTCGAGCGCGTTGGCGCCCGGCAGCTGGTAGACGCCGATGCCCGCCGCCGGCGTGGCGTCCTTCAGGAAGTAGCGGTCGTACGACTCGCTGCCGAGCTCGACGCGGCCGACGTCGCGCAGGCGCGTGATGCGGCCCGCCTCCGTCTTCACGACGATCGCCTCGAACTCCTCGGGCGACGTCAGGCGGCCCTGCGTCGTCACCGTGTACTGGAACTGCTGTTCCTGCGACACCGGCGGCTGGCCGATCTGGCCGGCCGCGACCTGCACGTTCTGCTCCGCGATCGAGCGCACGACGTCCTGCGCGGTGATTCCGCGGGCCTCGAGCCGCGGCGGGTCGAGCCACACGCGCATGCTGTACGCGCCCGCGCCGAACACGGTGACGTCGCCGACGCCCTCGATGCGCGTCAATTGGTCGCGCAGGCGCAGCGTCGCGTAGTTGCTGAGGAAGAGGCTGTCGTAGCGGCTGTCGGGCGAGGTCAGCGTCACGAACAGGATGATGTTGGTGGACTGCTTGCGGACCGTGACGCCGAGCCGGCGCACCTCGTCGGGGAGCTGCGCCTCCGCGATCGCGACGCGGTTCTGCACCAGCACCTGCGCGATGTCGAGGTCGGTGCCGACCTCGAAGGTGACGGTGAGCTGGTAGGAGCCGTTGGAGGAGCTGGTGGAGGACATGTAGAGCATGTCCTGCACGCCGTTGACCTGCTGCTCGATCGGCGTCGCGACGGTCTCGGCGAGCGTCTGCGCGTTGGCGCCGGGATAGCTCGTCGACACCGTGACGGTCGGCGGCGTGATGGCCGGGTACTGCTCGACCGGAAGCCGCATCAGCGCGACCGCGCCGAACAGCATCGTCACGATCGCGATGACGTTGGCGAAGATCGGGCGGTCGATGAAGAAGCGCGAGATCACGGGGCGGCCGGCTCCGCGGCGGCGGTCGGCGCGGGCGCGTCGGACGGGACGGCCGCCGGCTCCCGGCCCGGCGGCGGCTCGATCGGCTGCACGGTGGCGCCCGGGCGCGCGCGCTGCAGGCCGTTCACGACGATGCGCTCGTCGGTGGCGATGCCCTCCCGGATGATCAGCTGCTCGCCGTCGACGCGCTCGCCGACGGCGACGCGGCGCTGCTCCACGACGTTCTGCTCGTTCACGACGAGCAGGTACGTGCCGCCCTGGTCGGCGCCGATCGCCGCCTCCGGCACCACCACCGCGTTCTCGCGCGTGCGCGGCAGCCGGATGCGCGCGAACAGGCCCGGCACGATCACGTGGTCCGAGTTCGGGAAGACCGCGCGCGCCTCGATCGTGCCGGTGTTCGGGTCGACGCGGTTGCTCGCGTAGTCCACCACGCCCTCGTGCGGGAAGCCGGTGTCCGTCGCGAGCGCGAGGTACGCGGCGTTGTTCTCGCCGGCCTGCGCGGCTGCCTGGTTGCGGCGCTGCAGCTCGCGGTACTCGAGCAGATCGCGCTCGCTCGCGGTGAAGTACACGTAGATCGGGTCGTCGCGCACCATCGTCGCGAGCACGGTCGCGTTGCCCGCGCCGACCAGGTTGCCGACGTCGACCAGGTTGCGGTCGATGCGGCCGCGAAAGGGGGCGTAGATCTTCGTGTACGAGAGGTCGAGCTCGGCGGCGTCGAGGTTCGCCTGCGCGAGCATCAGGTTGGCGCGCGCGAGATCCCGGGCCTGCGTCTTCTGCACGAGATCGGTGCGGCTGCCCGCCTGGCGCTCGAAGATCGCGCGCGTGATCGCGAGCTGCTCCTCGGCCGCGCGCAGCGCCGCCTGCTTGCCCACCACGTCGGCCCGCGCCTGCGCGACGCGCGCCTCGTAGAGCGCCGGCTCGATCACGAACAGCAGGTGGCCCGCGTCCACGTAGGCGCCGGGCGCGAAGTGGTAGCTCTGCAGGTAGCCCTCGACGCGCGCGCGGATCTCGACCGACTCGATCGCGGCGGTGTGGCCGGTGAACTCGGACCACGTCGTCACCTCGCGCCGCACCGGACGGCCCACCGTCACCTCGGGCGGCGGCGGCGGCGCGTAGCGGTTGCCCTCGCCGCACGCAACCGGCGCGACGAGCGCGAGCAGCGCGCCGAGCGCGCGTACACGACGCCGCGTCACCACCGCGGCCACCACACGCGCGGCTTCCACCAGGGGCGCGGCTCGGCGTCGCGGCGCGCCTTCTCGACGTCGCGGGCGCGCGCCTCGGGCGCGAGCAGCCCGCCCCAGCGCGTGCGCTCGCGCATCGCGGCGCGCGTCGCGGCGGGCACGAAGTCGTCGCCCTGCGCGATCTCCCAGCCGCCGCCGAGCGATCGGAAGAGCGAGACCACCGCGCCCGCCACCGCGCCGCGCACGACGGCGAGCTGATCGTCCTCCTGCAGCTTCGCCTGCTGCGTCGTCAGCACGCTCGTGAAGTCCGTGGCGCCTTCGCGGTACTGGATGAGCGAGAGCTCGACCGCGCGGTTCGCCGCCGCGACGCTCTCGGCGAGGCGCGCCGCGCGCTCGCGGCCGAGCAGGAACGCGATCAGCGCGTCCTCGACCTCGCGCTGCGCGACGAGCACCGTCTCCGCCCACGTCGTGAGCTGCTCCTCGAACGCCGCATCCTGGAGGCGCACGTCGTTGATCAGCCGGCCGTAGTTCAGCACCGGCCACTCGAACGAGGGCCCGAAGCTCGCCGCCATCGGCTGTCCCTCGAAGAGCTTGCGCGCGTGCTCGGCCGACACGCCGATGCTGCCCGCGATTCGGAACGCGGGCAGCAGGTCGGCCGTCGCGACCCCGATGCGCGCGCTCTGCGCGGCGGCGCGCTGCTCGGCCGCGCGCACGTCGGGCCGGCGCCGGAGGAGATCGGCGGGCACGCCGACCGCGACGCGCGCCGGGATCTCGGGCAGCCGGCCCGCGTCGCCGACGACGGGGCCGAGGTCCTGCACGGGAAGCCCGAGCAGCACGCACAGCGCGTTGACCGCCTGGCGCCGCTCGATCTCGAGCTGCGGGATGCGCGCCTCGGTGTCGTGCAGCAGGGCCGCCGCCTGCGCGACGTCGAGCTCGGACGTGCCGCCCGATTCGAAGCGCACCCGCGCGATGCGCAGCGACTCGCGCTGCACGTCCACGTTGTCGCGCGCGACCGCGAGCCGCTCGTCCACGAGGCGCAGCTGCACGTAGGTCGAGCCCACCTCGGCGACGCGCGAGACGAGCACGTCGTCGTAGTCCGCGACCGCCGCCAGCAGCTCGGCGTCGGCGGCCTCGATCGCGCGCCGGAAGCGGCCCCACAGGTCGATCTCCCACGCGCTCCGGACGCCGATCTGCCAGGCGTCCGTCACGCGCCCGGCGCCGATCCCGCCGAGCACGCCGCTCGCGCCGGAGCCGCCCGCCGCGTTCTCGCTGCGCACCACGCGCTCGAACGAGCCGGTCGCGGCCTGCTCCTGCGGGAACAGGCTGCCGATCGCGATCGCGCGCCGCGCCTGCGCTTGCACGACGCGCAGGCCGGCGGCGCGCAGCGACAGGTTCTCGGCGTACGCGCGCTCGACCAGCTCGACGAGGGCCGGGTCGCCGAACCCCTCCCACCAGCGCTCGGGCGGAGCGGCGTCGCTCGCGACCGCCGCGTCGCCGGCGTCGCGCCAGGCCGGCGGCGGCGCGCTCTCGGGGCGGACGTAGCCCGGCCCGACGAGGCAGCCGGAGAGCCAGCAGCTCCACGCGACGCACACGAGCAGGACGCGGCGCGCGAACGATCGGCTACGCGAAGGGAGCAGGGTGGGAGTTCCTCGGCGCACGGGTGTCCCGATCCCATTCTAGACGACGTACTCCCACCGCGCCGCCGGCATTATGGATCTCGCCGCTCGCCGTTGGCTCGCTACGCGGGAAGGGATGATCTCGCCGCTCGCCGTTGGCTCGCTACGCGCCGGCCTGATGAACTCTCGCCGCTCGCCGTTGGCTCGCTACGCGGGAATGGGGCTTCGTGCTCCGGTCGTTGCGTTGGGGTCGGGTGCGCGAGGGGGCGCGGTGCGCTTGCGTGTACGAGAGGACGGGAGGGATGCGGCGATGGAGGGCGACGTTCGACCCGAGCTCGGCGGCGATGGCTGGCGGCCGCTGTTCACGCCGCAGCGGACCGGCTGCTACGTCAACGACCATTGCGTCGTGCGCGCGCCGGACGGGCGCTGGCACGTGTTCGGCATCACCAAGGCGACGCCGGACGTCGACCCGCACCAGGAGCGCTGGTTCTGCCACGGCTCGGGCGCGTCGCTCGCGGCGGGCGGCTTCGAGGAGCACGGCCGCGTGTGCGACTTCGGCGCGCGCGCCTGGGCGCCCACCGTCGGCTTCGACGGCGAGCGCTGGGTGATGCTCTACGGGCCCGACCTGCTGCGCGCGGCGGTCTGCGACGACGAGCGGCTCGACCACTGGCGCGAGGCGCGCTGCTCGCTCGCCGGCGCGCCCGTCGACGGCGTGCTGCGCGACGGCATGCTGCTGCGCCTCGACGGCGACACGTGGCTGCTCTACTCGACCGGCAAGCGCGGCGGCGCGGGCGCCGTCAGCGTGTGCGTCTCGGAGAACCTGCTCGACTGGCGCTTCGTGCGCTTCGCGCTGCGCACCGCGCCCGCCGCGCGCAAGCAGCCGCCGTGGGGCGCGACCGAGTCGCCGTTCGTGTTCGCGCACGCCGGCTGGTACTGGCTCTCGCTGACCTGGACCAACAGCTTCGGCGGCCCCGCCGACTACCACGAGACGCTGCTGTTCCGCTCGACCAATCCGTTCGACTTCGGCTGCTTCGGCGGCGGCGACGACGAGCCGGTCGCGCGGCTGCACGCGCACGCGCCGGAGTACCTGCGCGATCCCGACACCGGGCGGTGGTACGTGACGAGCGCCGGCTGGCCGCACCCGCACTGCGGCGCGGTGATTCCGGGCAGCGTCGCGATCCGCGAGCTCGCCTGGCGCGCGGCCGGCGCCGGCTGACGCGCGCCGGCGCGCTACGGGAAGATCACGCGGCGGTTGTCGGGACCGACGGCGATCTCGCGCTCGATCACGCGTCCGTCCGGCATCTCGGCGCGGAAGCGGCGCGTGCCCGACGCGAGCGGGACGTTGCCGAGCGGCGTGAGACCCAGATCGCGGCCGTCCACCTCGATGCGCGCCCAGGGCAGCGCGTTCACGTGCACGAGGACGGTGGCGGCCGCGGCGAGCGCGACCGGCTCGCCCGCGCCGGCTGCGGCGGCGTCGGCGCTCTCGCGCGCTGCGGGCGCCGGCTCCGGCGTGTCCTCGCTCGGCGCGGGCGCAGCCGG
>QEVM01000150.1 GCA_003576805.1 Pseudomonadota bacterium | reverse complement strand
AGCGCCACCTCGGCGCGTGGGCGGGGCTCACCGGCGCCGAGATCGCCGTGCGCTGGCCGCGCGACTACGAGCGCGTGCAGGCGCGCGACCGCGACGTGCGTCCCGGCGGCGGCGAGTCGATCCGCGACGTCGAGCGGCGCGCGCGCGACTTCTTCCGCGAGCTCGCGCGCGGCGCCGCGGGCGCGCGCATCGCCGTCGTCGCGCACGGCGGCGTGATCCGCGCGCTGTGCGGAGTGGGGCACGTCGCCAACGCCGCGTTCGTGCGCACGACGCTCGCGGAGCTGGCGTCGCCCGACGCCTGAGCGCGACGCGCGCGCTGGGGAAGCGCGGCGTCGTCTGGCACACTGCGCGCACCGCGCACGAGGAGAGTGCATGATCGCCGCCGCCCGCCAGCGCCGCCGCATCGCGATCGGGCTCGTCGCGCTGGCGGCGAGCGCGCTGCTCGCGCTCGCCGGCGCGAACGCGGGAGCGCTGCTCGCGGCGGGACTCGCCGCCGCCGCGCTCGCGCTCGCGGTGCGCGGTGCGCTCGCCACGATCGACCCCGCACCGGGCGCGGCCGACTTCGACGCGCGCTCGGCGAAGGTGCGCGCCGCGGTGCTGGCGGACCTGGTGCTCGGCACCGCATGGCAGGCCGGCGCGTGGGTGCGCCGCGTGCCGCAGCTCGCGCGCGCCGCCGGCGACGTCGAAGCCGCAGTCGCGCGCTGGCGCGAGCGCGGCTGGCTCGAGCTCCCCGAGCGCGCGCACGCGCTCCCGCCGCCGCTCGAGAAGGTCGAGATCGCGCTGCGCGGGATCCGCGGTGGCGGAACGGTCGAGCACCTGCGCTTCGCGAGCGAGTACGAGCCCGCCGATCCCGAGATCGCCGCCGCCTTCCTGGCGCGGCGCGCCAACCGCACCGCGCACGCGCTGCTGTGGCGCCGCCGCGGCGCGGCGCCGCGTCCCACCTTGGTGTCGATCCACGGCTTCGGCATGGGGCGCCTCGCGACCGACGTGCCCTGGCTGCGGCTGCGCGGGCTCGACCTCGTCGCGCTGCACGAGAAGGCGGGCGTCGACGTCGCGTACGTGATCCTGCCGTTCCACGGGCCGCGCAGCGAAGGTCCGTCGGGCGCCGGCTTCTTCGACCAGCACCCGCTCGTCGCGGCGGCCGCGCTCGGGCAGGCGATCTGGGACCTGCGGCGGATCACCGGCTGGCTGCGCGCGCAGGGCGTGCCGTCGATCGGCGTCCACGGGCTCTCGCTCGGCGGCTGCGTCGCCGCGCTGCTCGCCTCGCTCGACGCGTCGCTCGCGGCGGCGATCCCGATGTGTCCGGCCGTCGACCTCGCGCAGATCTTCCTCGGCCAGCTCCCCGAGGCGCGCCGCCGCGAGTGGATCGCGGCCGGCCTCGGGCCCGAGCGCCTCGCGGAGGCGTGGTCGCTGCACGCGCCGCTGCGGCACCGGCCCCGGACGCCGCACGCGGGCCGGCTGATCGTCGCCGCGTGCGCGGACCAGGTGACGGTCGCGTCGGGCGCGCTCGCGCTGCACCGGCACTGGGACGAGGCCGCGCTGCACTGGATGCCCGGCGGTCACATGCTCTGGCTCGGCGGCGCGCCGCTCGAGCGCCGCCTGCACGAGCACCTGTGCGCGACGCTGCTCGCCGAGCCGGCGCGCGCGCCGTCGCCGCCGCTCAGCCGCTTCCGCCGGCCCGCGTAGCGACGTCCGGAGCGGGGCGCGCGCGCCGCGCCATCGCGCCGCCGAGCCAGCGCACGAAGCCGGGCGCGAAACGCTTCAGGTAGTAGAACGTCCACGCCTCGGGCGAGATCGGCGCGACGGCGCGGTTCCGCGCGATCGCCTTCAGCACGTTCTCGGCGACGCGTTCGGGTCGGTAGTTGCGGCGGGCGAACGCGCGCGCCATCTGCTCGCGCATGCGCGCGTCGGCGCCGGCGCCGTACATCCGGCTCGAACGCACGATCGGCGTATCGATCACGCCGGGACACACCGCAGTGACGCCGATCCCGTGCGGCGCGAGCTCCTCGCGCAGCGACTCCGAGAGCCCGATCACGGCGAACTTGGTCGCAGCGTACGCGGGCATCGACGAGCTCGCGACGTAGCCCGCCATCGACGCCACGTTGACGACGTGGCCGCCGCGGGCGGCGCGCACCATCGCCGGCACGAAGCAGTGCAGGCCGTGGACGACGCCCATCAGGTTGATGTCCACGATCCAGCGCCAGTCCGCGAGCGGGGTGTCGAGGAGGCCGCCGCCGAGCCCGACGCCGGCGTTGTTCATCAGCAGGTCCACCGCCGGGACGCGCGCGTGCACGGCCTCGGCGAAGGCCTGCATCTCGGCGGGCTGCGCGACGTCCACGCGCTGCGCGAGCACGTCGGCGCCGAGCGCGCGCGCCGCGCGCGCCGTCTCGTCGAGGCCCGCCTCGGCGACGTCGCAGAGCGCGAGCGCGGCGCCGCGCCGCGCGAAGGCGAGGGCGCTCGCGCGGCCGATGCCGCTCCCGGCGCCGGTCACGAGCGCGGTGCGGCCGCGCAGGTCCGAGACGTCCATCGCGGCTAGTCGAGGTCGTCGGTCTGGAACGGGACCGCGCCGGTGCCGCGGAACACGTTCTTCAGCAGCTTGCCGGCGGGGTTGCGCGGCAGCGGCTTGTCGGTGAACTCGACGAGCTCGGGCACCTTGAAGGCCGCCATGCGCGCCGCGACGTGGCGCTTCACCGCGTCGGCGTCGAGCTGCGAGCCGGGCACGCGGTACACGATCGCCTTCACGCGCTCGCCGAGCTCCGCGTCGGGCACGCCGATCACGCACGCCTCGTCGATCTCGGGATGGTCGGCCAGCACGTTCTCGATTTCGGTGCAGTACACGTTCTCGCCGCCGCGGATGATCATGTCCTTGGCGCGGTCCGCGATGAAGAAGAAGCCCTCTTCGTCGCGCGTGCCGAGGTCGCCGGTGCGCAGCCAGCCGTCGACGACGGTCTCGGCCGTCGCGTCGGGCCGGTTCCAGTAGCCGGGCGTCACGGTCGGGCCGTAGATCTGGATCTCGCCGAGCTCGCCGTCCTTCACGGGCCGGCCCTGCGGGTCGCCGATCTGCATGTCGAGAATCGGCAGCGGGCGCCCGATCGAGCTGTTGCGGCCCATCAGGTCCTTGCCGCCGTTCACGGTGGCGACGCCGTGCGTCTCGGTGAGCCCGTACGCGTTGGTGAAGTTCTCCTTCACCGGCAGCACCTCGCGCGCGCGGGCGAGCGTCTCGCGCGAGATCGGCGCGGCGCCGAACGAGACGGCGACGAGGCTCGAGAGGTCGTGCTTCGCGACGTCGGGGTGGTGCACGACGCGGTGGAGCATCGTCGGCACGCTGCCCCAGATCGTCACGCGCTCGCGCTCGATCGTCTGCATCACCTTGACCGGGTCGAACTTGCCCTCGAGGAAGACGAGCTTCGAGCCGGCGGTGAGCGCGGTGCACACCACGGAGTGGAGACCGCCGACGTGGAAGAGCGGCGTCGTCAGCAGGTTGCAGGGCTGGCCGCCGCCGGCCGCGAGCGGCGAGGAGCCTCCCATCAGCGCGCCCGCGAGGCTCGCGAACACGATGCCGATCACCTGCGAGACGGTGCCGCGGTGCGTGGTGATGCAGCCCTTTGGGCGGCCCGTGGTGCCCGAGGTGTAGAGCAGCACCCAGGGCTGGCCCTCGTCGATCGGCTCCGCCGGCTCGGTCTCGCTCTGCACGAGCAGCTCGGAGAACGGCACCGTGCCGGGCGGCGGGCTGGCGCCGACGTAGAAGATCTTCTCGAGGTGCGGGAGCTTGCCCGCGAGGCCGGCGACGCGCGGCCACAGCCGCTCGTCCACCACGAGGAAGCGGCTGCCCGAGTCGGTGAGGCCGTACTCGATCTCCTCGGGCGCCCACCAGCCGTTCATGCCGACCGCGACCGCGCCCTGCGCCGTCGCGCCGAACAGCGAGATCAGCCAGTCGGGCGAGTTCATCGCGAGGATCGCGACGCGATCGCCGCTGCGCAGACCGTGCTCGTCGCGCAGCGCCGCGGCGGCGCCCCACACCGTGCGCGTGAGCTCGCCGTACGAGATGCGCCGCTCGCCGTGCACCATGCAGGTCTGATCGCCGCGCAGGCCGATGTTGCGGATCTTCTCGCGCATCGAGCGCTCGCGGTTCTTCCAGTTCTTCATCGGGCGGCCGTCGACCGTCTCGGTCACGATCTCGAACGGCGCGCCCGGTCCCGTCAGCTGTGCGACGACCTGCTCGTAGCTGGGCATGGCGGCTCCCTCGTGTGGAAGGGCGAGGCTACCTCAGCCCGGCAGCGGGTAGGAGAGCGGACCGGCCGGTCCGAGGGGCAGGCCGAACGCCGTCCACGCGAGCAGCAGCGCGGTCCACGCGACGAGGAACGCGAGCGCGTAGGGCAGCATCAGCGCGACGATCGTTCCGATGCCGGCGCGCGGCTCGTAGCGCTGCGCGAGCACCAGGACGATCACGAGGTACGGGTTCAGCGGCGTGATCACGTTGGTCGAGGAGTCGGCCACCCGATACGCGGCCTGCACCAGCTCGGGGCTGACGCCGAGCTGCATGAAGAGCGGGACGAAGACGGGCGCGAGGAACGCGTACTTCGCGGACATCGACGCGATCGCGAGGTTGATCGCGGCGCTGGTCGCGACGAAGGCGCCGACGAGCAGCGTCGTCGGCAGCGCCGCGTGCGCGAGCGCCTCGCCGCCGCCGATCGCGAGCAGCTCGCCGAGCCGCGACTTGCCGAAGCACGCGACGAACTGCGCCGCGAAGAACGCCATCACGACGTACGGTCCCATGCTCGCCATGGTGTCGCCGAGCAGGCGGGCGGCGTCGCGGTCGCTGCGGATCGTGCGCGCGGCGACGCCGTGCGCGAGCCCGGGCACGGCGAGCGCCACGAAGAGCAGCGGCACGATCGCGGCGATCCAGCGCGGGCCGCGCTCGCCGTCGCCGTGGAGCGGCCCGCTCGGCAGCACGATCGCCGCGGCGATCGCCGCCAGCACGAGCGCGAGCGCCGCGAGCCCCGCGCGCAGCCCGCGCCGCTCGTGCTCCGACAGCGCCGGCGTCTCGCGCGCGGTCGCCGGCGCGGCGCCGCCTGCTGCGCGCAGCCGCGGCTCGACGACGGCGTCGGTCACGAGCCAGCCGACGCCCGTCACGAGGAACGTCGACGCGATCGCGAACCACCAGTTGCAGGTCGGCGCGACGCGGTAGTCCGGGTCGAGCAGGCGCGCGCCGCTCTCGGAGAGGCCCGCCAGCATCGGGTCGAGGCCGGTCGGGAAGAGGTTCGCGCCGAAGCCGCCCGCGACGCCCGCGAACGCGGCGGCGATGCCGGCCAGCGGCGGCCGCCCCGCCGCGGCGTAGAGCGCGGCGGCGATCGGCGGCAGCACGACGTAGCCGGCGTCGACCGCGAGCGACGCGTTCACGCCGAGGAACACGACCAGCGGCGTGAGCCAGCGGTCCGCGACGCGCGCCAGCGACGCGCGCAGCAACGCGGGCAGGAAGCCGCTGCGCTCGGCGAGGCCGATGCCGAGCATGCCGACCAGCACGATCGCGAGCGGCGGGAACAGCTTGAAGTTGTCGACGAGGCTCGACACGACCCAGTAGAGGCCGTCGCGGTCGAGCAGCGTGACCGGCGTGACGGCGACCTCCCTGCGCTCGCGCAGCGGGCGCCCGGTCGCGGGATCGACGACGGCGATCGTGACGGGCGCGCCGGTCGCGGCGTCGACGAGCGGCGCCCCGTCCGCGGCGATCACGGGCGCTCGCACCTCCTCCGACACCGTCTTCGTCGCCGACCAGCCGCAGCCGACCGCGAGCTGCGACGCGACGAGCACGAGCAGCGTGCCGAGCAGGAACAGCGTCGAGGGATCCGGCAGCCGGTTGCCGAGCGCTTCGAGCGCCGCGAGCCAGCCGGCGCGCGCGGCGGGCGCGGGGCTCATCCGCGCGGAACGGCGGCCGTGTCCGCCTCGCCGCCGAGCGGGCCGACGGACAGCTCCGCACGACGGCGCGCCGGCGCGCAGCGCGCGCCGCCCTGGTCGCGGCAGCGGCTCCAGACGCCGGCGAGCGCGCCGTGCGAGAACGGCGCGCCGTGGGCGTAGTACTCGACGAACAGATCGGTGTAGCGCGTCGCCTCGCTCGGCGAGACCGCGTCCGCGGTGGCGACGCGGTCGTAGAACGAGCTCAGCGTCGCGAGCTTGGCGGGCCCGAGATGGCGCCGGAACGGCGGCATCTTGAGCAGCGACGCCAGCACCTCGTCGCGCGCCGCCGACTCCGGCACGTCGGCCATCCAGCGCGCCATCATGGTCGTGCACAGCGGCGGGCGCGTCTTGCACACCTCCGTGACGACCTGCCGGTGCGCGTCGTCGTCGAGGCGCCCGCCCGACGCGGCGGCCAGGCGGCGCAGCAGCGACTGGCTCGCGCCGATCGCGGACGCGGGCGGGCCGGCCGTCGGCGGCAGCTTCGCCTCGTGCCCGCGGAAGAACGCGCGCCCGGCGCGGTGGCTCAGCACCGGGTGCAGGATGGTGTGGACGTCGCCTTGCAGCCCCGCCGCGTGCAGCACGCCGACCGGCATCAGCTCGTGCGCGAGCAGCGCGGGCAGCCCGTGGATGCCGGCGCGCGCGAAGCCCGCGGCGAGGTCGCTCTGCCCGAAGCGGCGCGCGACGCGGCCGAGGTCGACGCGCTGCGCGGCGTCGCGGTCCTCGAAGCCGAGCAGGATCACGTCGGGGCCGAGCGTGTACCAGACGGCGACGTGGTCGAAGACCGACGCGTACGTGCGCAGCACGAGCTCGACGACCGCGTCGTCGTTCTCGTAGCAGTGGAACCACTGCGCGTAGACGCCGCCGGGCCGCAGCCGGTCTTTGGCGGCGCGCAGGAACTCCTGGCTGAACAGCATCTCGACGCCGGCCACCCACGGGTTGCTCGGCTCGGAGACGACGATGTCGTACTCCTGCTCCGAGCGGAGCAGCGCGCGATAGGCGTCGCTCACCACGACGCGCGTCTTCGGGCTGCCGAGCGCGCCCTGGTTGTGGCGCTCGAAGTGCTTGCCGGCCTCGATCACGCCGGGCGAGATCTCCGCCACCGTGACCGAGCGCATCGATTCCATCGCGGCCAGCTCGCCGACCGTGACGCCGGTGCCGTAGCCGATCACGAACGACTGCTCGGCGCGCTCGGCGAAGAGCGCGGGGATCAGCGCCGCGAGAGCCATCGTCGGGTAATCGACCTGGATCGAGCCGTCGGGCTTGCCGTTGGTCACGATCGCGGGATCGGGGCCGTTCGGCGTGTTGACCTCGCGCACGGCGACGGAAGAGTTCGGGTCGTCGTCGTAGAAGACGATGCGGCCGCCGGCCATCACGCGCTCGAAGAAGCCTTGCGGCCCGAGCGCGTCCTCGGCACGCGGAGCGCGCAGGCGGAAGGTCGCGGCGGCGAACGGCGACGGGTCCCAGCGCGGCATCATGAAGAGGGTCGAGAGCGCGGGCGCCAGCAGCAGCACGAGCGCGCCGAGCCGCGGCAGCGCGAAGACCTGGATCGTCAGCAGCGTCGCGGCGACCAGCACGGCGCCGAGCGCGACCAGGTACACCTGGTCGAGGTCGAGCCAGAAGAAGAGCACGTAGCCGCCGAGCAGCGCGCCGAGCAGCGAGCCGACCGTGTTCCACGAGTAGAGCCGGCCCGCCGCCGAGCCGAGGTCGCCGACCTGGCGCTTCAACTGGTGGAAGATCAGGGGCAGCGTCGCGCCCGAGAGCCCGATCGGCACCGCCAGCACGACGAGCGCGCACGCGAACACCGTCAGGTGATACGGGTAGAAGGCGGCGTCGACGTCGCGGAACCAGCTCCGCACGACGTGCGCCCAGAAGGGCGCGTAGTTGAGGTGGGAGTAGAGGAGCGCCATCAGCAGCGCGAGCGCCCACTGGGTTCCGGCGACCAGGCCCGCCGGAATGCGCGGCAGCGCCGACACCAGGAACGAGCCGAGCGCGATGCACAGCACGAACACCGCGACGATCATCGAGAAGGTGAAGTTGGAGGAGCCGAGCGAGAGCCCGCCGAGGCGGATCAGCACCGTCTGGAACGCCATCGCCGCGAAGCCGACCAGCAGCGCCACCGCCGCATAGAGTCCGAGCGGCGGCGCCGGCGCGCTCGGGTCGGCGGCCGTGCGCGGCGGGTGCGCGCCGCGCCGCGAGAGGCCGATGGCGACGAAGGTCGTGCCCGCGACCAGGTTCACGGCGCCCATCGCCAGCACCACGCGCGTCAGCCCCAGCCACGGGATCAGCACGAACGCAGCCGCGAGCGCGCCGAGGAAGGCGCCGGCGGTGTTCGAGGCGTAGACGTGCGCGTGCAGCCGCGTGGCGTCGTCGATGCTGCGCGAGAGCGCCTGCGTGAGGATCGGGATCGTGCCGCCCATCAGCACCGCCGGCGGCAGCACCAGCAGCGCGGAGAGGAAGACGTCGAGCGCGAAGCCGGGGCCGCCCGCCTCGTGCGGAATCGCGAGCGAGAGCGCGCGCACGCCCTGGAAGAGCCACGGGAAGAGCAGCGCGCTCGCGCCGATCGCCGCTTCGATCGCGCCGTAGAGCAGCAGCAGGCGCGGCGCCTCGCCGCGCGCCTCGGCGCGCCGCACCACGGTGCGCGTGACGGCGCCGAACAGCGAGTAGCCGATCGAGAGCCCGCCGAGGAAGAGCGCCAGCACGGCGGCCGTCGCCTCGCTGTGCGAGCCGAGCAGCGTCGCGAGGTACTTCTGCCAGGCGACCTCGTACACGAGGCCGCTGAAGCCCGTGAGGGTCGTGAGCAGCAGTGCGGTGATCCGCACGAGACCGTCCAAATGCACCCTCCTGCCAGCGGGCCGCGTTGCGGAAGCGGCCCCGGCCTTCCCGGTGAGGCGCGCATTGTGGCACAGCGCGGCGGAGCGGGGCGCGCGCGCTGCGCATCGCGAGTGCGCAAGCCGGCCGGTATCCTGACGCGCTCCATGAGCTCTCGATCGATCGGGATCGTGTACGAGCTGCACGACGCCTATCCGCGCCGGCCCGACGACCCGCCCGACGCACACGCCGAGTACGAGCCCGAGGCCACGCTGCTGGCGCTCGAAGCCGCGATCGCGCGTCTCGGCCATCGCCCGGTGCGCCTCGGGCGTCCGCACGATCTGCTGGAAGCGGCGGCGAAGGGAGGCGTCGCCGTGGACGCGGCGCTGTCGATCGCGGAGGGCTTCGGATCGCGCAATCGGGAGGCGTGGGCGCCGGTGCTGCTCGAGATGCTCGGCGTGCCGCAGCTCGGCTCGGACGCGCTCACGCTCTCGCTCTCGCTCGACAAGGCGTGGACGCGCGCGGTCGTGGCCGAGGCCGGCGTGCCGGTCGCGCCCGGCGCCGTCGTGCGCTCGCGCGACGAGGCGCTCGCGCTCGCGCCGCCCGGCGGCTGGCCCTGCTTCGTGAAGCCGCGCTGGGAGGGCACCGCGAAGGGCATCGACCTGCGCTCGCGCGTCGAGACGCAGGACGCGCTCGCCGACGCCGTCGCGCGCGTCGTCGAGCGTTACCGCCAGCCCGCGCTCGTCGAGCACTTCCTGCCCGGGCCCGAGTACACGGTGACCGTGGTCGGCAACGATCCGCCGCGCGCGCTGCCGGCGCTGCAGCGCGCGCTCGAGGCGACGAGCGGGATCGGCGTGCACGCGGTCGAGGAGCCGGGCGGGGCGGCCCTCGCGCACGTCGTCCCGGGCGTCCTCGACGCCGCGCGCGAGGCCGAGCTCGCCGCGCTCGCGATCCGCGCCTACGACGCGCTCGCGTGTCGCGACTTCGCGCGCGCCGACTTCAAGTGCGACGCCGCGGGCCGCCCGCGCTTCCTCGAGATCAACCCGCTGCCGACCTTCGCGCCGGACGGGTCCTTCGGGATCCTCGCGGCGCTGGCGGGCACGACGCACGAGGCGCTCGTCGCGGACGTCCTCGCGCAGGGCCTCGCGCGGCTCGGGCTCGCCTGATGCAGTGGCCGCGCGCCGCGCGCCCGCCGGGCGTGCCCGAGGCGTCCTGGCGCGACTGGACGTGGCAGATGCAGCACCGCATCCGCTCCGCCGGCGAGCTGGCGTCGTGGGTGCAGCCGAACGCCGACGAGCGCGCCGCGATCGACGCGCTGGCGGAGCGCTTCCGCTTCGTGATCACGCCGTACTACGCGTCGCTGATGGACCCGAGCGATCCCGACTGCCCGGTGCGCCGTCAGGTCGTGCCGCGCCTCGCCGAGCTCGACGATCCCGCCGGCCTCGCCGATCCGCTGGACGAGGTGGCGCACTCGCCGGTGAAGAACGTCGTGCGCGTCTACGAGGACCGCATCGCGTTCTGCGTCAACAACGAGTGCGCGCTCTACTGCCGCTACTGCCTGCGCAAGCGCATGGTGGGCGAGCCCGAGTGGGCGATGAAGAAGCGCGAGCTCGCGGCCGCGCTCGACTGGATCCGCGCGACGCCCGCGATCCGCGACGTGCTCCTGACCGGCGGCGACCCGCTGGTCTTCTCCGACGACAAGCTCGGCTGGCTGCTCGGCGAGCTGCGCGCGATCCCGCACGTCGAGCTGATCCGGCTGGGCACGCGGCTGCCCGTCACGCTGCCGTACCGCGTGACGGACGCGCTCTGCGCGCTGCTGGCGCAGCACCACCCGATCTGGGTGAACACGCACTTCAACCATCCCAAGGAGCTCACCGCCGACGCCGCCGAGGCGATCGACCGCCTGACGCGCGCGGGCTGTCCGGTCGGCAACCAGTCGGTGCTGCTCGCCGGCATCAACGACGACGTCGCCACCATGAAGGCGCTCTGCGAGGGGCTCGTGCGGATGCGCGTGCGTCCCTACTACTGCTATCAGGCGCAGCTGCTCGAGGGCACCGCGCACTTCCGCGTGCCGATCGAGCGTGGCATCGAGCTGTTCCGGGCGCTGCGCGGCCGCACCAGCGGCTTCGCGATCCCGCTCTACGTGCTCGACACGCCGTACGGCAAGGTGCCGCTCACCCACGATTACGTGCGCGGTCGCGAGGGGGACGAGGTGGTGGTCGAGAGCTTCGACGGCCGGCTGTGGCGCGAGCCGAACCCGCTGTGAACGCGCCGTGAGCGCGCCGGAGCCCGAGCGCCCGCGCGAGGAGGCGCGCGCCGCCGGCATTCCGGCGGCGGCGGCGCTGCTCGCGGGCAGCGTGCTGCTCTCGCGTCTGCTCGGCTTCGCGCGCGAGGCGCTGCTCGCCTGGCGCGTCGGCGCGACCGGCCAGGCAGACGCCTACTACGCCGCGTTCCAGCTCCCGGACCTGCTCAACTACCTGCTCGCAGGCGGGGCGCTCTCGATCGCGTTCCTGCCGCTCTACACGCGGATGCGTTCGGAGCAGGGCGACGCGGCGGCCGAGCGGCTGCTCGCGACGGTGCTCGGCTCGCTCGGCGCGGTCGCGCTCGCGGCGACCGCGGTGCTGTGGCTCGCCGCCGACTGGCTGGTCGCGCTGCAGTTCCCGCGCTTCGACGCCGAGAAGCGCGCGCTGACGGCGCACCTGACGCGCATCGTGCTGCCCGCGCAGCTCGGCTTCGTGCTCGGCGGCATCGTGCAGGTGCCGCTGCTGGCGCGCGGGCGCTTCGCGGCCGCTGCGCTCGCGCCGCTGCTCTACAACGTCGGCATCATCGCCGGCGGCGTGCTGCTCGCGCCGCGGCTCGGCGTCGAGGGCTTCTCGTGGGGCGCGCTCGCGGGCGCCGCCGCCGGACCGCTGCTCGTGCCCTGGCTCGAGACGCGCCGCCGCCGCGTCCACGTCGGACTGCGCATCGCGTTCGGCGATCCGCACTTCCGCCGCTATCTCTGGGTGGCCGCGCCGCTGATGTTCGGCCAGACGCTGCTCACCGTGGACGAGTGGTACGACCGCTGGTTCGGCGGCCTGCTCGCCGAGGGCGTGATCGCGCACCTCTCGTACGCGCGCAAGCTGATGCAGGTGCCGGTGGCGGTCGTCGGGCAGGCGATCGGCGCGGCGGCGCTGCCGACGCTCGCGGCGCTGCACGCCGCGCACCGGCACGCCGATCTCGACCGCGTGCTGCTCGGCGCGCTGCGCGCGGCCGGCTCGCTCTCCGTTTTGGCCGCGGCGTTCGCGTTCGCGTGCGCGGAGCCGCTGGTGCGCTTCGTCTACCGGCACGGCGCCTTCACCGCGGACGACGCGCTGCGCGTCGGCGCGCTGCTCTCGGTGTTCGCGCTCGCCGTGCCGGCGTGGATCCTCCAGCAGATCGCGCTGCGATCGTTCTACGCGCGCGGCGACACCTGGCGGCCGATGGCGCTCGGCACCGCGATCGCGCTGCTGGCGATCCCGCTCTATCTGACGCTCGCGCGCGCGCTCGGCGCCCCGGGCCTGGCGGCGGCCGGCGCGATCGGCATGAGCGTGAACGCGCTCGCGACGCTGGTGCTGGCGCGCCGAGCGGCGGGCCGCCGTGCCGCCGGCGCGCCAGCACCAGCGTCGCGGGCGCGTTCACGCTCATGCCGATCGCGCCGGCCGCCGCCCGGCCCGGGGCGCCGAGC
>QEVM01000149.1 GCA_003576805.1 Pseudomonadota bacterium | reverse complement strand
GGCCACGCGCTGCGCCCGGTCACGGCCTCGGCCCGTACCGCCGCGGGCCGCGCGCGGGCAGCGCCCGCAGCGACGGCCCGATCTCGTCCATCCAGCCGCACAGCGCCGCGCGCGTCTCGCGCGGATCGATCAGATGGTGCACGCCGAACTCCTCGGCGCGCGGGAAGACCGACTGCGCGGCCGCCATCTCTTCTTCGAGCTCGCGGCGGCGCGCGTCGGGGTCGGCGGCGGCGCGGATCTCGCGGCCGAACGCGAGCTCGACGCCGCCCTCGACGGGCATCGAGCCGCTCTGCGCCGACGGCCACGCGATCACCGTCGGCGCCGGCCCGAGGTGGATGCCGAGCGCGACGCCGAACGCGCGCCGCAGCATCACCGCGCACCACGGCACCTCGCTCTGCAGCGCGGCGAACATCGCCTCCATGCCGAAGCGGATCGTCGCCGCCGCTTCGGCCTCGGGGCCGATCGCGAAGCCGGGCTCGTCCACGAAGCTGACCACCGGCAGCGAGAAGAGATCGCAGGTCTCGACGAAGCGGCGCAGCTTGCGCGCGCCCTGCGCGGTCATCGAGCCGCCGTCGTGCACGCAGTCGTTGGCGAGGACGCCGACCGGCCGCCCCGCGAGCCGCGCGAAGCCGGTCACCTGGGAGCGGCCGTAGCCGGCGCCCAGCTCGAAGAACGAGCCGCGATCGACGACGTGCTCGACGACGCGCCGGATCTTGTACGCGCGGCGCCGCTCGCGCGGCACGATCGCGAGCAGCTCCTCCTCGGCGCGCGACGGCGGGTCGTCGCACGCGGCGACGGGCGCCAGCTCGGCGGCGTGGGAGGGCAGGTACGAGAGGAACGCGCGGATCTGGCGGAAGGCGTCGGCCTCGTCGTCCGCGACGTTGTCCACGACGCCGCTCTTCGCGTGCACCGCCGCGGCGCCGAGCTGCTCCTTCGTCACCGCGCGCCGCGTCGCGCGCTCGACGAGCGCGGGCCCGCCCGTCAGCACCTGCGCAGTCTCGCGCGTCATCAGCGCGAAGTGCGAAGAGACGAGGCGCGCCGCGGGAAAGCCCGCGACCGGCCCGAGCGCAGCGCACACGACCGGCACCGTCGAGAGCGCCTCGAGGCAGGCGACGTTCAGCGGCGACGACTGCGTCCAGTCGTAGCCCGAGCGGCCGCGCACGGCGCCCGCGCCGGCGATCGACGCGCCGCCGCCCTCGAGCAGGCGCACGACGGGAACGCGCCGGCGGATCGCGAGCTCGTCGGCGTAGATGCCCTTGCGCAAGCCCGCCGGCGAGTAGGAGCCGCCGCGGATCGTGAAGTCGTCGCCGCCGATCACCACCGGACGGCCGTCGATGCGCGCGGTGCCGACCACGACGTTCGACGGCGTGAAGCGCGTCGCGCGGCCTGCGGCGTCGGTCTCCGCCGCGCCGGCCGTGTCGCCGTGCTCGCGGAAGCTGCCGGCGTCGGCGAGCGCGTCGATGCGCTCGCGCACGCTGAGGCGCCCGCGCTCGTGTTGTCGCGCCACCGACTCCGCGCCGCCGTGCTGCTTCGCGAGCGCGCGGCGCCGCTCGATCTCGTCGGCTTCCGGCTTCCAGCTCACGGCCGCGAAGCATACCCCGGCGGCGCGCGGCGCTCGTCATCGAATCTTCGCGGAGCGTGGAACGGGCTTTGCTCGCGCAGTTGGCGCGCGAGTCTGCGCACGGGCGCCGCACGCGTCGCGCTCGCCTCTTGCGGCCGCGCGTCGCGGCGAGCACTCTAGTCACACAATTCGCCGGTGCGATCGGGCTTCGCCTCCCCGTCCCTCTCCTCTCCTCGCCGGCACCCTCGCCGCGGCTCTCGCCGCGCGGAAGGCGCATGAAGCTCCACCTGCTCCGACACGCCCGGGCGGCGAAGCGCGCGCAGTGGACCGGTCCCGCGTGGATGCGGCCGCTCTGCGAGACGGGGCACGAGCAGGCGCGCGCGCTCGCGCGGCAGCTCGCCGATCGCGGCGTCGTGCGGATCCTGTCGAGCCCCGCGCTGCGCTGCCGGCAGACGGTGGCTCCGCTCGCGCTCGCGACGGGTCTGCCGGTCGTCGCCGACGAACGGCTCGCCGAGGGCGCGGACGAGGCCAAGCTGCACGAGCTCGGCGACGCGCTCGGCGACGCGACCAGCGTCGTGTGCACGCACGGCGAGACGATCGGCGCGCTGCTCGAGCGCTTCCGCGCGCGGGGCCTCGCGATCGAAGAGGAGCCGCGCTGCGAGAAGGGCTCGTTCTGGACGCTCGAAGGCGCCGGCGAGCGGCCGCAGTCGGCGCGCTACACCGGCCCGCCCGCGTTCGCGCGCGTCGACGCGGACGCGCCGAAGGTGCGCTTCGCGGTGCTCGACCTCGGCAGCACCTCGTTCCACCTGCTCGTCGCCGACGCGACCGCCGACGGCGACGTGCGCCGCGTGCTGCGCGAGCGCGTGATGCTGCGCCTCGGCGCGACCATCACCGAGGACGGCGCGGTGCCCGACGCGGTGTGCGAGCGCGCGGTCGAGACGGCGCGGCAGCTCGGCGAGAGCGCCCGCCGCGCGCACGCCGACGTGCTGCTGCCGGTCGCGACGGCGGCGCTGCGCGACGCGACCAACGGCCGCGCCGTCGCCGAGCGCATCGGCGAGGCGGTCGGCGTCCCGACGCGCATCCTCACCGGCCTCGAGGAGGCGCGCCTCACCTTCGCCGCGTTCCGCCGCAAGCTGAAGATCGGCTCGCGCCTCGCGCTCGGCATCGACCTCGGCGGCGGCAGCCTCCAGCTCATCACCGGCGACGATCGCGACGTGCGCTTCGAGACGTCGCTGCGCCTCGGCGCCGCGCGCCTGCACGCGCTGCACGTGAAGAGCGACCCGATGTCGCGCGACGAGAAGCGCGCGGTCCGCGCCGCCGTGCGCGGCGCGCTCGCCGACTACGCCGAGGCGGTCCGCCGCTGGGACCCGCGGCCCGCGATCGCGACCGGCGGCACGATGCGCGCGCTCGCGCGGCTCGCGCTCGCCGAGCGCGGCCGCGATCTCACCGAGATCCACGGCAGCGCGATCGACGCCGACGCGCTGCGCGAGCTCGCGCGCCGGCTCGTGCAGTCGAAGCAGTCCGAGCGGCTCGCCATGCCCGGCATGCGGCGCCAGCGCGCCGACCTCGTTCCGACCGGCGCGCTGGTGCTGCGCACCGTCGTCGAGGAGCTCGGGCTCGCCGGCCTCACCGTCGCCGACTGGGGCCTGCGCGAGGGCGTGATCCTCGAGGCGCTCGAGCGCGTCTGAGCGCCGCGCCGACGCCTACGCGCGGCGGTGTGCGACGGCGGCCAGCGCGGCGGCTGCGACGAGCGCCTGCGCGAGCGATCCCGCCTCCGGCACGCTGATCGCGACGTTGTCGAGGAACGGCTGGTCCGTGCCCATCGGATCGAAGCCGAAGCGCACGAGCGCCTTCTGCGACGCGGCGCCCTCGATGCCGACCGTGTAGAGCGCGTCGGTGGTGGTCAGCTCGACGCTGCGCGATGCGGAGAAGCCGCCGTCCGTGCCGACGTCGACGGAGAGCGTCGAGGTGCCGGCCGAAGTCTTGCCCGCGAACGTCACGGTCCAGCCGTCCGCGGTCTCGCCCGCCGGGCCGAGGTCCGCCTCGAACACGACGCTGCCCGGCGCGAGCGCCGTCAGCACGAGCAGGTTGCAGAACGCCTGGCCCTGCGTGGCGAGCACCGTGCAGGCGTCGAAGGCGACGTCGGGGCTCGGCTCGCCGTTCTCCGGCGCGCCGAGGTTCGAGAGCAGCGAGCCGTTCGCGGCGGCGCTCGGCACGATCGGGTCGTTGTCGATGTCGAGCGGCGTCGCGGTCGAGCCGTAGGTGCCGTCGAGGTACATCGTTCCGAACGCGGCCGACTCGGGTCCCGCGCCGTAGCTCGGGTCGAAGTCCGAGTAGTTGGCGGGCAGCGTGGCGACCAGCGTCTCGCCGTCGAGCGAGAGCGCGCCGTCCACGAAGTACTGGGAGAAGTCCCAGCCGGCGACGACCTGCGCGCGGGCCGGGCCGCCGGCGAGCAGCGCGAGCGCGAAGCCGGCGAGGGAAGCGGTGCGGGCGAGGCGATGCATCGGAATCAAGGGGTGGTCTCCTGGTCTTGGGTGGGAGGCGCGCCGAGCGCGGCGTCGAGCGCGGCGCGCAGATCCGCAGCGGTCTGCTGCGACCACGTGGCCTCCCACAGCAGCCGGCCGTCGGGCGTCTGGAGCTGCAGCGCGGGAAGCGCGACGTCCGCGCGGAGCAACGAGCGCGTGTAGGGCTCCGCGAGGTGGTCGTAGACGAAGGGCACGGTCCACTGCGCCGCGCGCAGCGTCTCGCGCACGGCGGCATCCGGGCGCTCGCCCTGCGGCACCACGATCGTGAGCAGCGCCGGCCGCTCGCGCAGCGGCGCGAGCGCCTTCGCGACGGCGCCGAACGCATCCGCCGACGGGTCCACGAACACGGTGAGGAAGGCGCGGTGCGGCAGCGCGCGTTCGAGCGGAAACGCGCCGAGCGCGTCGCCCGCCGGATCCACGAGACGCGGACCGAGCGCCATCAGGAAGTTCGGAAGGGTCTTGTCGTCGTCGCCGCGCCGGATGCGCTCGGCGCGCGACACCAGATCGGTGCGCGCGACCGGGACGTCGAAGCGCCCGTCGCGCCCGAAGTCGATGCGCGCGAGGCGCGTGTCCTCCACGCGGACCAGCACGCCCGTCGTGCCCGCGCGCAGCGGCTTCGCGCCGGACGCGGGCGCCCAGTCCTCGACGAGCGCGACGCGGTAGGGCCAGAAGCGCTCGCTCTCGAGCAGGTTCGCCTGCGTCACCGCGGCGCTCTGCGCGGGCTGCGCCGCGCGCGCGGCGTGCGCGGCGGCGAGCGCGGCGAGAACGACGAGGGCTGCGCGGAGCAGCGCGATGCGAGCGGCGGAGGCGTCCATCGTGGTCGCGGGGAGAAAAGGGAACCGCCACCCCGAAGAGGTGGCGGTTCGATGGCGTTCCGATGGAGATGGCTGGATCAGTCTTCGCGTCGGCCCGCCTTCGCGAGGCCGACGAGGCCCGCGACGAGCAGCAGCGCCGTGCCCGGCTCCGGCACGACCGGCGTGGCGCTGAATGCCACGTTGTCGAGGAACGCCTGGCTGGCGCCCACCGGCGCTTCGAACGTGAGGCGCACGTAGGCCTTGTCGCTGGCCAGCGCGCCGAGCGCGAACTCGAACGCCGTGTCCACGCTCGTCAGGCTCGCCGAGCCGACGCTCGCGTAGGAGGCGCCGTCGGTCGAGAACTCGACGCCGACCGACGAGCTGCCGGCCGACGTCTTCGCGCCGAACGAGAAGGACCAGTCGCTGCCGAGCTGCGCCGGATCCGCCTCGAACACCACGCTGGTCGCGGCGAGCGCGGTCATCACCTGGAGGTTGGTGAAGGCCTGGCCCTCGGCCGTGAGCACGTTGAGCTGGTCGAACGGAACGCCCGCCGGCGCGTTCAGGTTCGAGAGGAGCGAGCCGCCGGCCGCGGCGCTCGGAACGAACGGGTCGGTGAAGTCGAGCGGCGTCGCGGCCGAGCCGAACTGCCCGTTCAGGTACATGCGGCCGTAGGCGGCCGACTCCGCGCCCGCGCCGAAGGTCGGATCGAGATCCGAGTAGTTGGCCGGCAACGTGTCGGTCAGCGTCTCGCCGTCGAGGCTGAGCGCGCCGTCCGCGAAGTACTGGGAGAAGTCCCAGCCCGCGATCATCGCCGCGTTCGCGGAGGCGCCGATCGTCAGCGCGAACGCGATGGCCGTGGTCAGCAACAGCTTTGCCTTCATTTCCTGCGTTTCCTTTCGTTTGGGCCTTGCAAAGGGAAGGAAGCGGCCCGCCCGTACACCCGACGAACGGGCCGCTTCTCCCGTCGATCCGATCCCGATCAGTCCGCCAGGAGCCCCGCGATCGAGAGCACCGTCCAGTCCGTCGTCCAGATCTCCGAGGCGGTGCGGATGAACGCGCCGCGGTACGTCGCGGAGCGGTCCACGCCGTACTCGTTCGGCTGCGCGCAGCCGCCGATGCCCGAGAGGCCCGAGGCCGGGCGCGGGTTCAGCCGCCCGTTGCCACCGGCGAGCGTCGCGTCGAGCTTGCCCGCCGCGTTGCCCGTCGGGTTGAACGATTGGTCCTCTTCGACGAGCCCCGGGAAGCCGGCGCCGGTGTTGTTGTTGTCGGTGGTCGCCGCGAAGCGCGCGTTGCCGGCGTTGAGCGCGTCGGTCTCGGGCCCGGCCGGAATCGCCGCGCCGTCGTCGAAGGTCGAGCAGTAGACCGCGACGAGGCCGGCGGCGACGTTCTCCGCGACCGTGAAGCCCGGCGCGCCGCCCGCATCCACGTCGAAGCCCTGCGCGGTGCCGGTGTTCACGACGATGCTGTTCTTCAGCTCGCCGGCGAAGCCGCTGCGGATCTGGATGCCGCGGTTCGCCGAAGCCGCCGAGACCGGCGCGAAGTCGATCGCGCTGCCCGGCGCGCCCGAGTCGGGCGTCGACCCGATGATCGTCGCGTTCAGCGTGATCGCGTTCGAGAGCGGCCAGGGCGCGTCGCCCGGGCCCACCAGGTTCACGTTCGACGGCACCTCGTCGAAGTCGTCGCCGTCGAACTCGCCCGCCTTGTCGCCCGAGCTCGTGCCGAACGAGCCGCCGTCGTTCTCGTTGAAGAACGGCATCACGCCGAACAGGAACTGGTTGACGCCGGTGTAGCCCTGGTCGAGGTCGAAGGTGTCGTCGCCCGCGAACGCGACGTGCAGGTAGCGGCTGCTCACCGTGCCGCCGAACCACTCGATGCCGTCGTCGAAGTTGACGTACACCTCGGCGAACTCGATCGTCGTGCCGTCGCCGACGCCGGCGAGCGTGATGCCGTTCAGCTCGTTGCCGTCGCCGATCTCGTCGCCGGCGTGGCGCACCGAGACGTACCGGAGCGTGCCGGAGTTGTCGTGCGCCTCGACGCCGCCGTAGGTCGCGTCCGCCACGGGGAAGCCCGGGACGGTGAGACCTTCGACCGCGCGCCTGCCGAAGCCGAGGCCGAACGCGTCGCCCAGGTTCGTCGGCGCGTTGCCGAGGATCACGAGACCGCCCCACAGCGCGGTGTTCTGCTCGCCCGCCTTGTTGAGCGGCGCGAGCGGCGCCGTCGCCGGCGTGTCGTCGAGGAACACGTCGCCCGGGTTCCAGGGATCCTCGAAGCCGTTCCCATCGGCGTCGTCCGCGATGCCGTTGTTGTCGTTGTCGGTCGCGGCCGTCGTCATGATGATCGGCGCGGTCTTCGAGCCCTGCGCGTCGATCTTGCCGTTCTGCGTGACGATCAGCGTGCCGGGCGTCCCGGCCGTCGAGCCGGCCTGCACCGCCGCCGAGCGCGGCTGGCCGCGCACGATGACACCGGGCAGGATCGTCAGCGTCGCGCCGTTCTTCACGAAGATCGGCTGCTGCAGGACGATCTGGCTCTCGAGCGGCAGGTTGTCGCCCCAGACCGTGTCCGTCGTGACGTCGGTCGACACCACGAGCGGCTGTGCGCCCGCGCTTCCGGCTGCGCCGAGCGCGAGAGCGAAGGCAATGGCAACTGTCTTTCGCATTCGTGACTCACTTCTTCCTGTTGGGTTTCGATGGTTCGTTGGGATCCGCCGCGAGTCTGCGCCCGCGTGCGGACGGCCCGGACGATGACGCCCCGAAGCGACGAAGCGGATGCGGCTCGGTGACATCTCGCTGCGTCGGTCGCGCGACTGCACCGAGCCCTGCCTCCCCGTGGAAGGAGTGGAGGCGGCGCGCGCGTCGTGGCCGGCCTTCGACGAAGCTTCGCGAACTTCACGCTGCCGCGACGGCGCCGTCGCGGCGGCGTCCCGCGTGCGGCGCGCGTCTCAGAATTCGAAGGTGTACGAGAGCGAGAAGGAGTAGTCGCGGCCGACCTGGAACGAGCGCTCCGAGATCTCGCGGTGCGTCTGGTAGGGGTCGTAGACGATCTGGCGCGTGCTGTTGGTGAGGTTCTTCACGCTGAGCTTCGCCGTCAGCCCTTCCCAGATGCGCTGGGTCACGACGAGGTCGAGCTGATGATACGAGTCGACGTAGCGGTCGAGCGTGTAGTCCTGCGCGCGGCCGTCGGGGCCGATGAAGGCGCTGCCCGCCGCGTCGAGCACGTTGCTGATCGCGAAGTAGATCAGCGAGACGCGCGTGCCCCAGTCGGGATGGTCGAAGGTGACGTCGGCGTTGGCGATCCACTCGGGCTGGTTGAAGAGGCGCCGGCTGCGCTCCATGCCCTCGAAGCGGTCGCGCGCGCCGGGCGCGAGCCCGAAGAACGCCGTCGAGCGCGCCAGCTCCGCCTCGGTGCGGTCCACCTCGGCCTGGATGTACGTGAAGTTGCCGCCGATCGAGAGGTAGCGGAGCAGGTCCACGCCGAAGAAGTCGAGCGCCTTGCGCGCCTCGAGCTCGAGGCCCCAGAGCGTCGCCTCGTTCGGGTTGTTGAAGAAGGTGCGGTAGAGCGCGCTCGACGACTGCTCGAAGTTGAGCGGGTTGCGGATGACGATGCTCTCGATCGGATCCGCGATGCGCTTCTTGAACGCGCTCACCGCGACGAGGTCGCCGAGCTCCCCCCACGTGTACTCGACGCGCCCGTCCCAGCTCGCGACCTCGGAGAGCTGGAGCTGCGGATTGCCGACGACGAGGTCGTCGCTGCCGGGCTCGACGGTCACGTAGAAGCCGAGCTCGCGGAACGACGGCCGCGCGATCGTGCGCGACCAGGCGCCGCGGATGCTGAGCCCCTCGATCGGCCGGATCGCGAACGCCGCCGACGGCAGGTACTTCTTCTCGTCGATCTCGCCGTCGACGAGCGACGAGATCGCGCCCTCGTCGAGCAGGTCCACGCACTCGAGGCTCGGGTTCGGCACGTTGCCGTCGAGGTCGCGGCACGGGCCCTTCGGCACGTCGATGCCGAGCAGCTCGTCGTTGAAGGCGGTGCCCGGCAGCGGCGCGCGGCTCACCTCGCCGCGGTACGGGTTGTCGAGGCGGTCGAAGAACAGGTACGTCTCGGGGAAGGTCGCGGGCGCGCCGAAGCGCGGCTGGCCGGTGAACGGATCGCTGCGCGACGCGAGCAGGACGCTCTCGCGGCGCACGCCGCCCATCAGGTCCACCCGCTCGAGGAACGTCGCCTTGCCGCCGACGTTCCACGCGCGGATCTTGCGCTCCGCCGTGCTCGTCGTCTCGCGGATCCCGCTCGGCCCGCCGAAGCCCGACTGGTCGAGCCCGTCGAAGAGACCGCCGCCGAGCTGCTGCGGCGTCTCGCCGAACAGCGCGAACTGACTGTTGCCGCCGACGGTCGGCGACTCGAGGAAGTTCGAGAAGACGTCGCGCTCCGACTTCTCGAACCAGCCGCCGCCGTTCAGCTTCACCGTCACGAAGTCGGCGAGCTCGCGCTCGTAGTCCGCGTCGACGCGCCCGAAGTCCTGCGTCTCCTCGATCTCGTTCGAGCTGAACAGGATCCCGCTGTTCGCGGCGAAGCGGCCGGGCCCCTGGCCCGCGAGCGTGCCGGGCAGCGACGACGGGATCGCGCTCGGGTCGTCGGGCTCGAGGAAGTACTGCACGCCGGCCGCGACCTCGCTCTGCGTGGTCTTCGCGCGGTTCCACGCCCAGCGCACGTGCAAGCCCTCGAGCGCGTCGATCGCGTCGAAGCGGTGGTCGCCGTTGATCTGATGGACGCGCAGGTCGCGGTCGTTGTCGAACGACTTGCTCTCGTTGAAGCTCGAGTACCAGAGCGGGCCGCGCGAAGCGAAGTCGTTCGGGCCGGGGCGCACGTCGCGCAGCCAGGTGCCGATCGTCGCGAAGCCGTTGAAGTCCTGCGGCAGGATCTCCTCGCCCGCGCGCTGCCGCGCGAGGAGCTGCGCGTAGTCGAAGTTCGGGAGGAAGCCGTCCTCCTTCCCCTGCACGGTCTCCTCGAGCTTCTTCGTCCAGAACACCGAGCCGTCGACGCGGTGGTCGCCGGCCTCGTCGAGATCGAAGCCGAGACCGCCGTAGGCGCTCGTCTGCTGCGTGCGCTCGCTCTGCGTGAAGTCGTAGCGGCCGCCCGAGAGGTTCAGCTCGCCGAGCGAGAGGTCGCCTCCCTGCGTGATCACCGGCGGCCGCGGCGGGCGCGGGCGCGTGGTGAGCTGGGGGCGCGGCTCGCGGCTCTCCTGGAAGCCCTGCGCGGTGCGGAAGTCGATCTCGCGGGCGAAGTTCGCCTTGAAGCGGACGCCGCGGTCCGCGACCTCCCAGGGTCCGCCGATCGAGACGCTGAAGTCGCGCTCGAGGATGTCGCCGAAGTCGGTCTCGTAGCCGGCGGGCGAGCCGTCGTCGTAACGCAGGAAGCGGTCGCGCGCGTTCTGCTCCCAGCCCGTGCCGGCCGCGATCTTGATCTCGAACTGCTCGGGATAGTCCTGCGTCACGATGTCGATCGAGCCGCCCGACGAGTTGCCCGGCAGCTCGGGCGCGAAGGTCTTCGCCACCACGAGGTCGCGCACGACGTCCGACGGGAACAGGTCGAGCTGCACCGACTGCGAGTCGGGATCCGGGCTCGGCACCGGCGCGGAGTTGTAGAGCGTGCTGCTGTAGCGGTCCTCGAGGCCGCGGATGATCGCGAACTGGCCTTCGACGACGTTCACGCCCGGCACGAACTTGAGCGCGTCGGCGACGTCGCCGGCCGCGAACTTCGAGAGCTCCTCGGCGGAGAGCGTGTTGATCAGCGCGTCCGCCTCCATGCGCGACGCCTGCAGGATCGCCTCGGCCGGCGGCGCGACGACCAGGAACTCCTCGACGTCGGGGCTCGGCGCGGGGCCCGACGCCGCGCCCGCTTCCGCCTCGCCGCTCTCGGCCGGCGCGGGCGCCGCCTGCGCGACGACGACGGGCTCGAGCGCGACGTCGGCGCGGTTCACCTGCCCGGCGCGCACCGCCACGCCGGCCTTCTCCGCCGCGCGGAAGCCGTCCTTCGCGATCTCCGCCGACCACGTGCCGGCGGGCAGGCCGCCGAACGAGAAGATCCCCTTCGCGTCGGTCGTGTCGCTGCGCGTCGCACGCGCGGCGTCGTCCGACTCCTCCGGACCCGACACGCGCACGCGTACGCCGGCGAGCGGCGCGCCGTCGCTCGCGTCGGTGACGGCGCCCTGCAGCACGCCGCGCTCCTGCGCGCGCGCGGGTACGGCGACGAGCAGGAGCGCCGCGACGGCGGCGAGCGCGTGCGTCCAGGGGGTCATGAGCGGCGCGAGTCTATGGAGCGACGCCGCGGCGCGTGGGGCGCTGCGATGAGGAGTTCGTGGCGTTCCCGAGGCGGCCGCGCGCAGCTCGCTCAGCGGTTCGACGCGGTCTGGATCGGCTGCTGACTGCGCAGCGCGCGCTGCGCCTCGAGGTACTTCAGGTAGCTCTCGGCCGCGGGGCGCACCTTCGCGTCGAGCTGCGCCGCGCGGAACGCGCGCTCGGCGTCCTCGAGGCGGTCCGATCCGAGCTGCGCGACGCCCACCAGCAGGTGGAGCGAGCCGCGCTGCTCCGCCTTCGCCTTCGCGAGCCCCTTGCGCAGCGCGTCGAGCGCCGGCGCGTAGCGCTCCTTCTGCAGCAGGAGCTGCCCCATCAGCACGTACATGTCGGCGTCGGGCGAGAGCTCGGCCGCCTTCGCGAGCGGCTCCATCGCCTTCTCGCTCTCGCGCGCCGCGAGGTAGCAGCTCGACATCAGGCGGTAGGCGTCGGCGTCGGGCGCGACGACGCCCTCCGCCAAGCCCTGCTCGAGCAGCTGCGCGCACTCGAAGGGCAGCTCGCGCAGGAACAGCAGGCGCGCGAGCTGGCGCTGCTCGCGGTCGTCCTCGAGCAGCGCCGCCTGGCCGGCGAGCTTCAGCGTCGCGACGGCGCGGTCGGCGCGCTCGAGGTGGTGCTGCACCGCGGCGAGCTGCGTCCAGTACTGCTTCTTGCCCGGCGACATCGCGACGAGCCGCTCCAGCGTCGCGGCGACGTTCGGGTAGTCGCGGAGCTGGATGTAGACCGCGGCGAGGAGCTGCACCCAGCTCTCGCGCGGCTGCGGCGTCATGTCGACCGCGCTGCGCGCCGGCGCGAGCGCCTGCTCGAACTTCTCCTGCTGCACGAGGATCATCGCCTTCAGGTAGTAAGCGTCGGCCTTCGGGTCCTCGGCGGCCGCGAACCAGGCGTCGATCAGCGACGCCGCCTCGTCGTACTGGCCGAGCTGGGTGTAGAGCTGCGCCAGCGAGTAGGTCGTGAGCTGCGCGGAGGCCGCGTCGAGCGCCTTCTGGTCGAGCGACTTGCGCAGCTCCGCCGCGGCCGGCTCGATCTTGCCCTTGTTGAGCAAGATGTAGCCGCGGAAGCGGTGGATCTGCGCGCGGTCGGGCGGGTCCATGCGGCCGCGCTTTGCCAGCTTGTCCACGATCGCCGGCTTGCTGACGCCGGTGCCGGTCTTCTCGTCGTCGTCCTTCGCCTTCTCCTTGGCGAAGGCGGGCGCGGGCGCGAGCAGCGCGCCGACCGCAGCCAGGACGGCGAGGCGCCTCGGCACCGAAGTGCGTCGGGGGGAGCGTCTCACTTGCTAGCCCTCCATCTTGAAGCGCAGGAGCACCTGCTGGTTGGGAGTCTCGGCGGGTCTGCCCTCGACGAGCTGGGGCTGGTACTTCCACTTGCCGACCGCCTGGAGCGCCGCGCGCTCGAACACGGAGTGGCTCGACTTCACCACCGCCGGGTCCTTCACCGAGCCGGCCGTCGAGATCGTGAACGACACCTGCACCCAGCCTTCGAGCTTCTTCTGGCGCGCCTGCGGCGGGTACTGCGGCTCGACGCGCACCAGCGGCAGCGGCGCGCGGTCCGAGAGGCCGGCATTGAAGGCGAGCGCGCCGCCGCCCGCGCCATCGCCGCCGTGTCCGCCCGCCGAGCCGAACTCGGCGCCGAGGCCGGCGGCGAGCGCCTGCACGTCGAGTCCGAGATCGACGCCCTCTTCCTGCGCGACCGACAGCGCCGGCGTGACGGGCGCCTGCTCCGGCTTCACGCGCTCGGGCTTCTCGCGCTTCTTCGGCTCGATCTCGACCTCGCGGCGCAGCCGCACGAACTCGACCTTCGGGATCGCGACCGCGGCGTCGGCCTCGCTGCGCGCCAGCGTCAGCGCGCGCAGCCCGCCGAACAGCCCGAACGTGAACACGGCGGACGCCAGCAGCGCGATCGGGAATCGGAGCCACGCCGCCACCGCGTCACTCGCTCGCCGTGCTGCCGGCGCCGATCGCCACCTCGTCGATCCCGCCGAGCTTCACCTCGTCCATCACCTTGGCGACGAGCCCGGCCTTCGAGGCGCGGTCGGCGACGACGATCACGGTGTCGTCGGGCCGCTCGATGTGCAGCCGCTCGACCGTCGCGCGCACCTCGCGCAGGTCCACCTGGCGGCGGTCCATCCAGATCTCGCCGTTGGGACGCACGGCGATCAGGATGTTGCCCTTCTCCTGGCTGACGGCGGTCTGCGCCTCCTGGCGCGTCACGCTGATGCCGGGCTCCTTCACGAACGACGTCGTGATGATGAAGAAGATCAGCAGGTTCATGACGAAGTCGAGCATCGGCGCGAGGTCGATGCCGGTGTCCTCGCCCGTGTGGTCGACGTGCCGGCGCGCCTGCACGGCTACCTCGACGACACGCCGAAGGAGACGTTGTCGACGCCGCCCTCGCGGACCTGGTCCACGACCTGCACGAGCACGCCGGTCTCGGCGTTCTGCTCGGCGGTCACCATCACGCCCCAGTCGGGCTTTTGCGCGTGGAGCCGCTCGACGTTGGCGCGCACGGCGCGCACGTCGACGACGCGGCCGTCCACCATCACCTCGCCGCCCTGCTTGATCACGACCGAGATGCTGCCGGCCTCCTTCTCGCCCGTGGCCGGCCCGCCCGTGCCGCCGCCGTGGCGCCCGACCGGCATGCCGAGCTCCTTGGTGAACACCGCGGTGATGATGAAGAAGATCAGCAGGTTCATGACGAAGTCGAGCATCGGCGCGAGGTCGATGCCCGTGGACTCTTCGGAGTCGAAGTGCCGGCGCAGCCGCACGTCAGTACGCCAGCTCGTCGGCGAAGCGCTCGGTCTCGTGGCGCGTGCGCGACTGGAAGTAGTAGACGGGGTAGAGGCCGGTGATGCTGACCGCGAGCCCGGTCAGCGTGCAGATCATCGCGTGCGAGACGCCGCTCGCCATCGAGCGCGCGTCGGCCGCGCCGCGCAGCGCCATCGAGTCGAACACCTCGAGCATGCCGCTCACCGTGCCGACCAGGCCGAGCAGCGGCGAGAGCGGCACCAGCACGCGCAGCAGCATCTGGTTGGCGGCCATCCCGGTGTGCACGCGCGACACCATGGCGCGGCGGATCTGGCGCGCGCACCACGAGCGGCGGTCGGAGCGCGCGCTCCACGCCGCCAGCGCGGCGCGCTGCTGGCGCGGCAGGACCTGCGCGAAGTACCACCAGCGCTCGAACACGAGCGTCCACATCACGAAGCCGCACAGGAAGATCGCGATCACGAACGGACCGCCCTGGTCGATCAGGTCCGTCAGGATCTCGGCCGGCCAGCGCGCGAGCGACGCAACGACTTCAGGCATGCTGCGCCTCGCCCGCGCGCCGCCGCTCGAGGCTCTCCGCCAGCATCCCGGTGCTCTGCTCGTCGAGCACCTGCACGACCTGGCGCGACATCGACGCGAGGCCCGCGTTCGCGAACAAGAGCGGCACCGCGATGCCGAGGCCGAGCACCGTCGCGATCATCGCCTGGCCGATGCCGTGGGCCATGAGCCGCGGATCGCTCGAGCCCGACTCGGTGATGCTCTGGAAGGTGATGATCATGCCGATCACCGTGCCGATGAGGCCGAGCAGCGGGCCGGCCGCCACCGCGAGGCGCAGGAACGCCTGGAAGCGCTCCAGCTTCGGCACCTCGCGCAGCACCGCCTCCGAGATGCGCAGCTCGACGACCTCGGCCGTCTCCTCGATGTTCGCCGGATCCGGCGTCACCGCGGCGAGCACGCGGCCGAGCGGGTTGTCCGGCGTCGGCGCTTCGAGGCGCGCGAGCTGGCGGCGCACCGCCATGCGCGTGCGGATCAGGTAGATCGCCTGGTAGAGCGCGGCGAGCGCGCCGAGCGCGCCCACCGCGATGATCACGTATCCGACCGCCTCGCCGTGCGCGACGCGCTCCACGAAGCTCGGGCGCTGCACGACCATCGCGAGCAGCACGCCGCGCGAGGGATCGACCGCGGCCTCGACGTAGCCGTCGCGCGCCGTCGCGAGGCCCTGCGCGAGCGCGCCGAGCGCGCCGGCCGGCTGGCGCGGCAGCACGCCGAGCTTGCCGAGGCTCGGCAGGTAGTCGAGGTAGCGCCCGCCCGCGACGGCGAGGAAGCCGCCGATGCGGACCACGTCGGTCGGCACCGACTCGCCGCCGGCCTCGACGATCGAGGCGGGGAAGCGGACGACGCGGCCGCTCTCGGTCATCTCGCGCTGGATCTCGAACCACAGGCGCTCGAGCTGCTCGACCGACGGGAGCTCCTTCGACTTGGCGAGCTCGCCGAAGAACTCGTCGCGCTTCGGGTACTGCGCGCTGATCAGCGAGTCGTAGAGGATCGACGCGCCGTCGCCCGCGACCTGGCGCACGACGCCGAAGAGCTCGCCGAGGCTGCCGAGCCGCTGCGTCAGCGTCTCGTCGAGGTCGGCGAGCCGCGACTCGTTGGCGTCGAACTGCGCGGAGAGCGCCTTGCTGCGCGCCTCCGCGGCGTCGCGCGCCCGCTGCGCGTCGGCGAGCCGCTTCGCCTGCTGGTCGCGGTCGGCGAGGAAGGCGCGCTCGCGCGCGGCGTGCGCCTCGGCCTCGATCGCGCGCACGTTGCGCGTCTGCTCGAGCAGCTCCTCGAGCGTCACGGCCGCGCGCGCGGCGCCGGGCGCGAGGCAGCACAGCACGGCGATAATCAGGAGCGGGAGCGTCGGCTTGCGCATCACGACTTCGCGTCCTCCGGCGCCGGCACCGGCACGACCAGCAGCTCGGGCGCGCTCGTCTTGCGCGCGACGGCGAGCCCCTCCTTGAAGCCGTGCGCGTAGCGGTCGTCGATCACCCAGTCTTTCCTGGCCGCGTCCCAGTAGCCGGTCTCGCGGCCGTCGAGCGTCTGGTAGAGCAGCGTCACGCGGCCGACGCGCAGGAACTGCACGGTGCGCGCGCCGTCGCCCGCGCCGAGCCGGCCCTCGTACGCCTCGATCGTGCGGCCGTACTCGAGCTCGACCTGGTACGCCTCGAGGATGCGGCGGTACTTCTCGGAGAAGGCGACGTCGGCGCGGCTCATCATGTCGCGCAGCGTGGCGACGCGGCGGGCGCGCTCCTCGACGAGGAACGGGACGTCGAGCTCGACGAAGCGCGCGAGCGTGTCGAGCATGCGCTCCATCAGCGGGCCGACGTCGCGCGCGGTCCGTTCGATCTGCTGCATCTGCTGCTCGATCGAGGCGATCTCCTGCTCTTGCGAGCGGATCTGCGCCGCGAGCTGCGTCGCGTAGCGCTCGTAGCTCTCGGCGTCGGCGAGCGCGCGCCGGTACTCCGAGAGCAGCTTCTGCGTCTCGTCGTCGAGCGCGTCGACGCGCTGCTGCGACGCGCGCGCGGCGGCGTCGGCGTCCATGCGTTCGTTCAGCACGCCGTCGAGGCCGGGGCCGGCGGGCTTGGGCGCGGCGGCCGGCGTCTCGCCGCTCGCCTGCGCGAGCGCGCGCGGCGGCGCGGCGGCGAGCGACCCGGCCGCGAGCAGCGCCAGCCCTGCCGAGCGCAGGGCGAGGCGAAGGGGGTGGCTTTGCGTCGTCATGAGCCCTCGCGAGATGTGCGACGAATGGGGAGAAGCCGACGTCGAGCGGGTTAGCACACGCACGGAAGCGTCAGCGGCACGCGACGTTCGCATTCCTGCGACGAAACGATGAAGGCGCCGCGCACGCGGCCGCGCGGCGCGCGCAGCGCGCGGCGCACGCCGCGCTTCACTGATTCGCCACGAGCGCTGCCCCGATCCTTCACCGCGCCGCCGCTTCGCTGCGCTTCCTTGCGCTGCTGTCATGTCCTCCATCCGGCGCATCCTCGTCGCGGACGGCGATCCCGATTGCCGCGGACGCATCCTCGACGCGCTCGCGAGCCCCGCGTACGAGCTGCTCGCGGCCGCCGACGCGCACGGCGCGCTCGCGCTCGCGCGCCAGGAGAAGCCGGACCTGCTCGTCTGCGAGCTCGCGTTCCCCGACATGAGCGGACTCGCGTTGTGCCGGCTGCTGCGCGAGGACGCCGCGCAGCCGGGACTCGGCATCCTCGCCGTGACGGCGCTCGCGACCGAGATGGACCGCGTGCTCGCCTTCGAGTGCGGCGTCGACGATTTCCTGGCGAAGCCGTTCTTCGCGCGCGAGCTCGCTTCGCGCGCCGGCGCGGTGTTGCGGCGCGCGCTGCCCGGCCGTCCCGCGAGCGGCGGCGCGGCGGGCCTTCCGCAGCCCGCCGTCGCGCTGCACCCGAACTCGGTGATCGTCGCCGGCCGCCGCCTCGATCTGACGCCGCGCGAGTACCAGATCCTCGCCGTGCTGATGCGCGAGCACGGCCGCGTCGTCACGCGGGGCCAGCTCATCGGCCTCGTCTGGGGCGCCGACTCGGAGCAGGACGAGCGCGTCGTCGACGCGCACGTGAAGGCGATCCGCCGCAAGCTCGGCGAGGCCGGCGCCTCGCTCGGCGCGACGCCAACAAGGCGCGCGACTGAGCCGTAGCGGGAGCTACGGCGCAAGGAGCGCAACGCAGTTGGCGGCGATGCCGCGGCGGCCGGGCGACCGAGTCATCTTGGGTCGGGCTCCTGGCTACTGCGGCAGCGCGAAGGCGACGAGCGCGTCGCCCGGCGTGGACCAGCCGTGGCCGCCCGCCGCGACCACGACGAACTGGCGGCTGCCCTCGCGCAGCCGGTAGGTGATCGGCGTCGCGTTCGCGGTGAACGGCAGGCGCGCGCGCCAGAGCTCCTCGCCCGTCGTCGCGCCGAAGCCGCGCAGGAACTGGTCGGTGGTGGCGCCGATGAAGACGACGCCGCCCGCCGTCGCGACGGGGCCGCCGAGGTTCGGCGAGCCGAGCGGCAGCCACATCGGGAAGGGCGCCTGGTCGCGCGTCGTGCCGAGCGTGCTCTCCCAGAGCAGCTCGCCGCGCTTCAGGTCCACCGCCTGGAGCACGCCCCACGGCGGCGGATTGCACGGCGCGCCGAGCGGGCCGAGCAGCGGCGAGATGCGCAGGCCGAACGGCGTGCCGCGCATCGGCGCGAGCATCTCGGGATAGACGACGTCGCCCTTCGGGATCGCGTCGAACTCGTCGCGCGGCACGAGCCGCACGACGCTCGGCACGCGCATCTGGTTCACGAACAGGACGCCGCGCGCCGGATCGATCGCGACGCCGCCCCAGTTGGGGCCGCCCGCGTTGCCCGGCCACTGGATGATCGGGTCGGTGCCGGGCGGCGTGAAGATCCCGTCGGAGCGCATGCCGGCGATGATCTCGCGACACTTCCTCTTGTCCCAGAACGTGAAGCCCCAGGCGTCGTCGGGCGTGAAGGTCGCGGGGTGCAGCGGCGCCGGGTGGGTCGGAAAGGGCTGCGTCGGCGAGAGCACGTCGCCGGGCACGCCGCCCTGCGGCACCGGGCGCTCGGGCGTTGGGTAGAGCGGCGCGCCGCTCTCGCGGTCGAGCAGAAACAGGTGACCCATCTTGGTGATCTGCGCGACGCCCGGCCGGCCGCCGCCGACGCCCTCGATCTGGAACAGCGACGGCTGCGCGGGCACGTCGTAGTCCCAGTGGTCGTGATGGACGGTCTGGTAGTGCCAGCGCACCGCGCCGCTCGCGGCGTCGAGCGCGACGACCGAGCTCGAGTAGTGGTCGAGGCCGCGGCGCGCGCCGCCGTAGTAGTCGGGCGCGGCGTTGCCGGTCGGCACGAAGACGAGCCCGCGCGCGGGATCCGCCGAGAACGCGGCCCACACGTTCGGCGTGCCCGCGGTGTAGCGCTCGCCGGCGTCGCGGTTCCAGCCGGGCGGCACGGGATCCCACGCCCAGCGCAGCGCGCCGCTGCGCGCGTCGAAGGCGCGCACCACGCCGGCCGGCGCGTCGGTGCGCAGGTTGTCGGAGACGAGCGCGCCGACCACGACCGCGTCGCCGACGACGAGCGGCGGCGACGTCACGTAGTACTCCCACGGCTCGCCTTCGATGCCCTCGCGCAGCGAGACGCGCCCGCCCGCGCCGAAGTCGTCGCACGGGCGGCCCGTCTCGGCGTCGAGCGCGATCAGCTCCGAGTCCACGGTGCCGGTGAAGATGCGCCGCGCGCACGCGCCGCTCTGCGCCGCGTCGCCCGTCCAGTGCGCGACGCCGCGGCACACGCGCGGATAGGGACCTTCGAGCTTCGTGACGCGCGGCTTCGGGTCGAACGTCCACTTCTCGGCGCCGGTCTCGGGGTCGAGCGCGATCACCCGGTTCCTACCGGTGCAGAGGTAGAGCGTGCCGCCGGCGACGATCGGCGTCGCGTTGAACGAGGTGCGCGTCGTGCCGTCGCTGCCGTCGGAGACGTCGCCGTGGCGGTACGTCCAGGCGACCTCGAGCGCGCCGACGTTGTCGGCGGTCACCTGCGTGAGCGGCGACCACTTGAGCCCGCCCGCGTCGCCGCCGTACGCGGGCCAGTCCGCCGTCGGACCCGCGAGGTCGAGCGGCGCGCCCGCGTCGCCGCAGGCCGCGAGCGCGAGCGCGAGCGCGACGCCGAGCCGCGCGCTCCGCCGTCCCGTCTCGCTCGTGCTGGTGTCGCCGCTGCCGTCGCGCAACGTCCGCGTCCCCCGCCGTGGGCGCGCGGAGGCTATCACGCGAGGGCGCCGCGGGCGCCGTCAGGACGTGGAGCGCTTCACCCGGTTCTTGTCGATGATCGCAGCCAGGATCAGCAGGGACGCCACCAGTCGGATGCCGTAGAGCAGCGGGCGGAACTCGTATTGCGGCGACGTCAGTCCGAGTCCGATCCAGTGGACGCTGAGCAGCCAGAACGCGGCGGCGAAGCTCGCGAACAGGCGATCCGCCGTCTGGCGCCAGAAGCGCAGGAAGAAGAGACCGGCGACCGCCGCGCACGTCGCGTTCATGCCGGTGACGAGGTCGTTCAAATCGTCCATCCGCGTCCCCTCGCTGCGATCCGCCGCGCGCGGCCGCCCGCGCTCACGATTCCCAGACCAGGCCGGCGACCAGCGGCACGAGGCCGCCGAGCGCGGCGAGCGCCCGGTAGATCGCGAGATCCGTGCCCGGCACCATCACCAGGTCCGTGAACAGGATCAGGTTGTTCGCCGCGAGCCCGGTGAAGCAGATGCTGCTCCAGAGCAGCAAGCGCACGCGCGTCCGGCGGAATCCGCGCAGCAGCAACACGGCGCACATGATGCTCGTCACGGCGCACAGCACGTAGATGGTCTCAGCCATCGTCGTCCTCCCTCCGGATGCGGAACGCGTCGGCAAAGGTGCGGATGCGGTCGGTCGGCTTCGAGTAGAGGAACGCGATCACGGCCACGCGCTGCGCTTCGTAGTAGGCCGCGAGCGCCATCACCGCCTTCTCCAGCTCCGCCGTCGCGGGCTGGTAGTGGAAGAGCCCCTCGCAATCCTCGGTCGCGGCCAGCAGGCCGCGGTCGCACAGGATGCCGAGCTGCTCGGCCGCCCAGGCCGGCTCGATGCGCAGCTCCTCGCCGAGCTGGCGCGCGCTCCACGAGTCGGGCGCGCTGCGATACAGCAGCAGCAGCACCTCGAGCTGCGCGACGGAGTCGATGCGGTCGAGCAGCCGCCGCACGCCTTCCGGGAAGCGCTCAGGCATCGAGAGCCGGCGCCATCGTGCGCAGCGCCGCCGCGAGATCGGCGGGCTCGATCGGCTTGGAGAGGTGCATGTCGAAGCCCGCGAGCAGCGCGCGCGCCCGCTCCTGGGGCCGCACGTGCGCCGACAGCGCGGCGGCCGGAATGCGGCCGCCCTCCGCTTCGGGACGCGCGCGCACGCGCCGGATCAGCGAGTAGCCGTCCTCCTCCGGCATCGCGAGATCCGAGAGCAGCACGTCGGCGCGGTGGCGGTCGAGCGCCTGCAGCGCCTCGCGCACCGACGCGACCGCGCGCACCGAGGCGCCGCACTCGCGCAGCGCGACGGCCAGACATTCTCGCGTGTCGGCGTCGTCGTCCACGAGCAGCACGCGCAGGCCGTCGAGCCGCGCCGGCACGCCGAGCGCGCGCTCCGCGGCCTGCTCGAAGGCGAGCCCGTGCTCCGACGGCGCCGAGCCGGCGAGCGGGAAGCGCAGGTAGAAGCCGGTCCCCTGCCCTTCGCCGTCGCTCGCGGCGCGCACGCTGCCGCCGTGCAGCTCGACGAGGTGCCGCACCACCGCGAGCCCGATGCCGAGCCCGCCGTGCGAGCGGCGCATGCCGCCGTCGGCCTGGCGGAAGCGCTCGAACAGGTGCGGCAGGAACTCGGACGCGACGCCGACGCCGGTGTCGCGCATCCAGACCTCGGCCTCGCAGCCGTCGCTCGCGACGCCCAGCCAGACGCGGCCGCCGGCCGGCGTGAACTTGATCGCGTTCGAGAACAGGTTGCCCATCACCTGGCGCAGCCGGTCGTTGTCGCCCGCGATCCACGCCTCGTCGAGGCGCTCGATCTCGATCTCGATCTGCTTGTCGCGGGCCGCCGGGCGCGCGTCCTCGACCGACGCCTCGACCACGTCGCCGAGGCGCAGCGCGCTGCGGTCGATCGCGAGCTTGCCGGAGACGATGCGCGAGACGTCGAGCAGATCCTCGATCAGGCGGGTCTGCGAGCGCGCGTTGCGCTCGATCACCTCGAGCCCGCGCGCCACCAGCGTGCCGTCGGAAGGGTTGTCGCGCAGCATGCTCGACCAGGAGAGGATCGCCTGGAGCGGGGTGCGCAGCTCGTGCGAGAGCGTCGCGAGGAACTGGTCCTTCACGCGGCTCGCCTCGCGCACCTCCTTGAAGAAGGTGTTCTCGGCCGCGATCGCCGCCATCTGCGCGAGCTGCACGAGCAGCGTCTCGTCCTCGGCGGTGAAGTCGCCGCTGCGCTTCTCGGAGAGCTGGATCCAGCCCATCGGATGGCCGTCGCGGCTCGACAGCGGCGCGGCCAGCCAGCCGCGCAGCGGCAGCGCGCCGTCGTCGCGCCCGATGGCGCCCCAGCGCGGGTGGCCTTCCAGCTCGTCGCGGCCCATCCGCACCGCGCGCGCGGGCACGTCGGCGAGCGCCGCGTGCGCGAGCAGCTCGAGCGCGGTGTTCTCCGGGCGCAGCACGGCGTGCCGCTCGCGGCGGCCGAGCGCCGCCGAGTCGCCGATCGCGGGCGTGTCGATCCCGACCGCGACCTGCTGCGCGTTCGCGACGGTGGCGGCGGTGTCGGCCACCAGCTTCAGCAGCTCGTCGAGCGAGCTCGCCGCGTGGATCGCGATCGCCGCGTCGGTGAGGCGGCGGAGCTGCGCGGCCTGCCGCTTCAGCAGCTCCGCGTGGCGGCTGGCCTCCTCGGTCTTGCGGTAGAGGTCGAGGAAGACCTGCACCTTCGTCTTCAGGATCTGCGGGTCGACCGGCGCGAGGATGTAGTCGACGGCGCCGAGCGAGTAGCCGCGCGACGCGTAGGTGTCGTCGCCGTACGCGGTCACGAAGATGATCGGCGTGTGCTCGGTGCGTTTTCGCTGGCGGATCAGGCTCGCCGTCTCGAAGCCGTCCATGTCCGGCATGTTGACGTCGAGCAGGATCAGCGCGAAGTCGCGCTGGAGCAGACAGCGCAGCGCGTCGCGTCCCGAAGAGGCGGTGACGACTTCCTCGCCCAGCTCGCCGAGCAGCGCCGCGAGCGAGATGCGCTGCTCGCGGCGGTCGTCGACCACCAGGATCGCGGCGGGCTGGACGTCGGACACCGCGGCCCTACCGCCGCAGCCAGGCGCGCAGGACGTTCAGCATGCGGTCCGGCTCCACCGGCTTCGAGAGGTAGTCCCAGGCGCCCGCCTCGAGCGTCTTCTCGCGATCGCCCTTCATCGCCTTGGCGGTGACGGCCACGATCGGCAGCGAGCGGAAGCGGCTCATGCGGCGGATCGCGCGCATCGTGTCGTAGCCGTCCATGCCGGGCATCATGATGTCCATCAGCACCACGTCGATCTCCGGCGTGGCGTCGAGCATCTCGATCGCCGCCTGTCCGTTCTCGGCGGCGAGCACGGTCATGCCCTCCTTCTCGAGCACGCTCGTCATCGCGAAGATGTTGCGGACGTCGTCGTCCACGACGAGCGCGCGGCGGCCGGCGAGCAGGTCGGACTCGCCGTAGCGCGCCTCGATCAGCTTGCGCTTGCGCGGCGAGATCGACGCGACCGGCAGGTGCAGCAGCAGGGTCACGACCTCGAGCAGCCCGCCCGGCGAGGCCGCCGGAAACAGCAGCTCGCCGCCGAGCCGCGCGGGCAGCGGTGCGGCCGCCTCGCTCGGCGCGTACCACACGAGCGGCAGCGCGGCGTTGCGGCTCGCCGCCTGCAGCTCGCCGGCCACGGCGTCGCCGACGCGGGCGTCGAGCACCGCACAGCCGAACCCGCCGCGCTCGATCAGCGCGAGCGCATCGGCGGCGTTCGACGTGCACGTGATGCGCAGGTCGCCGCCGTTGAGCAGGTCGACCATCTCGTCGTCGCACGCGGTGACGACCACCACGTCGCGCGGCGGCGCCTCGACGTGCGCCGCGAGCGCCTCCAGCGCGGCGTCGAGCGCGTCGCGGCTGTGCAGCGGCTTGGCCAGCACGCCGAACGCGCCGAGCGCGCGGCCGCGCTCGCCCTCCTCGTCGGTGGAGATGAGCTGCACCGGAATGTGGCGCGTGGCGAGGTCGCTCTTGAGGCGTTGCAGCACGCGCAGCCCGTCGATGTCGGGGAGCCGGATGTCGAGCGTCAGCGCAGCCGGCTGGTACTCCTGCGCCAGCATCACGGCCGCCGCGCCGGTGCCCGCGACGAGCGCCTTCCAGCCGTGCTCGTGCGCGACCTCGCGCACGAACGCCGTGAAGCGCTCGTCGTTGTCGACGATCAGCAGCACGCGGTCGTCGGGCGCGAGCACGGCGCGGTCGTCCGTGGGCGGCGCGACCGGCTCCTGCTCGGGCTCGACCAGCGCGAGCTCGTCGGCGCTGCGCGGCCGCGGCTCCGCCTCCGCCGCCAGCGCGAGGCGCAGCGGCTTCGCGTGCGCCGCATACTGGAGCGGCAGGTACAGCGTGAAGGTGCTGCCCGCGCCCGGCTGGCTGGCGACGCGGATGTCGCCGCCGAGCAGCTGCGCGATCTCGCGGCTGATCGCGAGGCCCAGCCCCGTGCCGCCGTAGCGGCGGCTCGTGCTGCCGTCCGCCTGCTGGAACGCCTCGAAGATGATGTGGTGCTTGTGCGGCGGGATGCCGATGCCGGTGTCGCTCACCGAGAGCGCGATCACCGTGTCGGCGCGCTGCAGCGCCTCGCTCTCCGGGCTCCAGCCCGACGTCGCGCGCGCCACCGAGAACGCCACCTCGCCGCGCTCGGTGAACTTGAAGGCGTTCGAGAGCAGGTTCTTCACCACCTGCTGGAGGCGCTTGGCGTCGGTGTGGAGCGCGCGCGGCAGGTCGGGCGCGAAGCCGAGCGAGAAGCGCAGGCCCTTCGCCTCGGCGACGTGCTGGAAGGTGCGCTCCACGAAGCGCTCGAGCTCCGAGAAGCGCACCTCGCTGACGTCCACCACCACCGTGCCCGACTCGATCTTCGAGAGGTCGAGGATGTCGTTGATCAGCATCAGCAGGTCGGTGCCCGAGGCGTGGATCGTCTTCGCGAACTCGGTCTGGCGATCGGTGAGGTTGCCGTCGGGGTTGCGCGAGAGCTGGTCGGAGAGGATCAGCAGCGAGTTGAGCGGCGTGCGCAGCTCGTGCGACATGTTGGCGAGGAACTCGGACTTGTACTTCGACGTCAGCGCGAGCTGGGTCGCCTTCTCCTCGAGCGCCTGGCGCGCCTGCTCGATCTCCTGGTTCTTGCGCTCCACCTCGGCGTTCTGCTGCGCGAGCAGGCCCGCCTTCTCCTCGAGCTGCTGGTTGGTCTGGCGCAGCTCCTCCTGCTGGTTCTGCAGCTCGGTCGCGAGCGACTGCGACTGCTTCAGCAGGTCCTCCGTGCGCGTGTTCGCCTCGATCGTGTTGAGCACGATGCCGATCGTCTCGGCGAGCTGGTCGAGGAAAGCGTGCTGGGTCGGGTTGAAGCGCTCGAAGGAGGCGAGCTCGAGCACCGCCTTCACCTGCCCCTCGAAGATCACGGGCAGCACGATGATGTTGACCGGCGGCGCCTCGCCCAGGCCCGACGACACCCGGATGTACTGCGGCGGCGCGTCGGTGATGACGATGCGCTCCTTCTCGAGCGCGCACTGGCCGACCAGCCCTTCGCCGAGCGCGAAGCGGTTCGCGACCGTCTTGCGTTCGCGGTGCGCGTAGCTGGCGAGGAGCTGCAGCTCGGGCTCGGGGCCGGCGGAGTCGAGGATGTAGAAGACCCCGTGCTGCGCGTACACCACGGGCGCCAGCTCCGAGAGGATCAGGCGGCCCACGGTGAGCAGGTCCTTCTGACCCTGCAGCATGCGGCTGAACTTGGCGAGGTTGGTCTTGAGCCAGTCCTGATCCGTGTTCTTCTGCGTGGTGTCGCGCAGATGCCGGATCATCTCGTTGATGTTGTCCTTGAGCGCCGCCACCTCGCCGCGCGCGTCGACCGTGATCGAGCGGGTCAGGTCGCCGGTGGTGACGGCGGTCGCCACCTCGGCGATCGCGCGCATCTGCGTCGTCAGGTTCTCGGCGAGCTGGTTCACGTTGTCGGTGAGGTCCTTCCAGATGCCCGTCGCGCCCGGCACGCTCGCCTGGCCGCCGAGCTGGCCCTCGACGCCCACCTCGCGCGCCACCGACGTCACCTGGTCGGCGAAGATCGCGAGCGTCTCGATCATGCCGTTGATGGTGTCGGCGAGCTCCGCGATCTCGCCCTTCGCGTCGACGGTGAGCTTGCGCTTCAAGTCGCCGTTGGCGACGGCGGTCACGACCTTGGCGACGCCGCGCACCTGACTGGTCAGGTTGCCCGCCATGAAGTTCACGTTGTCGGTGAGGTCCTTCCAGACGCCGCCGACGCCCTTCACCTGCGCCTGGCCGCCCAGCTTGCCCTCGGTGCCGACCTCGCGCGCGACGCGCGTCACCTCGGACGCGAACGAGTTGAGCTGGTCCACCATGACGTTCAGCGTGTTCTTCAGCTCGAGGATCTCGCCCTTCACGTCGACGGTGATCTTCTTCGAGAGATCGCCGTTGGCGACCGCCGTCGTCACCGCCGCGATGTTGCGCACCTGGCTGGTGAGGTTGCCGGCCATCAGGTTCACGTTGTCGGTGAGGTCCTTCCACGTGCCCGAGATGCCCTTCACGACGGCCTGGCCGCCGAGCTTGCCCTCGGTGCCCACCTCGCGCGCGACGCGCGTCACCTCGGCGGCGAACGAGTTGAGCTGATCCACCATGGTGTTCAAGGTGTTCTTCAGCTCGAGGATCTCGCCCTTCACGTCCACGGTGATCTTGCGCGAGAGGTCGCCGTTGGCGACCGCCGTCGCGACCTCGGCGATGTTGCGCACCTGGCCGGTCAGGTTGCCGGCCATCAGGTTCACGTTGTCGGTGAGGTCCTTCCACACGCCCGCGACGCCGCGCACGTCGGCC
>QEVM01000148.1 GCA_003576805.1 Pseudomonadota bacterium | reverse complement strand
GCGCCCGCGGCGCGCGCGGCGGGCGACGCGAGCGCCGCGCTGCGCATCGACGCGCCGCCCGCGCAGAGCAGCGTGTCGCTGCCGCTCGTCGAGGTCCGCGGGCAGGCCGCCGCGCGTCCGCTCGCGGCGCACGACCTCGTGCTCGTGCTCGACGTCTCCGAGAGCAGCCTGCTGCCGTCGGGCTGGGACGTCGACGGCGACGGAGCGCGCGGCGGCACCGATCCCGACTGGCTCGCGCAGCTCGCGGCGCGGCCCGAGGTGCCGCCCGACCTGATCGCGCGGCTGCGCGAGCAGGACTTCGACGACTCCGTGCTCGCGGCGGAGCTCGCGGCGTCGCGCGCGCTGCTCGCGCGGCTCGAGCCCGGCGCGCGCTACCGCGTCGGCATCGTCGTGTTCTCGGACACGGCGCGCGTGGCGGCGCCGCTCGGCGCGTCGCGCGAGGCGCTCGCCGACGCGCTCGCCGCGGTGCGCGACGGCTTCCACCGCGATCTGCGCGGCACCAACTTCGGCGACGCGATCGGCGCCGCGCAGCTCTTGCTCCAGCCCGAGACGCCCGGCCAGCCGAGCGGTCCGCCGAGCGGCCGCGACCAGTCGATCCTGCTGCTCTCCGACGGCACGCCGACGCTGCCGCCGCACGGCGACCGCGCGCGCCAGCACGCGCTCTATGCGGCGTCGGCCGCCGCCGCCGCGGACGTCCGCGTCTTCACCTTCGAGCTCTCGCGCGACGCCGCGACGCGCGGCGTGCTCGGCGAGATCGCGCAGCGCTCGGGCGGCCGCTTCGAGCGGCTCGAGCGGCCGGGCGACGCGATCGCGCGCCTGCGCCGCACCGATCTCGCGGGCCTCGAGGAGCTGCGCATCGTGAACGCGACGACGGGCGCGCCGGCGCGCGCCGTGCGCACCTTCCCGGACGGCTCGTTCGACGCGCTGGTGGAGCTCGCGCCCGGCGCGAACCGCATCCGCGTCGAGGTCCGCACCACGACCGGCGGCCGCGCGGCCGGCGAGCGCGTGGTGGTGCGCAGCGCGCCGGCGGGAGCGCCCGACGGCGCGCGCGCGCTGCTCGAGGAGCTGCGGCGCCGCACGCAGGAGACGGCGCTGTGGGCGGAGATGGAGCGCGAGCGGCGGGCGCCGAAGGGCGAGCTCGAGATCCGCGTCGAGCCGCCGTCCGGCGCCGCGCCGGCGGAGTAGCCCGCGCTACTTCTTCCCGTAGTAGTAGGGCCGCATCTGGTTGTGGATGGCGCCCGCCTTCACGAGCGCGTCCATCACCGGCGCCGGGATCATCGACTTGCGGCCGATCTCCTCTGCGTCGTGCCGCAGCGTCTCGATGCGCGCGAAGGTGGCGCGCGTCTCCTCGAGACCCGCGCCCGCCTGCAGCTCGGTCTGCAGGTGCGAGGCCGTGTTCCGCAGCAGGCGCAGGTCTTCCTTCATCTCGAACCAGACGGTGCGCTGCTGCGGGGCGGACTGGAGCGGGCTCTGGCGCAGCGCCTGCGTGGCCGCGCCGATCGCCGCGTTCAGGTCGACGGCGTACTGCGTCACGCGCGCCTGGTCCCACTTGACCTCCTCGCCCTGCTCCACCGCGCGCGCCGGCGCCGCGGCGACGACGCCCGACACCAACGCAGCCAGCGCCGCAGCCAGCGACGCATCTCGCACTCGACGGACTCGACCGACTCGATCTCGCATGTGCCCCTCCGAGAATGGCCCGCGTAGGCTATCACGGATCGGCGGCGCGCCAGCCGAAATCCGCCGCACGAGCCGCGTCACAGCAGCTTGGACACCGCGGCGGGCATGTCCTTGGCGACGCGCACGATCGGGATGCCGGCCTGGACGTTCTGCTGCATCTCCTGGAACGAGCGCGGCAGATCCTCGAAGGCGTAGATCTCCTTGTGCACGGTCGGCTTGAACACCTTGCCGTACAGCTCGGTCGCGGCCCAGCAGCCGTCCACGGTCTCGTAGTGGGTGTGGTCGATCGTGACCTGCTTGACGCTCATCAGCGTCGAGTTGTACTCGACGACCTGCGAGAGCTGCCAGCCCGCGCTCGTGTTCACGCCGCAGCGCGCCGCGACCGCGAGGCCCGCGGCGAAGACCGGGCCGCGCAGCATGTCGGCGACGACGTGCATGCCCTCGCCGCCGGTCAGCTTCTTCACGTCGTTCGAGAAGTCCTTGACGCCGTTCTTGCTCGTGAAGCGCTCGTACTTCTTCTGGTCGATGCCGACGATGCCGAGCTTCTCGAGCGCCGCGCGCCGCTCGGGCGAGCCGGAGCAGAAGTAGGCGTTGTGGCCCTCGGACTTGGCGAGCATCAGGAAGCACTCGCCGACGCCGCCGCCGAACGAGAGCACGTTGAGCACCGCCTTCTTCTCGCGCGACACCTTGATGCGGAACATCGCGAGCGCGCGGCGCCACATGTGGTAGGCCGTCGGCGCGCGCAGCGGCAGCGCCGCGATCTCCCACAGCGAGAGCCCGCAGTCGAGCGGCGCCGGCACGAGCTGCCACTCGCCGACGACGGCCTCCTCGCCGTACCAGCCGACCGAGTCGGGCTTGTCGTAGGCCCAGATGCGCAGCGGATAGCCGTAGATGTCCGGCTCGCCGTTGCAGTGGGTGAGGACCACGTCGCCGACGCGGAACTTCTTCACCGCGTCGCCGACCGCGATCACCTCGCCGACCGCCGAGTTGCCGGGGAAGATCTTGCCGCCGCGGATCTCCGCGATGTTCACCGTGTCGGCGAGCGCCGCGTGGTTGATGTTGTGCTCGCCCGAGACGGCGAGGACCTTGATCCGCACGTCGCTCGGCCCCATCGGGCGGAGCTGCGCCTCGTCGAGCTGCACGACGCGCGAGATGTCGAACTGGTCGAGGTCGCCGCCGACGCGCGCGCGCTCGGCCGCAATGGATTCGGTGCTGATCGCATAGGCTCGGGGCATCGGGGTTCACTCCCGTGGCAGCGGTTGGGATGGGAATCGGAGATTGACACGGCGCTGCGGCCGCGCCCAGATGGCGCCCGGGCGACGGAAAAACCGCGGCGGACCATCGACCCGGCCGATCGCCGGCGCGCCCGCGTCGGCCGCGTCGGCCGCTACGGGCGCCCGCAGCGGAAGCTGCGGCGGACGGCGTCGAGCGCGGGCTCGCGCTCGTCGCGGTCGACGAGCGTGCGGACGAGCGCGACGCCGCGCGACGACGGCGACTCCACGACGCGCGCGCCCGCCGGCGCGGCCGCCGCGTCGCCGGCGCGCACCAGCACCAGCTCGACGCGCGGCGCGTCCGCGCTGCGGTCGTTCACGATGAAGAAGTCGTCGGTGTCGGCCGCGTAGAGCGAGAGCGACCAGTACGCGTCCGGCACGTCGGCGGCGAGACGGACCGGCCCGTCGCGGAGGTCGAAGACGCAGCTCGCGTACAGGAGATCGGGGCTCGGCCGCACGATCGCCCGCGCGTCCTCGTCGGCGCGCGGCGGATACGCCGCGACGTTGGTCCCCGCCTGCTCCGCGAGCTTGCGCATCGCGACGCGCATCAGCACGCGCGGCGTCGCCCACACGAAGGCGAGGTGCACGCAGACGGCGACGGCCAGCGCGAGCAGCGTCCAGCGCCACGGCCCGCTCACTGGCACGCTCCGCGCTCGATGGTCGGCAGGCCGGCGCGCGCGGGGTCCGCGAGCGTCTCGCGCGAGGGCTCGTAGAGGCGCAGCGTGAGCGAGAACGGCGCGCGCGCCGTCGGCTCGCCGACGGGCAGCGGGTTGCGCGCATCCGGCGCGCCGCCCGCCGCGATCACGAAGCCGCCGTCGGGCTCGCGCGCGACGCTGGCCGCCGTCCACGAGTAGCGGCGCGCGGGATTCGCGATCAGGAAGTGGTCGGCGCCATACGCGGTGAGGCTCCACCAGCGCGCGCCGGGATCGCGGCCGCGGATCTCGTAGCGGCAGCCCGACGTCAGCCGCTCGCCCGCGGAGTCGACGAATGCGGTCCAGTAGAGCGCTTCGCGGCTCGAGAGCGCGAGCAGGCCGCCGACCGCGACCGCCGCGCGCGTCCACGGATCGGCGGCGTCGCTGCCGATCGCGGTGTTCGTGTTCCACGGTCCGTTGCGGACGCCGCTCGCCTCGAGCCCGCGCGCGACGAGCATGCCCGCGGAGCCGGCGCCCACCACCGCGCCGATCGCGACGGCCACGAGCGAGAGCACGACGCGGCGCACGAACGCACCTCCGTGGCGCGCACGCTATCACAGCGATCGCCTTGCTCCGCCTCGGGAAACTGGATACGGTGCGAGCCCTTACGCCGTCGTCGAAGGACCCCCCGATGCGCTTCTACGAATACGAGTCGAAGGCGCTGTTCCGGCGCCACGGGATGCCGCTCGGCAAGAGCGGACTCGCCAAGAGCGCCGACGAGGCGAAGCGCGTCGCGGCCGAGATCGGCGGGCCGGTCGTGCTGAAGAGCCAGGTGCTCTCGGGCGGCCGCATGAAGGCCGGCGCCGTGAAGTTCGCCGACGCGCCCGACGAGGCGGCGCGCCACTACGAGACGATCGTGCCGATCCTCGTGAACGGGCAGAAGTGCCGCGCGGTGCTCGTCGAGGAGAAGACGCCGGTCGCGCAGGAGTACTTCGCCGCGATCACCTGGGACGGCCGCCGCAAGTGCCCCGTGCTCGTGTTCTCAGACATGGGCGGCATCGACATCGAAGAGGTCGCGGAGAAGCACCCCGAGCACGTCTCGAAGACGCACTTCTCCTCGCTCTTCCCGATCACGCCGCGCATCGCCAAGGAGGCGATCGCCGCGACGGGCGTGACGGGCGACGCGCTGAACCGGCTCACGCCGATCGTGTTCGAGCTGATGCGCGTGTTCCTCGCCTACGACTTGACGCTCGCCGAGATCAACCCGCTCGCGCGCCTCGCCGACGGCCGCTTCGTCGTGCTCGACGGCCACATCGACATGGAGGCCGAGGCGCGCGGCAAGCACAAGAAGCTGCTCGCCGACCTCGGCATCGGTCCCGAGGAGACGCGCCAGGCGCGCGAGGCGACCCCGTTCGAGATCAAGGGCGCCGAGGTGAACGCCGCCGACCACCGCGGCGTGGCGGGCAACGTCGTCGAGTTCGACGGCAACCTCGGCCTCGTGATCGGCGCGGGCGGCGGCTCGCTCACGCTCTTCGACGCGGTCCGCAAGCACGGCGGCAAGCCGGCCAACTACTGCGAGATCGGCGGCAATCCCTCGGTCAGCAAGGCCAAGGAGCTGACCAAGCTGATCCTCTCGAAGCCCGGCGTCGAGAAGATCGCGGTCATGATGAACGTGGTCTCGAACACGCGCGTGGACATCGTCGCGCGCGGCGTGATCAAGGGCTGCATCGAGGCCGGCAAGAAGCCCTCGGACGTGATCGCGATCTTCCGCATCCCCGGCGCGTGGGAGGGCGAAGGCTTCAAGATCCTCGCCAAGTACGGCGTCGACTACTGCGATCGCAGCGTCTCCATGTACGAAGCGGCTGGACGCGCAGTCGCGAAGATGAAGTAGGGCCCGCGATGTCCATCCTCGTCGACAAGAACACGACGTTCCTCGTGCAGGGCATCACCGGCCGCGAGGCCGTGAACCTGACGCGCGAGTGCCTCGACTACGGTTCCAAGGTCGTGGGCGGCGTGACGCCCGGCCGCGCGGGCCGAGACATCTACGGCGTGCCGGTCTACGACTGCGTGCGCGACGTCGTCGCCAAGCACGGCCCCGTGCACGGCTCGATCATCTCGGTGCCGCCCGGCTTCGTGCGCGACGCGGCGTTCGAGGCGATCGAGAACGGGATCCGGCTGATCGTGATCGTCACGGAGAACATCCCGCGCCAGGAAGTGGCGCAGATGGTCGAGCTCGCCGCGCTTCGCGGCACGCGCATCATCGGCCCGAACTGCCTCGGCCTCATCACGCCGGGCGAGTGCAAGATGGGCGGCATCGGCGGCCCCGCCGCGAACACGCGCCAGGCGTACTCGCGCGGCCCGATCGGCATCATGTCGCGCTCCGGCGGCATGACCACCGAGATCGCGAGCACGCTCACCGCCGCCGGCCTCGGCCAGAGCACCGCGGTGTCGATCGGCGGCGACGCGATCATCGGCACCACCTACGCCGAGCTGATGCCGCTCTTCGAAGCCGATCCCGAGACGAAGGCGATCGCGATCTACTCGGAGCCGGGCGGCCGCATGGAGGCGGAGCTCGCGGAGTGGGTGGTCGCGCACCGGAGCCGGCTCCCGATCGTGGCTTTCATGGCGGGCCGCTTCATGGACGAGATGCAGGGCATGCGCTTCGGCCACGCCGGCACGATCGTCGAGGGCAAGGAAGACACCACCGCGGCGAAGATCGAGCGCATGGAGAAGGCCGGGATCTCGGTGGCCGAGCGCATCGAGCAGATCCCGGAGCTGATCCGCAAGCGGCTCGCGGAGGCGCGCTAGATGCCGGGCATGTTCATCGACGTGCAAGTGGACGCGACGGTCGCCAAGGACCCCGCGATGGCCAAGAAGCTCGCGGAGGTGTGTCCCGTGAACATCTACGCGCAAAACGAGGACGGGACGCTCGCGATCGTCGAGAAGAACCTCGACGAGTGCACGCTCTGCGACCTTTGCATCAACGCGTCGCCCCCCGGCACGGTCCGCATCGTCAAGCTCTACGAGTAGGCGCGCACGCCCTGCCTTCTCCCGATTCCCGCGAGCTGCGCCGACCGCTCCGGGATCGGCGCATCGACACAGCGCTGGCGGCCGCGGCCGCGGTCTTCGTGGCGGCGCTTCTCGCCGCCTGGGGCGCGATCCTCTCCAAGTACGGCGTCGACGTGCCGTTCGGAGATCAGTGGGACAGCCCGGTCCGCCAGCTCGCGTCGCTGCGCGCCGGGGACCTGACGCTCGCCGAGCTCACGTACCAACACAACGAAGGGCGCAAGCTCTTTCCGAACCTGATCTCGCTCGGCGTCGCGATGCTGGCGGGGCACTACGACACGCGGGCCGAGCTGATCGTCGGGCCGGCGGTGTTCGCCGCGACGCTCGCCGCGCTGCTCGTCGCGACGCGGCGCGCCGCGAGCCGTGCGACCTGCGCGACGATCGCGGCAGTCGCGACCGGGATCGCATGGTCGCCGCGCACGGCGTGGTTCCATCAGTACAGCATCACGTTCGAGCGCCTGCTCCCCGAGCTGACTTTGGCCTGCGCGTTGTCGCTGCTCGTGCTGCGCGGGGGCGGGTGGACCGCGACGCTCGGCGCGATCGCCCTCGCGGGCGTGGGCCAGTTTTCGTTCCCGAGCGGGATCGTCGCGTGGCCGCTGTTGATCGGCTTCGTCCTGCTCGCGCGGCGCGCGAACGCGCGCGTGGCGGCCGCCGCGCTGGCCGGCGGCGCGCTCGCGGTGTCGGCGCTCTACTTCCACGGCTACGTACAGCCGCCCCACCACAGCGCGCCGAGCGCCGTGCTCGCGGAGCCGCCGGGGCGGATCGCAGGCTTCGCGCTCGCCTTTCTCGGCAACGCGTTCACGCAGGCCCGCACCGGGGTCTGGATCGGCGCACTCGGACTGCTCGCGTGGATCGCGCTGGCAGCTCGCGCGCTGCGCGGGCCGCCGGGCCGCGAGCGCGACGTGCGGCTGCTGTGGACGGTGTACGGCGCGTTCTCCGTCGCGCTGGCCGCGCTCACGACGATCACGCGGCTCCCGATGGGCGCCGCGCACGCGGCGCGCCACGACTACGTCTCGCAGGCGATGCCGCTGTACGTCTCGATCGCCGCGCTCGTGCTGCTCGACGTCGCGCCGAAGCGCCGGCACGCCGTGCACGCGCTCGCGATCGCGGCCTCCGTCGCGTGGGCCTCGTCGCTCGCGAGCGACGGGTTCCGGCGCGAGCTCGAGCAACGGCGCCAAGACCGGCTTCGGATCAAGGCGTGCATCGTGCTGGCGCGCCACCACGACGACGACGCCTGTCTCCGGGCTGCGTACCCGTTCGCTCCGATCGGCGCGCGCATCGACGCGGCTGCGCCGTTCCTGCAGCCGCCGCTGCAAGACGCGCTGCGCCTCGGCTCCGCGGGCGTCGGCTCGGTCGACGCCGTCGAGCCCGACGGCGACGCGTTCCTGCTCGCCGGGTGGGCCGCACGCGACGGCGCGCCGGCCGACGCGGTCGCGATCGCGGCGGACGACCTCGCGCGTCGCCCGGCGCGCATCCTCGCGATCGCACGCGTCGGCGAGCCGCGCCCCGACCTGGGCGGCGCGCCGCAGGGATGGCGCGCGCGCGTCGGCGTCCAAGACGGGCTCGATCCCTGTCGGCTGCGCGTCTACGCGGTGGACACGACGACCGCGCTGCTGCATCCGCTGGCGAGCGTCGCGACGCGATGCCGCACGACTCCTGCCGCTCTGCCGCCGGAAGCCGTGCGCTCCCCGTCGGTATTCGACATCTTGGTGGGCACACCGGCTCGTCCGGGTCCGAGTTCCCCGCTCTGGAGGTAGCCTCTCTTGCGCAGCCCCCGCGACTTTCTCAAGCCGCAGGCCGTCGGCGCGCCCGCGCCGCTCGCCGAGATCCCCTTCAAACCGTCGCGGATGATCCACTTCTTCGATCCGTCGAACGAGAAGATGGCGGCCAAGCTGCCCGACATCGCGAAGAAGACCGACATCCTGCTCGGCAACCTCGAAGACGCGGTGCCGGCCGACCGCAAGGAGGCCGCGCGCGAGGGCCTCGTCAAGATCGGCAAGCAGGTCGATCTCGGCGACACCGCGCTGTGGACGCGCATCAACTCGCTCGACAGCCCGTGGGTGCTCGACGACCTGCTGCGCCTCGTGCTCGAGATCGGCGACCGGCTCGAGGTGGTGATGGTGCCCAAGGTCGAGGGCGCCTGGGACATCCACTACGTCGACCGCCTGCTCGCGCAGCTCGAAGCGAAGGCCAAGCTGCGCCGCCCGCTGCTGGTGCACGCGATTCTCGAGACGGCGCAGGGCGTCGCCAACGTCGAGGAGATCGCGCAGGCGTCGCCGCGCATGCAGGGCATGAGCTTCGGCCCGGCCGACCTCGCGGCGAGCCGGCGCATGAAGACGACGCGCGTCGGCGGCGGCCATCCCGGCTACCTCGTCGTGACCGACCCGGTGAAGGACCAGCCCGAGGCTCCGCGCCAGACCGCGCAGCAGGATCTGTGGCACTACTCGATCGCGCGCATGGTGGACGCTTGCACCGCGAACGGGCTGCTGCCCTTCTACGGCCCGTTCGGCGACATCAGCGACCCGGTCGGCTGCGAGGCGCAGTTCCGCGCCGCGTTCCTGATGGGCTGCGTCGGCGCCTGGTCGTTGCACCCGTCGCAGATCGACATCGCGAAGCAGGTGTTCTCGCCGGATCCCGCCGAGGTGCGGTTCGCGCGGCGCGTGCTCGAGGCGATGCCCGACGGCCGCGGCGTGCTGATGCTCGACGGCAAGATGCAGGACGACGCGACCTGGAAGCAGTGCAAGGTGATGGTTTCGCTCGCCGAGCTGCTCGCGAAGAAGGATCCCGAGCTCGCCGCGAAGTACGGGCTGTAGGCGCTCGGCGGCGCCGCGCGCGCGCCGAGCGTCCCTGACGCGGAGCGCCAAGCCGGCCGGCGCGCCCCCAGCGCGCAGCGCGGCCAAGCTCACGAGCGGATCGACGCGTCCGGACGTGCGGAGATCGGCGCAGAAGTCGAGGTCGGAGTCGGGTCACGGACGGTTCGGCGCTGCGCAGCGGCGCTGACGTTCGCGAGGCGCGACGGCGGCTTGTCCGCCTGGGTCGGGGACACTATCCATTGGCAGCCCGCGCGCGTGGCGGGGGCCGCCGTCGTCCCGGTGCGTCGATCCGACTCGGTCTCCCGGCTCGAATCGACGCGTTGCGGCGGCCTTCCTCGGGGAGTTCGTGCATGCGGCATCGCTTCGCACTGGCCGGGCTGATCGCCGGGCTGCTCTCGGGGTGGGCGCTCGCCTTCCCGGCTGCCGCGGACGTCGAGTCCACGATCACCTTCCAGTACCCGCCGCTGCCGACACCGGGCGTTCCCGACGACGACGGCTACCTCGTGCCGACCGCCATGACCTTCCAGGAAGGCGGCATGCACGTCGAGGGCTTCTGGGTCAAGAACGACGCCCTCGAGTTCGACGCGAGCGGGCACCTCCACGTCCATTTCCCGAATCCGTTCGAGGCGAGCCACGGCGGCTCCACGATCGGCGGGCTCGGCTCCGACCGGCAGGGCATGTTCCTGCGCCGCGAGGACGGCGGCCCGTTCACGCTCGAGAGTCTCGACTACCGCCTCGTCCAGCCGGGCGCGGCGAGCATCCTGATCGGCACCGATTACGACCCGGCGCTGCCCGCTCCCGCGCAGCTCACGGCCTTCCCGGTGCTGACCGACGGCGCGTTCCAGACGCTGAACGTCCCCGGCTTCAGCGACGTCACGCAGCTCTTCGTGGTCTGGGACCTCACCGAGACGCTGAGCGACTCGGCGCACATCGACAACGTCCGCGTGTCGTTCCCCGACGGCACCTGCAACGACGTGCCCGGCGGCATCGTGTTCGAGCACGACGGCGCGCTCGATCCGGCCACCACCGGATGGACCGCCGAAGGCGGCGGCGTCGGCATCGCGACCTTCCCGGTCTTCGACCCGGGCTACGACGCCTGGGCTGTGGACGACGACTCGACGAGCGCGGGCTCGTCCCGGTACTACACGCGCAACGTCGCGGTGGACGAGATGTGCTGGGCGCGCTCGGTGGGCTGGTCGCTGCGCGCGCACATCCGCGTCGTCGACCTCGCCGACAACGTCGACGAGGCGGTCGGCATGTCGTTCAGCGACGGCCAGCAGCTCTACGAGCTGCGGCTCGGCACGCTCGCCTCGGGCGCGCCGGTCGCGCGCGTGTCGGGCGCGACGGTCGACCTGACGACGCTCGACGCCGGCTACCACCTCTACGAGCTCGTCTACGACCCGGCGACGAAGACCGTCGACCTCTTCGTCGACGGCGTCGAGCGCCTCTCGAACCGCCCCGGCAGCGTGGAGAACGTGTCGGCGCCGCGCGTGCGCTTCGGCAGCCTGGTCACCGAGAACCGCGTCGGGCACGGCAACTACGCCAAGGTGCAGCTCGTGCTCCCGGCGCGCTGCGCCAACGGCGTCGACGACGACGGCGACGGCGACGCCGACTACCCGGACGACGACGGCTGCACGTCGCCGACGGACCCGAGCGAGACGGGTGCCTGCGCCAACGAGGCCGACGACGACGCGCGGGCCCGCCTTCGCCTGCGACAACGGCGCGGACGACGACGCCGACACGCTGGTCGACTTCCCCGCCGACCCGGGCTGCGTCGGCCCCGCGGACGCGACCGAGACCGCCGCGTGCGAGAACGGCGCCGACGACGACGGCGACGGCGCGATCGATCATCCCGACGACGCGGGCTGCGACGCGCCGACGGACGACTCCGAGAAGTCGGGCGCGCTGGTGTGCGACGACGGCCTCGACAACGACGCCGACGCGCTCTTCGACTTCCCGAGCGATCCCGGCTGCGCGTCGCTGCTCGATCCGACCGAGACCACCGCGTGCAGCGACGGCGTGGACGACGACGGCGACGGGCTCGTCGACGTCGCGGACCCGGGCTGCGCGGACGCGGCCGACGACTCCGAGAAGGCGGCCGAGCTGGTCTGCGACGACGGCCTCGACAACGACGCCGACGCGCAGGTCGACTTCCCGGCCGACGCCGGCTGCAGCTCGCCGACCGACGCGACCGAGACGGGCGCGTGCGCCAACGGCGCCGACGACGACGGCGACGGCTTCGTCGACGCCGCGGACCCGGGCTGCGCCAACGCCGACGACGACTCCGAGCAGGCCGCCGAGCTGGTGTGCGACAACGGCATCGACGACGACGGCGACACGCTCGTCGACTTCCCCGCCGACCCGGGCTGCGCCTCGTCCGCCGACGCGAGCGAGACGTCGGCGTGCAGCAACGGCGCCGACGACGACGGCGACGGCTTCACGGACCTCGCGGATCCCGGCTGCGCGAACGCCGGCGACGACTCCGAGAAGGCCGCCGAGCTGGCCTGCGACGACGGCCTCGACAACGACGGCGACGCGCTCGCGGACTTCCCGCTCGACCCGGGCTGCATGGCGCCGAACGACGCGACCGAGTTCGGCGTGTGCGGCAACGGCGCGGACGACGACGGCGACGGCCTCGCCGACCTCGCGGATCCCGGCTGCGCCAACGCCGACGACGACTCCGAGCAGGCCGCCGAGCTCGTGTGCGACGACGGCCTCGACAACGACGGCGACACGTTCGTCGACTTCCCGGCGGACGCGGGCTGCGCGTCGCCCGCCGACGCGACCGAGACGTCGGCGTGCAGCAACGATCTCGACGACGACGGCGACGGCTTCACCGACCTCGCCGACGCGGGCTGCGCGGACGCGGGCGACGACTCCGAGCAGGCCGCCGAGCTGGTCTGCGACAACGGCCTCGACGACGACGGCGACACCTTCGCCGACTTCCCGGCCGACGCGGGCTGCGCGTCGCTCACCGACGCGACCGAGACGTCGGCGTGCAGCAACGGCGTGGACGACGACGAAGACGGCCTCGCCGACCTCGACGACCCGGGCTGCGCCGACGCAGCCGACGACTCGGAGCGGGCCGCCGAGCTCGTGTGCGACAACGGCGTGGACGACGACGCCGACGGCGCGGTCGACTTCCCGGTCGACCCGGGCTGCGCCGACGCCGCCGACGACTCCGAGAAGTCGCCCCTGCTCATCTGCGACGACGGACTCGACCAGGACGGCGACACGCTCGTCGACTACCCGGCGGATCCGGGCTGTCGCGATCTGCTGGCCGGCCTCGAGAACCCGCAGTGCCAGGACGGCCTCGACAACGAGGCGACTCCCGACGGCAGAATCGACTTCGACGGCGGCGCGTCGGTGAACGGCGGCGTCCCGCTCGGGCCGGTCGACCCCGGCTGCAAGGGCAGGCCTTGGCGCAACACCGAGGCGAACGCGTCGGCCTGCGGCCTCGGGACCGAGGTGGCGTTCCTGCTTCCGCTCTTCAGGGCGTGGCGGCGGCGGCGCGGTCGCTCGTGACGTCGGGCCCGCTCCAGAAGGCGAAGTAGTCCGCGAGCGTCGTGACGGAGCCGCGCCGCGCGCCGGCGACGATCGCCTCCGCGACGGGCGCCAGCGCCGGCGACGCGACGACCACCTCGCGGCCGCGCCGCCAGGCGAGCGGCGGCGCGACGAGGTCCGCGCGCGCGCGCACGGCGTGGGCGACGGTCGCGTACGCGGCGGCGAACTCCGCCGCGTCCGACTCGGCGTCCCAGAGCGTCAGCCACACGAACTCGCGGCGGCCCGCGCAGCGCGCCGCGACGTAGCGGTCGCCGGCCCAGCCCTCCGCCGCGGGCGAGGCGCGCAGCAGCGACGCCTCCGGCGCGCCGAGATCGGCGAGCAACACCGCGATGCCGAGCTCGCCGGCGCCGTTCTCCGCGACGAACGCGCAGCCCTCGGGTAGCGCGCCGCGCGCCGCGCCGAGGTCGATCGCCTCGAACGGCTCGTGGCGGCGGCCCGCGTGGCGCACCTGCTCGGTGGACGCCGGCGGGGTCGTGAGCAGCGCGGCGGCCTCGTTGGCCGCGAGCCGGTATCCATCCGCGTAGCCCGTGAAGACGCCCGCGCGCACGAACGCGGGCGCATCGGGGAAGGCGGTGCCGCGGCGCCCTTCGAACTCGCGGCGCAGCCGCGCGCGGAAGACGTCGGGCGCCGGCAGCTCGCCCAGTCCGAGCGCGAGCAGCCCGTAGTAGGTCGCGTGCCCTTCGTAGGTCGCAGCCACGGCGTGCGCGACGTCGTCGTGCGCGGCGAGGAAGCGCTCGGAGTCGAACAGCGCGGGGCGCACCTGATGCTGGATCGCGTGCACGATCTCGTGCGCGAGCGGCATCTCGTGGATCAGGTCGCGACCCGCCATCCAGGCGACGGCGCGCGACGCGAACGAGCCCATCGGGTCGCGCACCACGTAGAGGCGCCGGTCGGCGGGCACGTAGAGGCCCGCGACGGAGCGGCTCGCGCCGATCGCCACCGTCTCGAGCAGGTCGACGCCGGCGGGGACGATCCCCAGCGCGACCAGCCCGTCCTGCGCGGCCGCGCGCGCCTCGGGCGCGGTGCCCGCGGTCGCGGCGCTGCGCACGACCTGCGGCGCGTCCGCGGCCTCGATCACGCGCGCGTCCACCGGCGGGTCGAGACGCGCGCCGACGGCGTTCTCGACGCGCCGCACCAGCGCGGCGTACGAGTCGGCGTGCAGGCGGTCGCCGTCGAGGAGCGAAGGCGTCGCGCAACCGATCGCGGCGGCCGCGCCGGCGGCGACGCCGACGCAGCGCAGGCGAGCGATCAGCTCGACAGCTCGAGCATCCGCTCGAGCGGCCGCAGAGCCCGGACGCGCACGTCCTCGGGCACGGTGACCTCGGGGCGGAGGTCGCGCAGGCAGAGGTAGAGCTTCTCGAGCGTGTTGAGCCGCATGTACGGGCAGCGGTTGCACGCGCAGCTCTCGTCCATGCCCGGGATCTGGATCAGCGTCTTGTCCGGGACCGAGCGTCGGATCTGATGGAAGACGCCGTCCTCGGTGCCGATGACGAGCGTCTTCGCGGGCGACTCGATCGCGCGCGCGATGATCTTCTTGGTCGAGCCGACGAAGTGCGACTGCTCGAGCACGGCGGGCGGACACTCGGGGTGCGACAGCACCTCGGCGTCGGGGTGTCGCACGCGCAGCTGGGCGAGCGCCTTGGCGTTGAACTGCTCGTGCACGATGCAGCTCCCCGGCCAGATGATGAGATCGGGCCGCTCCGCCTCCTTCGCCACCCACGCGCCGAGGTAGCGGTCGGGCGCGAACACGATCGGGCGATCCGCGAAGTGCCGCACGATCTGCACCGCGTTGGACGACGTGCAGATCACGTCGGAGAGCGCCTTCACGGCGGCCGACGTGTTGACGTAGCTCACCACGACGAGGTCCGGGTGCTGCTTGCGCTGCACCTCGAGGAAGCCCGCGAAGGCGTCGGCCGGGCAGCCGTCCGCGAGCGAGCAGCCCGCCGCGAGGTCGGGCACGACGACGCGCCGCGACGGGTTCAGGATCTTCGCGGTCTCGGCCATGAAGTGGACGCCGCAGAACGCGATCACCGCCTTGTCCACGCGCTGCGCGACCCGCGCCAGGTCGAGCGAGTCGCCGACGTGGTCGGCGAGGTCCTGGATCTCGTCCTCCTGGTAGTAGTGCGCGAGGACAACGGCGTCTCGCTCCTGCTTCAGGCGCGCGATGGCGTCTTCGAGATCGGCGGGGAGGGCCGGCGTGGCGGGAGCGTTGCTCGTCATGGGAGACGCGAAGATAGGCGTGCGAGGGGGCGAGACAACCCGCGGCCGCTCCGCCGGCGCGAGAGTCCGGCAGTGGAAAGGGCTTTCCCCGCACGCGGTAAAGCGCTTCCCGCCGCTCGCGACAGTTCGCGACGCCGGATCGGGCGGGATCGCTTTGGATCCGGCGGCTTAGCCCCGGCTGACGAGCTTTCGGTTCCCGGCACTTCGTTTGCACATGACCCATGCCGGGGACCTCCCTGGGAAGGGGTACCCCTCAGCCAGAGCGGCGGTGTCCGTCCTCGCATCGAGGCGGCCGCCGCCCAAATCGGCCCGGCCGGGAGGGCGGGTCGTAGAAGGGTTCGGGGGAAGTATGCGCGCTCGGAATCTGTTGCTCACGGCGGCGATCACGTTGTTCGCCGCCACCGCTCAAGCGGCGCCGATCTCGTACCTGTTCACCTCCGGGCAGGTGACCGTGACGGCGACGGTGGGTGGGAACCCGGTGGCGGGACCCGCGGTGATCGCACTGACCGGCTCGGCGGTGCAGGTGGACGAGACGGCCCTGGTGTTGAACTACGTGTTGCTCAGCACCGGCTCGTCGGGATCCATCAGCATCAATCCGAACTATCTCGGCTACACGTCGATCAACATCGACACGGCGTCGCTGTCTGCGTTCAACGGGACGATCCTTCAGTTCGATCCGGGTCCGCCGGCCGGCTACAGCTACACGATCGGTCCGGTGAACGTGACGGGTCAGTTCGACGCCGTGAACTTGAACCCGATGATGGACATCAACGACCAGCCGTTCGGGTTCGTGAATCCGTCGGCGAGCGGCACGATGTTCGTCGACACGAACGTCGCGATCGCGCTCGACGGCATCACGCTCGGCTCGATCGACCCGGACGGCCCGGGTGGTCTCGATCCGCTGGTGCTGAAGGGCGACTTCTTCTTCGAGGGCGTCGTTCCGGAGCCGGGCACCGCGATCCTGCTCGGCGTCGGCCTGGCCGGCGTGGCGTCGGCGAGGCGACGCAAGGCGTGAAAGAAATCGGTGAAAGCGCAAGGACCGGGCAGGACGGTCCTTGCCTTCACCGTCCCCGACCCCGAGACTGCGAAACTTCGTGTTCGAGGTTCTGGTTTCCTTCGAATGAGTCTCTGAAGTCGAGTTCTTGAAGCTTGGAGGGTGCGATGACTCGGAACTGGAAGTTGGGAGCCATGTTGTTGGCGGGGGCGCTGTTTGCCTCGCCCGCATCGGCCACCATCATCAACCTGACCGTGAACGCCGGATTCGGCCTCGACGTCGCGCGCACCTGCGGCGCGGCGAGCTGCTTCGGCAGCGGCGGCCAGATCTGGATCAACAACGGCAACTACGCGACGACCGGCACGATCACGATCGACGACGTCGCGCTCACGATCAGCGGTACGCTGACGGTGCCGTTCTCGGAGATCACGGGCGCGGCCGACAACGGCATCACCGAGATCGAGTTCTACAACACCACGTACTCGTTCTCGAACCTGCCGATCACGATCATCGCCGGATCGCCGACCACCTACCAGATCAGCCCGGGGGTGACGACGTCGGTGGTGGATCCGGGCACGCTGACGCAGATCGGAACGGGCGGCGGCAGCACGGACCCGGTCTTCAACTCGGTCCGCGTCACGGGGAGCTGCGGTCTCGTGGCCGGCAACGTCGGCCAGTGCGGCTTCACCTTCGGCGCCAGCGGCTTCCAGGTCGGCGCGCCGTCGAGCCGCTACGTGCAGCAGACGTTCAACCTCGCGGTGGTGCCCGAGCCCACGACGCTCCTCCTGATCGGTGGCGGCGTCTTCGGTCTCGGCTGGGCGGGGCGGCGCCGCGCGTAGAACGATCCCGAGTCGCGCACGAACGGGCCGCCCGGCGACGGGCGGCCCGTTCTCGTTCTGGGCCTACGCTTCCGTGAGACGCGCGACGAGATCCTCGAGGTCGCGCATCTCGCGCTCCCAGTAGAGGTCGGTGCCGAAGTGCGGAAAGGTCGAGCGGAACGCGGCCTCGTCCCAGCGGCGCGCGATCCAACTCGAGATCTTCAGCATGCGCGCCGCGCGCAGCGGCTCGACCAGCGACAGCCAGCGCGGATCGAAGTCGCGGAACTGCCGGTAGCCGTCGAGCAGCGCGTCGCGTTGGCGCCGGGCCTCGCCGTCCTGGCCGGGCACGAGCACCCACACGTCGTGCACCGCCGGGCCCGTCGCGAAGTCGTCGAAGTCGAGGAAGAACCAGCCGTCGCGCCCGCGCAGCAGATTGCCGAGGTGGCAATCGCCGTGGATGCGCAGGAACGGCACGTCCTCGAGGCGCGCGGCGTAGACGTCCGCGAGCACGTCGACCGCGGCGGCGTAGCGGTCGGCGCAGGAATCGGGCAGCGCGCCGCGATCGAGCAGCTCGTCGAGCGGATCGAGCAACGCCGTGTCCGCGTCGAGCACCAGCCGGTCGTTCGGGCGCCGGCGCGCGCCGACGTCGTGGATGCGCGCGAGCAGGCGGCCGAGGATCGCGAGCTCCTCGTCGGTGAGCTCGTCGGGCTCGCGTCCGCCGGTGCGCGGCCACACGCCGAACCAGATGCCGGCGTGCTCTCCCACGGTGCCGCCGCCCGCGAGCGCGAGCGGTGCGCAGACCGGAATCTCCGCGTCGCGCAGGTCGAGCAGGAAGCGGTGCTCGTCCTCGATGCCGGCGCGACTCCAACGACCCGGCCGGTAGAACTTCACGACGACGTGCGACGCATCCTCGAGGCGCAGGTCCCACACGCGGTTCTCGAGACAGCGCAGCATCGAGCAGTGACCGGTGGGCCGAAGGCCCGCGGCTTCGACGGCTTCGAGCGCGGCGTCGGGCCCGAGATCCGTGAAGCGAGGGTGCGGCATGGGGGCGCATCATAACGTTGGCCCCTGGGGTGTGTTTCGGTAGCTTGCTCGGCGCAGCCCCTGCGCTCGACCGCCACCCGAGGACCCCCATGACCCTCCCCCATCGCGACGCGCCCTGGGTCTTCCGAACCTATTCCGGGCATACCTCCGCGCGCGCCAGCAACGAGCTCTACCGCGCCAATCTCGCCAAGGGTCAGACGGGCCTGTCCGTCGCGTTCGACCTGCCGACGCAGACCGGATACGACTCGGACCACGCGCTGGCGCGCGGCGAGGTCGGCAAGGTCGGCGTCCCGATCTGCCACATCGAGGACATGCAGGCGCTCTTCGAGTCGATCCCGCTCGGGCGCATGAACACCTCGATGACGATCAACGCGACGGCGGCCTGGCTGCTCTCGCTCTACGTCGCGACCGCCGAGCGCCAGGGCGTCGACCCGCGCCAGCTCTCGGGCACCACCCAGAACGACATCATCAAGGAGTACCTCTCGCGCGGCACCTACGCGTTCCCGCCCGAGCCCTCGATGAGGCTGATCAGCGACATGATCGCGTACAGCGTGGACGCGATGCCGAAGTGGAACCCGATCAACATCTGCTCGTACCACCTGCAGGAGGCGGGCGCCACGACGGTGCAGGAGATCGCGTACGCGATGGCCAACGCGATCGCCGTGCTCGACGCCGTGCGCGCGCGCCCCGACGTGCCGGCGAGCGCGCTGTCGCGCGTGGTCGGCCGCATCTCCTTCTTCCTGAACGCGGGCATCCGCTTCGTCGAGGAGATGTGCAAGTGCCGCGCGATGGCGGAGCTGTGGGACGAGATCACGCGCGACCGCTACGGCGTCGCCGACGCCCGCGAGCGCCGCTTCCGCTACGGCGTGCAGGTGAACAGCCTCGGCCTCACCGAGAGCCAGCCCGAGAACAACATCATCCGCATCGTGCTCGAGGCGCTCGGCGTCACGCTCTCGCGCAACGCGCGCTGCCGCGCGCTGCAGCTGCCGGCGTGGAACGAGGCGCTCGGCCTGCCGCGGCGCTGGGACCAGCAGTGGTCGCTGCGCATCCAGCAGATCCTCGCCTACGAGACCGACCTGCTCGAGTACGCCGACCTGTTCGACGGCTCGCCTGTCGTCGCCGAGCGCGTGACCGAGCTGAAGCGCGCGGCCCGCGAAGAGCTCGAGCGCGTGCTCGCGATGGGCGGCGCGGTCGCGGCCGTCGAGAACGCGTACATGAAGCGCCGCCTGGTCGAATCGCAGACCGCGCGGCTGCGCGCGATCGAGCACGGCGAGATCCAGGTCGTCGGGCTCAACTGCTTCACCGAGAGCGAGCCGTCGGCGCTGACCGAGGGCGCGCACTCGATCCTGCGCGTCGACGAGTTCGCCGAGCGCGACCAGATCGAGCGACTGCGCGCGTTCCGCGCGAAGCGCGGCGAAGCCGACGTGCAGGCCGCGCTGCAAGGCCTGCGCGACGCGATCGCGAACGGCGCGAACGTGATGCCGGCCTCGATCCGCGCGGCGCACGCGGGCGTCACGACCGGCGAGTGGGCCGGCGTGTTCCGCACGCTCTACGGCGAGTACCGCGCGCCGACCGGCGTCGCCGTGTCGGCCGCGCCGGCCGCGGATCACACGCTCGCGGAGCTGCGCAAGACGGTGAAGCAGCTCGGCGACCAGCTCGGCCGGCCGCCCAAGATCCTGGTCGGCAAGCCCGGCCTGGACGGCCACAGCAACGGCGCCGAGCAGATCGCCGTACGCGCGCGCGACGTCGGCATGGAGGTCGTCTACGAGGGCATCCGCCTGACGCCCGAGGAGATCGTGCAGTCGGCCCGCGACGAGGGCGTGCACGTGATCGGCCTCTCGATCCTGTCGGGCTCGCACGGCGTGCTCGTGATGGACGTCCTCGAAGGCCTGCGCCGCGCGGGCCTCGAGCGCGTGCCCGTCGTGGTCGGGGGCATCATCCCCGACGACGACGCCGCCAAGCTCGCCGAGGCGGGCGTCAAGCGCGTGTACACGCCGAAGGACTTCGATCTCAACCGCATCTTCGGCGAGATCGCGTCCCTCGTGTCGGAAGCCGCCGCTGCCTGAGCACGCAGCCCTCGCCGAGCGGCTCGCGCGCCGCGACCGCGACGCCGTTCCCGAGGCGTTGAACCTGCTCGACGACCGCCGCCCGGGCCGGCGCGAGGCCGCGCTGGGTCTGCTCGCGACGCTCGAGCGCGCGGCCGCGGCGCAGACCAACGCGGGCGCCGCGCGCATCGGCATCACCGGCGCCCCCGGCGCCGGCAAGTCCACGCTGCTCGACGCGCTCGTGCGTCGCCTGCGCGCGCGCGGGCAGACCGTCGGCATCGTCGCGGTCGACCCGTCGAGCCGCGTGTCGGGCGGAGCGCTGCTCGGCGACCGCGCGCGCGTGCGATCGGGTGCGCGCGACCGCGGCGTCTTCTTCCGCTCGATGGCCGCGCGCGAGCGGCTCGGCGGGCTCGCCGACGCCACCTGGCCGTCGATGGCGGTGCTCTCCGCGGTGTTCGACGTCGTGTTCGTGGAGACGGTGGGCGTCGGGCAGTCCGAGGCGGAGGTGACGGAGCTCGTGGACACGCTGCTGTTCGTCGCGCAGCCCGGCGCCGGCGACGTGCTCCAGTTCATGAAGGCGGGCATCCTCGAGCACCCCGACGTGTTCGCGGTGAACAAGGCCGACGTCGGAGCAGCCGCGGAGCGCACCGCGGGCGAGCTCGCGGCCGGGCTCTCGCTCGGCGCGCAGGCCGACGCGGACTGGCGGCCGCCCGTGCTGCTGGTCTCGGCGCGCGACGGCCGCGGCATCGACGAGCTGGCCGACGCGCTGGCGGCGCACCGCGCGCACCTGGTCGCGTCCGGCGAGCTGGCCGAACGCCGCCGGCGCGCGCGCACCGCGTACGTCTCCGACACGCTCGAGCGTCGCTACGGCAGCTTCGGCGTCGAGCGGATCGGCGGCCGCGAAGCGCTGCGCGCGCGCGCCGACGCGGGACACGGCGCGGGCTTCGAGACGGCGCTGGCGATCGGCCGCGAGATCGAGGCCGCGCTCGGGAAGCCCGCGTGAGGCGGCGCGCCCTGCCGCGTTCGCGCGTGCGGCCCGCGCGCGTCCTCGCGATCGCGGCGCGCACGATGGCGTGCCCGACGGCGCCGTACCGCGAGGGCGAGGTGATCGCGTGGGTGCGGGCGTTCGCGGCGCGCTGCCCCGGGCTCGCGCTGCGCGAGGACGCGTACGGCAATCTCGAGCTGCGCCGCCGCGGCGTGCGCGCGAGCGCGGCGCCGCTCGTGCTCGGCGCGCACATGGACCATCCCGGCTTCCGGGCGCTGCGCTGCACGCGCGCACCGGACGGCTTCCACGTCGACGCGCTCTTCCTCGGCGGCGTGCGGCCCGAGTACTTCGCCGGCGCGCGCGCGCGCTTCCACACCGGAGGCGCCGGCGTCGCGGCGCGCGTCGTCGCGGCGCGGCCAGACCGTGCGAGCGGCGAGCTGCGCGTGCGTCTGGCTGCGCGCACGCCGGTCGCGCCGGGCGCGTTCGGCACCTGGGACCTGCCCGGCTTCCGGCGCTCGCGCCGCGACCCCGACCTGCTCGAGACGCGCGCGGCCGACGACCTCGCCGGCGTCGCCGCGATCCTCGCCGTCCTGGAGCTCGCCGACCGCATCGATCCAGCGCGCCGGGTCGACGTGCGCGGCCTGCTGACGCGCGCCGAAGAGGTCGGCTTCGTCGGCGCGATCGCCGCCGCGCGCAGCGGCGCGTTGCCGCGCGGCGCGCGCATCGTCGCGATCGAGGCCAGCAAGGCGCTCGCCAACGCGCCGCAGGGCGCCGGACCGATCCTGCGCGTCGGCGATCGCACCTCGGTGTTCGACGACGGTCTCACGCGCTGGCTCGGACGCGTCGCGGCGGAGCTGGCCGGTCCACGCGGCGACCGCTTCGCGTGGCAGCGCAAGCTGATGGACGGCGGCACCTGCGAGTCCACCGCGTACCAGCTGCACGGCCACCGCTGCGCCGCGCTCTGCGTGCCGCTCGGCAACTACCACAACATGAGCGAGCGCGGGCGCATCGCGGTCGAGTCGATCCGCCTCGCGGACCTCGTCGGACTCGTGCGCTTCTTCGAGGCGATGATCCGCCGCGACGCCGACTGCCCGCGCGCCGGCGCGCCCGACCCGCTGCGCGCGCGCATCGACGCGCGCTTCCGCCGCGCGCGCCGCGAGCTCGCCCGGGACCCGTTCGCGTGAATCCCGCTCTGCGCCGCACGCTGCGCACCGCGGCGCTCGCGCTGCTCTTCGCGTTCGCGGTGGGCCTGGGCGTCGGCACCTGGCTGCGCTGCCGGATGGAGCGCCCGACCGGCTACATCGGCGCAGCGCCGAGCGCCGCGAGCGAGCGCGTCGCGTGACGGCGCGAGCGTCCGACGCCGACGTCTTCGACGTCCTCGTCGTCGGCTGCGGGCCGGTCGGGGCGCTGCTCGCGATCCTGCTCGGGGCGCGCGGCCATCGCGTCGCCGTGCTGGAGCGCTGGCCCGCGCCGTACCCGCTGCCGCGCGCCGTCCACTTCGACGCCGAGATCGGTCGCGTGCTGCAGGGCGCCGGCGTCGCGGCCGCGCTCGCAGGACGCACGGAAGCGGCGCCCGTCTACGAGTGGCGCAACGCGGCGGGCGAGGTGCTGCTGCGCTTCGGGCGCGAGACCGGCAACGCGCTCTCCGGCTGGCCGGATTCGAGCATGTTCTGCCAGCCCGAGCTGGAGCGGATCCTCGAGGAGCGCATGCGCGCGCTGCCCGGCGTGTCGTTGCGGCGCGGCGAGCAGGTCGTCGCGGCGCGCGAGGTGGACGGCGGCGTCGAGGTCGAGGCGCAGCGCGCGGACGGCGCGCGCAGCACGCTGCGCGCGCGCTTCGGCGTCGGCTGCGACGGCGCCAACAGCTTCGTGCGCGGCGCGCTCGGCATCGGATTCGAAGACCTCGGCTTCGCCTTCGATTGGCTCGTGGTGGACGTGCTGCCGCACGAGCCCCGCCCCTGGGATCCCCTCAACTGGCAGCTCTGCGATCCGGCGCGGCCGACCACGCTCGTCTCGGGCGGGCCGGGCCGGCGGCGCTGGGAGTTCATGCGGCTGCCGCACGAGCGCATCGAGGCGCTGAACGATCCCGCCGTCGCGTGGAAGCTGCTCGCGCCGTGGGGCGTCGCGCCCGGCAACGCGACGCTCGAGCGTCACGCCGTCTACACCTTCCGCGCGCGCTGGGCCGCGTCGTGGCGGCACGGCGCGTGGCTGCTCGCCGGCGACGCCGCGCACCAGATGCCGCCCTTCGCGGGCCAGGGCCTGTGCTCCGGCCTGCGCGACGCCGCGAACCTCGCGTGGAAGCTCGACCTCGTGCTGGCGGGCCGCGCGCGCGACGCCTTGCTCGACAGCTACACGCAAGAGCGTCTGCCGCACGTGCGCGCGATCATCGACTTCTCGGTGCAGCTCGGCAGGGTGATCTGCATCGCCGATCCCGAGGCCGCCGCGGCGCGCGATCGCGCCATGGCGCCGGCGGCGCGCGCGAGCGGCCTCTCGACGCCCGCGCCGCTGCCGCCGATCGGCGCCGGCTGCTTCGCGGACGGCGACG
>QEVM01000147.1 GCA_003576805.1 Pseudomonadota bacterium | reverse complement strand
ATCGGCGTCGGGCCGCGCCGGCGCGCGGGCGCCGTTGCGCCGGGCGCGGGGCTTGCCGCGGCGCTGCACGCCTCGAGCGCCAGCGCGAGCCCGAGCAGGAAGTAGAGGTGCGGGTAGTAGAGCAGCGAGAGGAAGACGCCCGCCGCCGCGCACGCCGCGGCCGAGCAGAGCAGCGCGCGCGCCCAGGTCTGCGCGTGCAACTCCGGCGTGCGCGGCGCGCGCAACAGCCGCACGCAGCGCGCGACGAAGAGCGCGCCGAGCGCGCCGTAGAGCGCGACGCCGACGAGACCCCACTCGGGCAGCAGCGTGAAGTAGATCGAGTGCACCGCGCGGCCCGCCGCCGACGCGCCGACCTGCGTGTCGAACGACTCGTACGCGCCGATCACCCACGGCGCGTTGCCGGGGCCGACGCCGAGGATCGGGTGGTCGAGCCAGATCGCGAGCGCGTGCCCCCAGAACTGGATGCGCGACGCGCGCGTCTCGTCCGCGGGATCGAACATCGTCTGCATGTCCGCCCAGTACGCGGGCGGCGCGAGCAGCGCGAGCAGCAGCGCAGCCGCCGCGACGGCGGCGGCGATCGCGAGCCGCCGCTTCGCGAACACCAGCATCGCGCCGCCGGTCGCGACCAGCGCGACGAGACCGCCGCGCGACGCCGACGCGACGACGCCTGCCACGAGCACGAGCGCGCCCGCCGCGGTCGCGAGCCGCAGCCACGCGCCGCGCGCCGCGACCAGCGCGAACACCGCGAACGGCAAGGCGGCGCACATGCCGGCGGCGAGGTCGTTCTCGTCGGCGAACCAGGCGTTGTAGCCCTTGCCGGCGTGGCCGATCGCGTAGAGGCCGTGCGCCGCGAAGGCGGCGAGCAGCAGCCCGAGCAGCGCGCGCAGCCGCGCCGGGCGGTCGACGAAGCTCGCGAGCGCGAGCACCGTGATCCAGTCGATCAGCAGGATCTTGAACGACTGGAACGCCCAGAAGCGGTTGGTCGCGAACGGCGTCCACGCGAGCGCGACGACGGGCAGCACGCCGAGCACGCGCACGATCGGGTCGCGCAGGAGATCGCGCCGGCCCCAGAGCAGCAGCAGGACGAGCAGCAACAGGGCCGACGCGATCCCGAACGGCGCGCGCGCGAGCGGCGCGATCCAGTCCTGCGGGCGCACGAACTCGAGCGCGGTGACGGCGAGCACCGCGGCGAAGGCGATGCGCGGCGTCGCCATCTCAGGCGCCGCTCTGCACGGGGTACGCCGCGCCGTACGGCTCGCTGCGGTAGTAGCGGCGGTAGGCGCTGGCCCCGATGCCGTTCAGCACGATGCCGACGGGCGCGTCGAGCTCGCCGAGCGTGCGCAGCACGACGGCGCGCGGCGTGCGATCGGCGCGCACCACGAACACGATCATCGTGGCGCGGCGCGCGAGCAGGCGCGCGTCCACGACCGGCAGCAGCGGCGGCGCGTCCACGAGCACGAGGTCGAACGCGCTGCGCGCCGCGCCGAGCAGCGCGGCGAAGCGCTCGTCCTCGAGCACGCGCAGCGGGTTCTCGCAGCGCCGCCCCGCGCCGACCGCGAAGAGGTTCGCGACGCGCGTCGGGCGCGCCATCTCGGCGAGCGGCGTGCCGTTCTCGACCGCTTCGCACAGGCCCGGCGCGCGCTCGGCGCGCAGCAGCCGGTGCTGCGTCGGGCAGCGCAGGTCCGCGTCCACGAGCAGCACGCGCCGGCCGGCGTCGAGCGCGGCGCTCGCGGCGAGGTTCACGGCGGTCAGCGACTTGCCCTCGCCGCGCTCCGCGCTGGTGACGAGCACCAGCGCGCCTTCACCGGCGCTCGGCAGATACGGCAGGAAGCCGCGGTACTGCTCCGCGGCGATCGACTGCGGCGCGACGTCGACGAGCAGGCCGGCCGGCGGCGCGGCGCGCTCGCCGCGCGCGCGCGCGGCGCCGAGCAGCGGAATCGCCGCCACCACGGGAAGGCCGGAGCTCGCGGCGAGGCGCTCGACGCTCTCGAACGACGGCCGCCGCAGCGCGAGCGCGAGCAGCGCGGCCGCGCCGAGCGCGAGCCCGGCGGCGCCGCCCGCGCCCGCGAAGAGCGGCAGATGCGCGGGCGACGGGAACGGCGTGACGAACGGCTCGCGCAGCACGCGCAGCTCGAGCGCCGCGCCGCTCTGCTCGAGGCGCCGCCCCATCGCGGCCTCGATCTGGCGGCCGAGCAGGCGCGCGTAGCTCTGCACGTTGGTGTCGTAGGCGCGCAGCAGCGAGCGGTAGCGCGCGCTCGGCTCGTCGCTCACGGCGGCGACGCCCGCTGCGGTCGCGGCGGGCGCGACGAGCTGCGCGCGCCGGCGCGCGAGCTCGGCGCGGAGCTGCTTCACGCTCGGATGGCGGCGCGTGTAGACGGCCTCCGCACGCGAGAGCTGGCTCTGGAGCTCCTGGATCGACGCGAGCGCGGACGAGCGCAGCGTGTGGACCTCGCCGCCGTCGCCGCTCGCGCCGAGCGCCGCGCCGCTGCGCGCGAGCTCGATCTCGTCCAGCTCGCGCGCCTGGCTCGCGAGCTCGGCCTGGAGATCCCGAAGCTGGCTCGCGAGCAGCGCCTCGGTCGCCTGCGCCTGGCTCGCGCGCTCGGCCTCGCGCTCCGCGATCAGCTGCTCCGCGCTGGCGCGCACGACGCCGAGCGCGAGCGCGCGGTCGGGGCTGCGGAAGGCGATGCGCACGACGGCCGCCTCCGGCGACGCGCCGTCCACGACCTCGAGCTCGAGGTGCTTGCGCAGCGCGCCCTCGCGGCCCGCCGCGGGCAGCGCGGCGAGCGGCGCGTCGCCGAGCGCCGCAACGATGCCCGCGAGCGCGCGGTCGGACGTGAGCCGGTGGCGCAGCGTCTGCACCTGGCTGCGCAGCGAGCTCGCGACCGGCGTGTCGATGAAGCCGTCGCGCACCCAGCTCGACTCGACCAGCAGCGTGGACTCGCCGACGTAGCGCGGCGGCAGCAGCCGGTGCGCCGCGACGCCGCCCGCGACGCCGAGCGCGAGCGCGAGCGCCAGCCAGCCGGCGCGCCGCCGCAGACACAGAACCGCGTCGCGCAGGTCGAAGCCCGGCGCGGGCGCGTCGCTCATCGCGCCTCCTCGGCGCGCGCCATCGGCGCGACCGGCGCGGGCGCCGCTGCGGCCACGGCGTCGGAGTCGGACTCGGACTCGGCCACGAGATCGCCGAGCGGTCGCGCCGGGATGCCGCCCGCCGCCGCCGCGCGCTCGAGCACGCGCAGCATCGAGTCGAACTCCATGCCGCGCAGCAGCTCGGCGAGGCGCTCCTCGGTTCGATCGAGGTTGCGGTAGTGCCGCACGCCGACGCTCCACGGCACGCGCAGCCGCGGCTGGTCGGCGTCGAGCTCCCACGGGTGGACGATCAGCACCGCGGGCGGCCGCTGGCGCGCCGCGCGCCGGAAGCCCCAGCGGAACACCGACATCGGCAGCAGCCGCAGATAGGCGCCGCCCGCGACGGGGAGCTGCATGCCGCCGATCGACGCCGTCGTCGGCGGCAGCTCGAGGATCGCGGTGCCGCCGCCGAGCTGGATCGCGACCAACCCGGGCGGGAAGCCGGGAATGCCGTAGCGCGGATGGCGCACCGGGAAGATCGACGAGTCGTAGAGGAAGCCTTCCTCGGCGAGGATCGGCAGCGCCCAGAGCGAGCGCTGCGTGATCGAGTAGCTCGGCGCGCGGTAGCCGAGCGGCGTCGCGCCGACGGCGTCCTCGATCGCGGCGCGCGCGCGGCGCAGGTCGGCGCGGAAGCGCTCGGGGCCGAGCTCGTAGACGAGCTCGTGCGCGTGGCCGTGGCAGGCGATCTCGTGGCCGCGCGCGGCGATCTCGCGCAACAGGCGCGGCTGGCGCTCGGCGATCCAGCCGAGCGCGAAGAAGGTCGCGGTCGCGCCGTGCGCGTCGAACAGGTCGAGCAGCCGCGCGGTCGGCTCCTGCACGCGCGAGGGCAGCGCGTCCCAGCGGCCGCGCGCGATGCGGCCCTCGAAGTTGGAGACGTGGAAGTACTCCTCGAGGTCGACGGTCAAGGCGTGCATGGCGCTCACACTCCCTTGAGGCGCACGAGCTCGCCGGCGGTGTGCCACAGCACCCGGAGGTCCAACGCCAGCGAGCGGTTCTTCAGGTAGAAGAGGTCGTACGAGAGCTTCACGCCGAAGCCGTCCACCTGGCTGACGTAGCCCTGGCGGACCTGCGCCCACCCGGTGAGACCGGGGCGCACGGCGGTGCGGTAGCGGAACATCGGATAGCGCTCGACGAGCGACTCGAAGAGCTCGGGTCGCTCGGGTCGCGGCCCGACGACGCTCATGTCGCCGCGCAGCACGTTCCACAGCTGCGGCACCTCGTCGAGGCGCGAACGGCGCAGGAAGCGACCCACGGCGGTGACGCGCGGGTCGCCGCTCTCGGCGCACACCGCGCCGCGCCCGCGCTCGGCGCCGACGTGCATGCTGCGCAGCTTCCAGAGCCGGAAGCGCTGGCCGCCGCGGCCGAGCCGGATCTGGCCGTACAACACGGGGCCGGGCGAGCTCAGCTTGATCGCGAGCGCGGCGACCGCGAGCACCGGCGCGAGCAGCACGAGCCCGCTCGCGGCGAGCGCGAGGTCGAGCGCGCGCTTGGCGAACGCGAAGCCGGGGCCGGGCACGAAGCCCTGCGACTCGAGCAGCACGCCGAGGCGCGCGTCGATCGGCATGCGCTCGTAGAGCCCCTCGAAGAACGCGACGCCCGAGTCCACCGGCAGTCCGCCGAGCTTGGTGTCGAGCAAGAGCTCCTCGGTCGCGGCGTCGATCGGGGCGCCGGCGAGCACGACGCGCGCGATGTCGAACTCGCGCAACAGGTTGGTGAGATCGCGCGTGCCGCCGAGGCGCGGCCCGAGCGCGTGCGCCGACGCGCCCGGCGCGTCGGTGACGTGCCCGGCGAGGCGCAGGCCGAGGTGCCGGTGCTGCGCGATCCCGAATGCGAGCGCCTCGGCGAGCGGTCCCGAGCCGACGAGCACGACGCGCTCCTCGAGCGGCGGCTGCACGAGCAGCGCGCGGTAGGCGGACGCGAGCAGCGGCACGAGCGCGAGCGCGGCGGCGAGGAAGACCAGCACGACGCGCAGCTCGGCCGCGGAGAGCGCGCCGGGCGCGAGCCGCGCGACGGCGACGGCCGCGAGGGCGGCGGCGACCACGACCGCGGCGCGCACCGGCGCCGGGTGCAGGATCGCGCGCCCCGTCGAGCGATACCCGCAGCACGCCGCGAGTATCGCGACGATCGCCGCGCCGGCGACGGCGAGCGCGGGCCCGTGCATCGTGACGGCGGCGGCGAAGGAGAGCGGCGACGAGACGCACGCGACGGCGGCGGCGACCGCGAGCGCGACGACGTCGAGCACCAGGAAGCGGCCGCAGCGCGCCCCGACGGGACCGTGCGTCGTGTCGGCGGTCCAGCCGGCTTCGCCGACGCGGAAGCTTGTACAACCGGCCGTCATTTTGTCATCACGTACCGGGCGCGGAGCGAGCTCTCGAGCAAGCGAGCTGGCGGCCATCGCAGCGACTCCCCGGCGTGTCGAGAACGCGCTCGGCTTGGAATTGATTCGCGAAGCGTCGCCGGTGGGCGTCGCCGCGACGCAGCCCACCGCGAGCTGCGCCGCTTTCTTGTCCGCCGTTGTCACGGCTCTTGCATTGCGCTGGTCCATCGTCAGCGGGGGAGTCGAGCAAGCGCCGTGCCGAGCAACTTCCGAGTCGAAGCGTGATCGCGGCCGGCGCGCAGCGTGCCGACGACGACGCGGCGTGGGACGCGTACGTCGAGCGACGTCCCGACGCGTGTCTCGGTCACGCGTCGATGTGGCGACACGTGTTCGCGAACGCTTACGGCATCGATAGCGTGCGACTCGAAGCACGCGACGGGGACGGGCACTTGCGCGGCGTGCTGCCGCTCGCGCCGGTGCGCACGCTGGTCGGCGCGCGCAGCTACGTGTCGCTGCCCTTCCTCGACGCGGCGGGCGTGCTGTGCGACGACGCGGAGGCGGAGTCGGCGTTGCTCGACGCCGCGCGCGCGCTCGGCGCGCCCGTCGAGCTGAGACAGGCCGCGCCGCTCGCGACGCTCCCCATCTCCGTGGCGACGCGCGTCGAGCTGTGGCTCGCGCTCGGCGGCGGCGAAGAGGCGCGCTGGCGCGCGCTGCCCGGCAAGGTGCGCAACCAGACGCGCAAGGCCTGGAAGGAAAAGCTCGTCGTCGGCGATCCGTCGCCGCGCGACGTCGCCGACTTCTGCCGCGTGCACCGCACCGCGATGCGCGAGCTCGGATCGCCGCCGCACGCCGAAGCGTTCTTTCGCGCCGTGCTGAGCGCGTTCGGCGCGCGCGCGCGCTGCTTCGTCGTGCGCGACGGCGCGCGCGCGGTCGGCGGGCTCGTCGCGATCGAGTACGCGGGCGTCGTCACGGTTCCGTGGGCGTCGACGCTCGCGAGCGAGCGCTCGCGCTGTCCGAACCACGCGCTCTACTGGGAGGCGCTGCGCTGGGCGGAGTCGCGCGGCGCCCACGCCTTCAGCTTCGGGCGCTCGCCGTGGAACAGCGGTACGCACCGTTTCAAGAAGGGCTGGGGCGCGACGGAGCGTCCCCTCCACTGGATCCGGATCGACGCGCGCGGCGCCGCGACGGCCGCGCAGTCGGCCGGCGACTCGCGCCCGCTCCAGCTCCTCTCGCGCCTGTGGAAGCAGCTCCCGCCCACGCTCTGCGACCGCGTCGGGCCGCTGCTGCGCCCGCGGATCTCGAGCTGATGGCGGCGCACGAGTCGCTCGCGACGCGCGACGAGGACGACGCCGTCCCCGCCAAGGCGCGGCTCGTGTTCGCGTTCACGTGCGCGCTCGGCGCCGTGCTCGCGCGGCTGCGCCGCCGCGCGCACGGCGACGTCGTGCGCGCGATCCTGGTGCAGCGCCGCGGCCGGCTCGGCGACGTCGTCGTGATCCTCCCGCTGCTGCGCGCGCTGCGCGCCGCGTACCCCGGCGCGCGCATCGTGCTCGCGGTCGACAGCGGCTCGCCCGCGCGCGAGCTGCTGCGCGGCGCGAAGCTGGTGGACGAAGTCCGCCCGCTCGACGACGACGCGTTGCCGGCGTCGTGGCGCGGCCGCGCGCGCGCGCTGGGCGCGCTCCTCGCCGAGGGCTTCGACGTGCTGGTCTCGGGCGAGCGCTTCTCGTATCTCCCGTTCGCGCTCTACTGCGGCGCGCCGCTGCGCATCGGCTTCGACGAGGGCGCCCCGATCCAGGCGCTGTGCAACGTGCGCGTTCCGCTCGATCCGGGCCGCCACGCCGCCGACAACCACCTCGCGCTCGCCGCGCGCCTCGGCGCGCGCCTGCCCGCGACCGACGCCGCGCCGTCGCTCGACCACGTCGCGCCCGATCCGCAGCGCTTGCCCGACGCGCTGCGCGACGTCCCCTTCGCCGTGCTGCACGCCGGCGCGCAGAAGCCGTCGCGGCGCTGGCCGCCCGAGCGCTTCGCCGCGCTCGCCGAGCGCGTGCTCGCGAGCCGCCCCGACTGGCGCGTCGCCGTGACCGGCGTGCCGGGCGAAGCGGCGCTCGCCGAGTCGATCCGGGCGGCGCTGCCCGAGCCGCTGCGCGCGCGCTGTCTGCCGCTCGCGGGGCGCACCGACCTCTGGGGCCTCGTCGCGCTGCTCGACGCCGCGCGCGTCGTCGTCTCGAACGACACCGGCGTGATGCACCTGGCGCGCGCGCGCGGCGCGCCGCTCGTCGCGCTGCTCGGGCCCGAGAACGACGCGTACTGGGGTCCGCACCCCGGCGGCCCGCACCCGGCGATCGCGCTGCGCCACGTCGTGCCGTGCGCGCCGTGCGCGCGCTGGGAGTGCGCGCCGCACTGGTGTCTGCGCCGGCTGACCGTCGCGGAGGCGTTCGAAGCAGTGACGAAGCTCGCCGAGCAGGGGCGGGAAGGGAGCTACGAGATCGTGCGCGAGCGACACGACTGGAAGGACCTCGCGGCGGCGGGCGCCGACGCGCCGGCGCTGGAGATGGCGGACGCGATGCGGCTGCCGGAGCGAGCGGACGGCGACGCGCGCGCCGACGCCGACGCCGACGACGCGGCGCCGCGGCCGGGCGCGTTCGCCGAGCTGGCGGAGCTGGCGCGCGACGTCTTCGCGCACCGCGAGCTGCTCGCGCAGATCACGCTGCGCGACGTCCGCATTCGCTACACGCAGGCGGTGATGGGCTTCGGCTGGGCGGTGCTGATGCCCGCCATGATCGTCGGCGCGGGGCTCATGATCCGCTGGGCGATGGCGCACGTGTCGGGCGAGCGGCTCGACGGCTCGGTCGCGTTCGGCCTGGCGCTGAAGGCGCTGCCGTGGGCGTTCTTCGTCGGCGCGATCGGCTTCGCCGTGAACAGCCTCACGGGCAACTTCGAGCTGGTGACCAAGGTCGCGTTCCCGCGCATCGTGCTGCCGATCGCCGCCGTGCTGACGCAGGCGATCGACACCGCGGTCGGCGGCGCTGCTCTGCTCGTCGCCGGCCCGCTGCTCGGCGCGGGCGTCGGCGCGTCGTGGCTGTGGGTGCCGCCGCTCGCGCTGCTGGCGCTCGCGCTGACCAGCGCGGCCGCGATCTTCCTCGCCTGCGCGAACCTCTTCTTCCGCGACGTGAAGTACCTCGTCCAGATCTTCCTCACCTTCGGGATCTTCTTCACGCCGGTGTTCTTCGAGCCCGCGATGCTCGGCGCGACCGGCGCCGAGCTGCTGATGCTGAACCCGCTCTCGCCGATCCTCGAGGGCCTGCGCCTCGCGGTCGCCGAGAACCACGATCTGGCGCGCTCGCTCGTGTCGGCCGACGCGCAGGGGCGCGCCGTGCTCGCGTGGTCGCCGTGGTACCTCGCGTACGCCGGCGCGGTCGCCGCGCTCGGCCTGTTCGCGAGCGCGCTCGTCTTCCGCAGGCTCGAGCGCCTGTTCGCGGAGCACCTGTGAGCGCCGTCCCGTCCGCCGCCGAGCCGCGCGTCGAGTTCCGCCGCGTCTGGAAGAAGTTCCGGCGCGGGCGCACGCACGACAGCCTGCGCGACTTCCTGCCCGCGATGGCGCGCCAGCTCGCGCGCCGCGCGCCGCCTGCGCCGTCGGTGCTGAGCGCGAGCGAGTTCTGGGCGCTCGAAGACGTGTCGTTCCAGGTGCGTCCGGGCGAGTGCCTCGGGATCATCGGCCACAACGGCGCGGGCAAGTCGACGGTGCTGAAGCTGCTGATGGGCATCCTCGCGCCGACGCGCGGACGCGCGCTGGTGTCGGGCCGCGCGGGCGCGCTGATCGAGCTGGCGGCGGGCTTCCATCCCGATCTCACCGGCCGCGAGAACGTCTTCCTGCAAGGCGCGATCATGGGCATGAAGCGCGCCCAGATCGCGCGCCAGTTCGACGACATCGTCGCCTTCGCCGGCATCTCCGAGTTCATCGACACGCAGGTGAAGCGCTACTCGAGCGGCATGCAGGCGCGGCTCGGCTTCTCGATCGCCGCGCACCTCGATCCCGAGGTGCTGATCATCGACGAGATCCTCGCGGTGGGCGATCGCTCGTTCCAGCGCGTCGCCTTCCAGCGGCTCGCGGAGCTGACGCGGCGCTCGATCCCGGTCGTCGTGGTGTCGCACCAGCTCGACCGCGTCGCCGAGCTGTGCTCGAAGGCGATCCTGCTCGAGCACGGGCGCGTCGCGCACGCGGGCCCGCCCGGCGAGTGCATCGCGCGCTACGTCGAGTCGGGGCTCGGCGCCGACGAGGCGCGGACCGGCGGACCGGTGCGCTTCGAGCCGCTCGTGCTCGAGCCGGACCTCCCGCTGGCGTCGGGCAGTCCGCTGCACGCGCGCATCGCCGGCACGATCGAGCGGCCGCTCGCGGCGTCCGAGTCGCTGCTGGTGCGCGTGCGCTCGGTCGAGACCGGCGAGCCGGTGTTCGCGATCTCGAGCGAGAGCGCCGGCGTCGCGCTGCCCGCGAGCGGGCGCTTCGCGCTCGCGGTCGAGCTCGCCGCCAACGTCGCGGGCGGCTCGTATCTCGTCGAGGTGGCGGTGTGGGACCGCGACACGCGCGCCGACGTCGCCGCGGGCGTGCGGCGCATCTTCCAGGTGCGTCCCGATCACGCCTTCTCCGGCAGCGTGGACCTGCGCGCGCGCTTCGCGCCGGTCGCGCCCGAGCGCGCGCGGGAGGCGCCGCCGTGGACGTAGTCTGCTTCGGGCAGCAGAACTGGGACTTCTGCTGGACGGGCAAGCAGCACCTGATGACGCGGCTCGCCGCGCGCGGCCATCGCGTGCTCTACGTCGACCCCGACCTCGCGCTCGCGACACGCCTGCGCGACGTCCACCGCTCGCTCGCGCCGCTCGCCAGCGGCCTCGGTCTGCGCGAGGCGGCGCAGCGCTGCTGGGTCTTCACGCTCCCCTACAGCCCCGCGCTGCGCTGGCGCCTCAGCGTCCGCCGCTATCCGCGCGTGCTGCGGCGCGCCATCCGGCGGCTCGGCTTCGCGGCGCCGATCTGCCTGACGCTCTACCCGCGCGCGCTGCCGTACGCCGACGTCGTGCCGTTCGCCGCGCGCGTCCACTACGCGATCGACGAGATGACGGCCTACGGCGGGCTGCCGGCGGCGGAGCAGCGGCGCGTGCGCGCCGCCGAGGAGGCGCTGGTGCGGCGCGCCGACGTCGCGCTCGCGATCTCGCCGCGCCTGCACGAGCGGCTGCGGCGGCTCCATCCCCGCACCCATCTGCTGCCGAGCGGCGCGGACGCCCGGCACTTCGCGCCCGAGCGCATCGAGAAGCAGCCCGTGGTCGCGGCGCTCGCAGCGCTCGCGCGGCCGATCGCGGGCTTCGTCGGGCAGATCGACGAGCGCCTCGACCAGGATCTCGTCGTGGCGCTCGCGCGCCGCGGCGGCTCCGTCGTGCTGGTCGGGCGCACCAAGGACGGCGTCGACGTCTCCGCGCTCGACGCCGAGCCGAACGTGCACCGGCTCGGCTACCGGCCGTTCGCCGCGCTGCCCGCCGTCTTCGGACACTTCGACGTGTGCATCGCGCCGTACCGGCTCGGCGCGCTCACGCACGCGTCGAGCCCGCTCAAGGTCTACGAGTACCTGGCGAGCGGCCGGCCGGTCGTCGTGACGCCCGTCGAGGGACTCGGCGAGTGCCGCGACGTCGTCGAGGTGGCCGAGGGAGCGGACGCCTTCTGCGCCGCGGTCGAACGCTGCCTCGCCGCCGACGCGCGCCGCGCGGAGCGGCTCGCCGTGGCGGCGCGCAACGGCTGGGACCGGCGCGTCGACGCGCTCGAGCGTCACCTCGCCGAGGCGCTCGCCGTGGCGGGCGAGCGATGACGGCGGCGTGGCTCGCGATCGCGCTCGCCGCGGCGTGGGTGGCGTTCGCGTACGCGGGCTATCCGCTCGCGCTCTGGCTGCTCGGCCGCGTGTCGCCGCGCCCGGTGCAACGCGCGGCGCACGCGCCGTCGCTGTCGGTGATCGTCGCCGTGCACGACGGCGCGGCCCGGCTCGCGTGCAAGCTCGAGGAGACCTGCGCGCTCGCGTATCCCGGCGCGAAGGAGATCCTGGTCGCGTCGGATGCGTCGGCCGATGCGACCGACGCCATCGCGCGGTCGTTCGCGGCGCGCGGCGTGCGGCTCGTGCGTCTCGCGCGGCGCGGCGGCAAGGAGGCGGCGCAGGCGGCGGCGATCGCCGCGGCGCGCGGCGAGATCCTGGTCTTCACCGACGTCGGCGCGGAGATCGAGCCCGGCGCGCTCGCCGGCCTGGTCGCGCCGTTCGCGGACCCGCGCGTCGGCTGCGTCAGCAGCGAAGACCTCGTCGACCGCGACGAGGGCGAGGGCGCCTACGCGGCCTACGAGATGGCGATCCGCCGGCTCGAGAGCCGCGCGGGCAGCCTCGTCGGCTGCTCGGGCTCGCTCTTCGCCGCGCGCCGCTCGCTGTGCGATCCGTGGCCCGCGCACCTGGCGAGCGACTTCCGCATCGCGCTCGAGGCCGCGCGGCGCGGCCTGCGCGCGGTGTCGGAGCCGGCGGCGCGCGCGCGCATCGCGCCGGTGCGCGACCCGCGCCGCGAGTGGGCGCGCAAGGTGCGCACGGTGCGGCGCGGCGTCGCGGTGCTGTGCGCGTATCCGGATCTGCTCGCGCCGCGGCGCGGCCGCGTCGCGTTCGCGCTCTGGGGCCACAAGGTCGCGCGCTTCACCGCGCCCGCGGCGCTGGCGGTGCTGCTCGCCGCGAGCGCCGTCGCCGCGACCGAGAGCGCGGCCGCGCGCGCGCTGCTCGCCGGACAGCTCGCCTTCTACGCGCTCGGCGCGGCGAGCCTCGCGTCGCGCTCGCTGCGGCGCGCCACCCTGCCGCGCCTCGCCGGCTTCTTCCTGCTCGTGAACGCGTCGATCCTGGTCGCCTGGGGGCACCACCTCGCCGGGCGAAGGGCGGTCGCATGGACGCCGACGGCGCGCTGACGCGGCGCTGGACGCGCCTGCCACCGCTCGACGGGCGTCTCGAGTGGCGCGCGCCGCTCGCCGCCGAGCGCGATCCCGCCGCGCTCGCGCGCCGCGTCGCGGACGAGCTCGCGGCGCGGCTCGGCGCCGCGCACGT
>QEVM01000146.1 GCA_003576805.1 Pseudomonadota bacterium | reverse complement strand
CGCGGCGCGCTCGCCCGCCTCGTCGCGCACCGGCACGACGCCCTGGAGCGCGACCAGGCGGCCCGCCTCGACGCGCGCGGTCGGCGGATCGCCGTACACGACGTCCGCGCGCGCGACGAGCGCGTCGCCGTCGCGCCGCACGTCGACGCGCACGCGCGGCGGCTCGCTGCGCGTGGTGCGCGGCAGGCGGCTCGTGCGTACGTCGACGTCGATGCGCTTGGCGAGGTCCGGCAGCAGCTCGCTCGCGAGCACGCCGGCCTCGTCGGCGCGGAAGACGCGTCCGCGCGGCAGGTCCGCGAGCTCGCGGCCGGTGAGGCGCGACTCGCGCAGCGGCCGGACGACGCCGTCCACGAGCGCGACGTCGTCGCTCAGCATCTCGGTCACGCCGGGCCGCAGGTCCACCTGCACGAAGAAGCCGCCGTCGCGGTCGGACACGCGCGCGACCGGCACCACCGGCTCCTGCGAGAGGCGCGCCGGCGCGCCGTCGAGCCGCACGTCGTCGCAGGCGGCGAGGAGCGGCAGCAGGCGCTGCAGCACGCCGCGCGAGAGCACGCCGCCGCGCTGCGTGCCGAGCGCGTCGTCGACCGCGAGATCCGCCTCGGTGGCGATCAGCTTCGGGCCGGGCGCGCGGCCGGCCGCGACGGCGCGCGCGTTCGCGAAGAGCTTCACCGGCTCGCTGCCGTCCTCGAACACCACCCAGCGCTCGAGCGCGAGGCCGCCGCGCGCGCGCCACAGCTCGTGGCGCAGGCGGCCGCTGCCGCTCGCGGCGGGCGACGGCAGCTCGCGGCCCTCCTCGCGCGCGCGCCGCAGCGCGATCACCGCGGCGGCGACGTGCTCGCACGGGTCCTCGTCGCCCGCGCACTCGCAAGACCAGGCGTCGGCGTCGAGCAGCAGCGTCGCGAGCGGCGCCAGCGCCTGCCCCGCGACCGCGACGCGGAGCTGCGCCTCGCGCGCGTCCACCTGCTCGGCGGACACCGCGTTCGCGCGCACCAGCTCGACGCCGCGCGACCAGGCGCGCTTCGAGGCCGCCGCGCGCACCTCTTCGAACAGGGACTGCAAGGACGGCATGGAGTCGAGCGATTGTAACGGCCCGGTCTCGCGGCGGTGGTCCGGCCGCAAGGCGGACCTCAGATTCCCGTCTTCTGCAGACTGGTCCACGCGCGCTTCGCGATCCTTCGCAACTCGCTCGTGATGGTCGCCGAAGTCGTTTCGGCGCGATCCGTCGGAGGCTCTCCCTGCTTCGGCTCCCGACGCAACGTGAGGAGGGTGGAACGTCTTCCCAAGGCGAGTCTCGATGGCCGCGCCTCGACTCGGATCGCGGCCACCCCTTCGACCATCCATGCGCTCCGGATCCACGGGTAGCGCGCCCGCAGGCTCGCCATAGTGGCGTCCGGCGGGCGCGCCGTTCCGTCTTGTGCGAGCACCTGCGCGCACAGCCTGCACACGGCGGTCGCGATGTCGCGTGCGCACACCGTCGACTGACACACCGAGCATCGACGCATCTCGGTGATGTCGCCGCGCCGAGCGCAGACGTCGCACTGTGCTGCCCGATCGGCCCGAAAGCGCTTGCCGCTCAACGCACTGGTCGCGAGCTCTTCCGCGAACACGCGATCTCCAGTGACCTCGCACGGCATGAGGAGATCGGCAAGGCCCAGCTCACCCGTCGACTGCGAACGAGCCAGCAGCGTTCGCTGCGCTCGCTTGCCGGTGCGGCTGCAGCGATCGAGGTGCTCCGGTAGAGCGCGCCTACCGGTGACCTCGCAGCTCTGCAGCAGGCTCCTGCATACGTTCTTCCCGGACACGGCGCATGGTTCGAGCAGCCGCGGCAGGACACGTGCGCCCGAAGCCTCGCAGACCGTCAGCTCGAAGGGCAAAGCGCGTGCGCCGCTTTCTTCACACGGGAAGAGCAAGTCGCGAAGGACGAGGCGCCTGCTCACTGCTGAACGCGCGAGCTGTTCGGCCGTCGTTCGCTTGCCTGTCACTTCACAGGTCGCAAGCAGACTGGACTGAACGCGACGACCTGTAACCTGATCGATCCCGAGCAGCGATCGCCGCACGTTCCTGCCGGTCGCCTCGCACCGCTCGAGTGCAGCCGGGGCGACGTCGTCGCCCGTCGCCTTGCAGCGCGCCGCAGCGCTGCGAAGGAGCGTGAGACCGGTTTCGGGGCAGCGGAAAACGAGATCCGGATGGACCTGCTTGCGCGTCACCTCGCAGGTCACGCGCTCTTCCGGCAAGAGGAGGCGTCCGCTCTCTTCGCAGGAGACCAGCTCGGATGCGAGGACTCGCTTGCCGCTCACCGACGACACGGAAAGCGCGCCGGGAAGCACCCGCCTTCCCGTCCGCTCGCAGGTCTCCAACAGACGTGCGAGCACGCGGACCCCGGATGCTTCGTCGCGCGCGAGCAGGGATCGTCTGACTCGCGTTCCTGTTGCGCTACACGAGCCCAGTGCGGACGGCGCGACTCGTTCCCCGGATTCCTCGCATCGCATCATGTGCTCGGCGCACATGCGCAAGCCGGTTTCGGGACAGGTCGCGAGCTCGTCGGCCGGAAGCGATTGGTTGCAGACCGGACACGCTGAGAACTCGTCGGACAGCGCCAATCGTCCCGTGATCGGACTGGCTCGCAGATTCTCCCGCGACGTTTGCCGTCCCGACATCGCGCTCTTGACAAGGATTATGCGCGAGACGAGCTGACCCGTGACGTCGTCGCGATCGAGGCGGTCCTTGCGGACGCGCTTTCCGGTCACGCTGCAACGGCCCAGATCGCCCGGGGGCAAGAGTTCCCCCGTCTCGTCGCAGCGCTCACCTTCGTCTTCGAAGAAAAACGCTCCGCTCACGGGGCTCCGCCGCATTGCGCTCCGAAGGCCCGGGCGGCCCGACACGGCCGACGTGGCGACGTCGGCGGCGCGGACGCGTGCGCCGTCGTCGAGCGTCGCGGAGCAGCCTTCGCAGGAGACGTCTGCGCTGCCACTCAGTCGAACCGCGTGATCCTCGCAGAGCTGCTTCGAGCACGCGGAGCACGCCGCTCGGTGAGTGGAGCAGACCAGCCTTGCGCACTGGGTACACGCCGCGAGCGCTGCGCGGGTTCGCGTGTCTTGCTGGCACTCCCGGCAGACGCCCTCCGTGCAGTCATCGTCCGAGCACGACACAAACTCTTCCGAGTGGCACAGGTGCCCACCCGGGCAGGCCCAAGCGCTCCCTTCACGAGCGGCGCGCTCTGTGAGCGGCAGCTCGGTTCGGATCGCGCCGGAGATCGGCACGACCCAGAGCTGAAACGGGTGCGCCTTGGCTTGGCTGCGATTGCGGAGCCGCACCTCGATCTCGGCCGTCTCGTAGAGAAGCCCACGAGCGCCGACCGGGTCGATCCGCACGCGGGGAAGGAAACGAGTCTGGATCGACTCGTAGGCCGTCCGAATCGCGCGTGTCGTACGCGCCTTCTCGCGGACGATCTCCTCCGGGTCCTCCCCAGGCTGGAGGCCCCGCGCACCAATCACGTGGCGGGCCAAGCGCTCGATGTCCTCCTCAAATCGCGCTCGATAGAACTCCGCGAACTTGCGCACGCTGGGGTTTCCCAACGCGGCATCGCCGAGTCGACCCTCGACGTCGGCGAGGCTCGCGCGAATCTCTTCCAAGCGCGCGCCTCGGAGCGGCTCGAGCGGATGGCCGGCAGGGTTCAGCGTTCGCTCGCCGCGCAAGAAGGCATCGACTTCGTCCTCGACATCGCACTGCTCGACCTCGACCAGGGCCTCGTACTTGTCCAGAGCCACCTGAGCGGCCACGCGGCATGACACGCCCACGCCCGACCGCGGCTGGCGACCGATTTCGCGCACCCCGTCCAAGACGAGACCCAGCGCGGCGATGCGGTCGCGGAGCCGTGCCTCCACCTCGTCGAGCGGTGCCCGCGTTCCTTCGAGGACGCGATGCGCTGAGCCCTCGATCATGGGCCCCGCGAAGCGATCGAATCCCCGGGTCCCCGGCGCGACCGCGACTCGCGGGGGCCCCCCGATCGGGGGCGATCCCGAAACGCCCGCCTCGAACACCAGCTCTTCCGTACGTCCACCCGCTCGCACGAGAAGACGCCCATCGAGAGTCTCGACGGCTTCGTCGCCGGCTTGCCGCACACAGGCGGCGATCAAGTCCCGGAGCGGCAGCCGCGGCTCGACCCGGTCCAGTCCCTCGAGACGCACCCCGATGTCGGGTGGTTGGATCGAGGCGAGCGCGCTTTCGGTCGCTTCGCGCATCTGGCGCATCTTCGCCTCGGCTTCGATGCGGCTCGCCTTCATGAGCTCGAGGTCTCGCTCGATGTCCTTTCGCTCCACTGACTTGCGGATGAGTTCCATGACGACTTGTTCGAGCGAGCGCCGCTGGCCGCCGTCGTCGTCGTACCCGCAGAGCTCGAGCAGCTCTTCCATCTCGCCGATCGCCTGACTGAAGAGATTGAGCTTCTCCATCAGACGCCAGACGACCTTTTCCTCGATCGTTCCCTTCAGGAAGAGGTTGTGGACGATGACGTGCTTCGCGCTTTGGCCGAGCCGCTGTACGCGCCCGATGCGCTGCTCGACGATCATCGGGTTCCACGGCAGGTCGTAGTTCACCACGATGTTGCCGGCCTGGAGGTTCAGCCCGACGGCGCCGGTGTCGGTCGACAACAGGATCGGTCGCTTGGCGGGCTCTGCCATGAAGTCGTCGATCGCCTGCTGGTTCTCGCGCGCCTGTCCGCCTTGCATGATTCCGATTTGATCCGCGAAGCCCGCCGCGCCGAGCACGGCATGCAGGTGCAGAAGCGTTTCCACGCGCATCGTGAAGACGATGAGCCGCGCAGCGCGCCCGTCGCGAGCGGAGGCGCGAACCATCTCGAGCACCGCATCGGTCTTCGCAGACCGCCGAATCTCGCGGCCCTTCCGGGCGACTTGCGCGAGCTCTTGCCGAAACTCGGCGGAGTACTTCCCGTCCTTCGCTCGCCTCTCGAACGAGCTCGCCAGTGCCCACGGACTGCTCATCAAGCTCAGCGCGTACGTGATCTGCGGAAGCTTGTCGAACTTCAGGATCGTCCCGAGCGCCGTGTCGGTGAACACCGCTTCCTCGGGGTGCGGCGTGAGGCTGCTGTCTCTCACCTCACGACTGGGAAAGAGAAGGCCCGTGTCGCCACGGCGCGTGCGAAGCGTCGTCTCGCTCACGAGCTGGCGAAACGCCTGCTCGGTCCCGGGCTTCAGCTCGCGCGCCGTCTGCGGGTCTCGAATGAAGCGATGCTTGAACTGAGCGGGGCTGCCGAACGGGTTGGGTTGTGGCGCTCGCAGGATCTCCATCTGGCTGTAGAGGTCCCAGAGGCGGTTCTGGATCGGCGTCGCCGTGAGCGCGATGGCAAAGCGCACACTCTCCTTCCTCATGAGCTGTTCGAAGGCCAAGGCGACCTGCGGCGGTTGCTGAGATCCGTGCAGGTTTCGTAGCGCGTGCGCCTCGTCGAGAATCAGCAGATCGAACCGCCGCTTGGCGATCTCGTCGATTCGCGCCCGCGCCGTGTTGTAGGTCGTGATCCAGTTCGGGTGCCGATCGAGGTCGCGGAATGCGCCTCCGCTCGCGGCCTCCGCCTCGATTCCGAACTTCGAGCGAAGCTCCTCCCTCCACTGCTCCAGCAAAGGCTTCGGGCAAACCACGAGCATCGTCTCGACGCGCCCGCGCGCGATCAGCTCCTTCGCGATCAGGCCCGCCGTGATCGTCTTGCCGAGACCCACGTCGTCGGCGATGAGGCCGCGGGGCGCGAGCCGGCGAAAGAAGAGGATCGCGTTGCGGACCTGGTGATCGAAGGGCTCGACCTGGATGCCGCCGAGCGACTCGAAGTCTCTGCGGTCGTTGATGGCGAGCGGTGAAGCCAGCGACCACTCCACCGCCGCCATGTGCAGCTCGTAGTCCTCGGCGGACTCGGCAACGGCATGGGCCTTGTTGCGAATCCACTCGCGCCAGTCGGGCCAGATGATCTGTGCGGGCGCCGTTGCGGAGGGCGGGCTCGACATCTTCCTGCGTTCCTCATGGCCATGCGATCGATCGTCGCGCTACACGTCCTCGCTCGTCACGGCGACGGCGAACGGAACGTCGATCGCCTCGAAGTGGCGCAATCCGCAGCGGATCTTGTCCGCCTCGGGCGTGCGGAGCTTCAGGAAGTCTTTGGTGCTCTTCGTCTCGCGAACGAGGTAGAGCGCCTGCCCGTCGTGCTTCAGGATCGCCCAATCGGGGTTGTACGACCCGACGGGCGTATCGATCACGAACCAGCGCGGGAGCTTCACGAAGAGCTTGATGTCGTCGCGCTCGTCCAGCGCCTGGGCGAATTCTCGCTCGACCTCGGACTCGTAGACGACGTACTCGTAGATCGACTTCTGCACTTGCAGCGCCGAGAGGTAGTCGATCAGCTCTTGCTGCTCGAAGAGCAGCATCTCCCACTCGGCGTCGGAACCCGTTCCCGGGATCCGCTCGTACTTGATGCCGTCGACGAGGAGCCGGTGCAGCTCGTGCTTCAGGACGGCGGCCACGCCGTCCATGAAGCGCTGCGGGTCGACGAAGAGCTCGCCGATGCGGCCCGACTCTCTCAGGACACGGACGATCGTCGAGCGCGTTAGCTCGGTCTCGTTCTGGAGATACGCCAGCACGTCGGGCAGCGGGCCGTTGCCCCATTCGGCGCGCTCATCGGAAACCCCGGTGGCCGCCGTCGCGACTCCCCCTCTGCCGACCTCGAGGCGCCCCGTGCTGACACGGACGCGCGGCGGCTCGATCTTCGGCATGCCGGTGAGCTGCTCCAGCGCGCGCGCAACGAGACGGTCGCTGTCGAACTCGATCCGGTACGTCGTCTTCGGCTTGATGCGCTCCCAGAGCGCGGCGAACTCCGGGCTCAGCCGGACTTCCTTGCGCAGTCGGTTCGTCCCTTCGTTTCGCTCGCGGCGCACGTGGCGCTCGATCTGGTACGACCCGAGGAGGTCGATGACCGCCGGCGCGAGATCGGCGTATCCGTCGGGGAGCGCGAGCGCGAAGTCCTTCTGCTTGGGATCGAATGCCGGCTGGATCCGGCCCGCTGCGTCAACGAGCTTCTGCTCGACCAGCGCCGTCCGGATCGCCTCCGCCGCTGCGCGCCCGATCGGCTCTTCACGGTCCTCGACGACACGTGTGAGCTTCGCGATCGCGGCGAGCGGAACCAGGCCGAACGTGACGCCGCAGTCCTGCTGGTACTCGGTCTGGAGCGCGCGCGCGAAATCCTCGTAGCTCTCGTTGGCCATCACGAAGAGGCGATTCACCGACTCGTCGAACACGCGCTTGCCGCTCTGATCGACAGCGAGGCGAAGCCCGCGCCCGATCTCCTGGCGCTTCTTCACGGTGCTGCGCGTTTCGTTGAGCGTGCAAATCTGAAAGACGTTGGGACTGTCCCAGCCTTCGCGCAGCGCCGAGTGACTGAAGATGAAGCGGAGCGGCTCCTCCAGCGTGAGGAGCCGCTCCTTGTCCTTCATGATGAGGTTGTACGCCTCGTCGTCGGCCTGAGTATCGCCGCGCGTGTCCTTGAGGATGCCCTTCTTGTCTTTGGCGAAGTAGCCGTCGTGGAGGCGCTCGATCGGCTCTCCCAGCCAGGTGAGCGCCGCGAAGCGCGGCTCCTTCGCCAGCTCCGCGAGTGCTTCCTCGAACGCCAGCGCGAACTTGCCCTTGATCGGCCGGCCCGCTGCGTCGTAGTCGCGGTAGCTCGCGACGCGATCGATGAAGAAGAGCGAGAGCACCTTGATCCCGCGCTCGCGGAGCTGGAGCTCGCGCTCCAGGTGCTTCTTCACGGTGTGCTTGATCTGCACGCGCCAGACGTCGTCGCGCATGCCGCCGATCTCTTCGCCTTCGCGCAGGACGCGCCCGTTGCTGAAGCGAACGAAGGCGTTGCCTGGCTCGGCGTTGATCTCCGCGATCGAGAAGCCGTGCTGATAAATCGCGCGCTCGTTGGACAGTGCGAAGAGATCGGCGCCGTTCTGAACGGTGAGGGATTTCTCCTTCGGTCCGCTCGCGCTCTGGACGTGGATTCGGAGCTTCGCCCGGAGCTTCGGCTTGTAGTCGATCCTCTCGACGCGCACGAAAGCGTCGTTGGCGCCGCCTTCCACGGTCGCGCTCGCCACGACGATCTGCTTGACCAGCTTGAGCTCGAACGCGCGCACCGGGTCGAGGCGGTAGACGAGGTTGTACCGGTTCCGGTGGGTGGCCGAGTAGCGCAGCGTGCAGAGGGGATTGAGCCGCTGGAGGGCGGTCATCCCGGCGCCTTCTTCGCCGCCCTCGACGCTCTGGGGCTCGTCGATCACGACGATCGGCCGCGCCGCCTGCACGAACTCGATCGGCTGCCGGCCGGAGAGCTTGTCGCTCTCCTTGTAAATCACCGCGCTGTCCTTCTTGTTGAAGGCCTGGATGTTGATGACGCCGATCTGGAGCGTGCTGCTCGTCGCGAAATGGCGCAGCCGGTTCGCCTTGCGCGCGTCGTAGACGAAGTGCTCGAAAGCGAGGTTGTTGTAGAGCGCGCGGAAGTGATCCCGCGTGATCTCGATGTTCTTGAGCACGCCCTCGCGGATCGCGACGCTCGGGACGACGATGAGGAACTTGTTGAAGCCGTAGCGCTGGGAGAGCTCGAAGATGGTTCGCAGGTAGACGTAGGTCTTGCCGGTGCCCGTCTCCATTTCGACCGAGAAGTGCGGGCAGCGACGCGCGCGATCGGCGGGTGCGTCGAATAGGTCCCAGGCTTCGAGCGGCGCGCCGGGATCGGCGACGTCGATGTCGTTGCGCTGCTGCATCGCGCGCGTGTTGGCGCGCAGCATGTCCTCGCCGAGCAGCAAGGCGTTGCCGACGCCCAGCTCGGAGCGCTCTTGGGCGCCGAAGAGGCTGCCGACCGCCTCCATCCGGATCACCGAGAACTCGGGTGCGCCGCGCGGCTGACCCTCGAAGAGATCCGCCACCGCGCCGACGGCGTCCATCTGGTAGCGCTGGTTGGGATCGAACTGAAGCTTCATGCGGTCAATCGAGAATCCAGCAGCCGCGCTCGCGGATCGCGTCGTACATCGCGTCCGGAGCGAGATCCGCGCCGCTCGGCCAAACGACGGCGCCGAGCACGACGGCGGCGCCCTCGAAGTGCTGAGGCTGGCGCAGCGCTTCGAAAACCGTGCCGGTGACCTCCGGCCGTGCAAGGAAGCCGCGCAGATCCACTTCGCCCGCGGTGCCGTCCACGAACGTCACGTGCAGCCGTGCGTCGGGCAGCGCCCTCACGGCCGTGAGGCGCCATGCGACGGTGTGGCGGATCGCCGGCTCTACCGCAGCGGCGGGATCGGGTTCGGGGGCTGAAGTCTGCGACATAGCTCCCAGTCCTCCATCAATTCGTCGCGATGCTCGGCGGCCCATTCCAATACGAGCGCCATCGCGCGGCGCGGGAGCGAGCCGCGCAGCACGCGCAGCTCGCGCAGGTCGATCAACGCTTCGTGCTCCGCGTAGAGCGCGTGAAAGTGCGGCGGGCCGTGGTCGTTCCAGAACATCTGGATCACGATTCCATAGAAGACGCTGATCGTCGGCATCGGCCCTACACCGTCCGGAAGCTCACGACGCCCTTCGTCTTGAAGATCTGGGCGGCATTGGCCTTGAGCTGATCGTTGCCGGCGAAGCCCGCGTCCAGGAGCACCACGCGCGACGGCTCGCGCTCGGCGATCGCGCGGATCACTTCGAGCGTGAGCGCGCGGTCGAGGCACAGCAGCATCTCGCCGCCGGCGGCCGCGTGGACGGTCTTGCCGGCGAGCGTCAGCGTCTCGATCGGCGTCGTGAGCGGGAAGCCGCTCTTCAGCAGGATCTCCCAGAGGAGATCCTCGGTGCTGCGCCCCTCGCGGATGTGGTCGACATGGAGATCGAGCTGCTGGGCCACGGCCTCGGCGTCATGCGGGACGTCGGCGTTCCAGGGCTTGAAGCTCGACTCGGCGAGCTTGTAGACGCGGAAGCCGCGGTCCTGCTTCTTTCCTCGTTCGAGCGAGAGCTGGCCCGTGTCGGACTCGTTCAGCTTCTTGATGACGCGGCGGACGCGTTCCTTCGTGATGTCGGCGATCGTTCGGAGTTCAGTTTCGGGCTGGGGCAACGGTTCGGGGAGCTGTACCAAAATGAACCGGCGGTTCCCTCCGTCTTCCTCGTTCTGCTCGAATACGGCATGGCCGGTAGACCCGCTACCAGCGCAGAAGTCGAGGACTACATCAACCTCTGACGGCTCGGTCGCGAGTTGCAGCATGCGACGAATCAGACCGGTAGGCTTGATCGAATCGATGACGTTGTCGGTCTGCTCAAAAGCAACGTGCTCCATTAGTTGCTTCTTCGCGCCTTGCGTGTGCCCCACTTCCTCATAAGGCCAGAAAGTCTGCGGAACACGTCCCTGCTTCACTTCGGATAGGAACCGCTTGAGCCGGGGCGTCCCATTCCCATCCTTGCCCCACCAGATTCGGCCGTCGCGGTCGAGCTCCAGAAACTTGTCCTTCTTCATCCGCCAGTAGGTGCCCGGAGGCGGACCCGAGATCTCGCGGCCAGAAGGGCACGTGATTGCGTAGGTGCCTTCGCTGTAGTAGTTGCGCGCAGAGAAATCCCCCGACGTCCACGGGCCTCGAAGGTCGCCGTCGGGATTCTCGTATCGCGCTTCCATCTCGTTCGTGCGCGGCAAGAGCCGCGGGCGCCAAACATCTGCGTGGCGTGCGTACGCCACAATGTAGTCGTGGTCTTCGGAGAAGTGGCGTGCTGAGTTCTTCGGCGAAAAGACCTTCTGCCAAATCACTGTCGCGATGAAGTTCTCCTCGCCGAAGATCTCGTTCAAGGTCGCGCGCAGATTGGATATCTCGTTGTCGTCGCACGAGACGAACAGCATGCCGTCGTCGCGGAGGAGATTTCGCGCCATATAGAGCCGTGGCCACATCATGCTCAGCCACTTCGAGTGAAATCGACCATCCGTCTCCGTGTTCGTCCCGAACTTCTTCCCTTCCGCATCCACCTGTCCCGTGTACTGCAAGTACGTCTGCAGCGACTCGCTGTAGTCGTCCGGGTAGATGAAGTCGTTGCCCGTGTTGTAGGGCGGATCGATGTAGATCATCTTGACCTTGCCCAGGTAGGACTTCTGCAAGAGCTTCAGCACTTCGAGGTTGTCGCCCTCGATGATCAGGTTCTCGGTGGTGTCGAAGTCGACGCTCTCCTCGCGGCAGGGAAGCAGCGTGCCGAGGCTCGGCGTCTGCACGGCCTGGAAGCACTCGGCCTTACCGGGCCAGGTGAGCCCGTAGCGCTCTTTGCCGACGTCCACGACGGTGCCGAGCGCCAGTCGCAAGCGCTCGAAGTCGATCTTGCCGCCTTCAGTGCGCGCTTCGGGAAAGAGGCGCAGCAGCTCCCGGCGCTTGTCTTCGGTGACGTCGTGCGACCGGAGGTCGAGTCGGTTCGGCTCGCTCGCTTCGGAGCCCGTGTTGTCGTACTTCGCTTGTTTCACGTCACGCTCCAGCGCAGGGTGAAGAGCATCTGCTCCTGCGCCTGCTGGGCCAACCGCTCGCTGATCTCGTCCAGCAGCGCCTCCTTCTCGCGATCGATCTCGCGCTTGGCCTGATCGAAGGCGCGCCACGCGTCGTCGTGCTTGCTCTCAAGCGCGCGCACTTCGCGTTGCCGCTCCAGCTTCTCGGGAAGCGTGCCCGCCGTGCGTGCGCTCTTGCGCACCTCTTTGAGCTTGTCCTCCAGCGCTTCGAGTTCGACCTTCAATGCGGCGCTGCGGTCTTCGGCCCAGCGATCGAGCCGATCCATCTCTGACTGGAACCAACGGCCGTCGCGGCTGCTCATGCCTTCGAGCACGCCCTGGCGACGTCGCGACAGCTCACTCCGCAGCCACTGCGCGACGGCGGGCGGCGGCACGGCGGCCGCGCTTTCCGATCCCGGCAGATCGAACAGGCGGCGGCACTGGGTCTCGTCGAGATCGAGGCCCGCGTCCGTCACGCCCGCCAAGAGGAGGTAGTCCTCGGCTTCGAGGGCGCTCACGGCGAGCAGGGAGCAGGCCAGCCAGCCCGATTGCCCGACGAGTGGCTCGAGGACCGCGATCCGCTTCCGCGAATCGGTGTACTGGAAGCGCACTTCACGAGTTGGTGTGGGCAGCGCCTTGCCGAGCTCGATCACGCGCTGCGCGAGCGGGTGACCGACGCGGTAGGTGTTCGCGTCGTCCACATGCTTCGCCATGCGATAGGGACCGGGGTGGATCGCCTCGCCGCGGAACGGATTGCGGTGGAGCTGGAAGCTCCAGGTCGCGTCGTCGAAGCGGGCGTCGTCGGCGAGCACGTGGCGCGTGAGCGTCCAGAGCTGCTCGTTGAAGCGATCGAGGAAGCGCCTCGATCTCCGCTTCGAGGTCCCGCTGGAGCGCGTCGAACTCGAACGCGATCTGCTCCGGCGTGCGGCAGCTCTGATAAATGCCGGCGATGCGCTTTTCGAAGTCCACGCCGGACTCGACCGCGCCGAGGACTTCGTCGCTCGCCCCGAACACGCCGTCGAAGAGCTTGAATTTCTCGTCGAGGAGCTGGTACACGCGTTGATCGGCGGCGTTCTTCTTGTTGAGAAAGTTCACGACCACGACGTCGCGGCGCTGGCCGTAGCGATGGCAGCGACCGATCCGCTGCTCGATGCGCTGCGGATTCCAGGGCAGGTCGTAATTGACCACCAGGTTGCAGAACTGGAGGTTGATGCCCTCCGCGGCGGCTTCGGTGGCGATCAGAATGCTAGCCGAGTCGCGAAAGTGCTCGACCAGCGCAGCGCGCATGTCGGCGGTCGGCGACCCGGTGATGCGATCTGTGGCTGCGTGGCGTTCCAGCCACCGCTGGTAGATCGCTTTCGACATCGGATCGTTGTTGGTGCCGTTGAAGAGCATCACCTTGCCGGCGAACTCGGTCCGCTCGAGCACGCGGAAGAGATATTCCTGCGTTCGGCGCGACTCCGTGAAGATGATCGCCTTCTGCTCGAGCGCGGCCCCGGCGCCGTCCTGCTGCATCTCCGCGGCGCGGCCGAAGCCCCGTCGCAGCGCGGCGAGCAGGACTTCGCCCTTGGAGTTCTTGATGATCGACTTCGCGAGCGCCGCGAACTCGCGCAGGCGCGCTTCTTCGGCCCGCATTTCGGCGATTTGCTCGGGTGACAGCCGCGCGCGCCCCGGCTGTGCCGCGTCGCCGTCGTCCTCGTCCCATTCGTCGGCGAGCTCGTCCAGCTCTTCGACGTCCTCGGAGAGCCCGTCGGGCAGCGCGTCGACGCTCTCGGCTGCCTTGGCCGCCGCGTCGAGGCGCTGGGCCAGACCTTCGAGTGTTCCCGAGATCGCATAGGTCGAAGATGCGAGGAGCTTGCGCAGGATCAGCGTCATGAGTTGGCGCTGCCCGCCCGGCAGGGCGTGGAGCGACGGGCGCTGGAGATACTCGGTCACCAAGTTGTAGAGGCGCTCTTCCTCGACCGACGGGGTGAACTCCTGCACGAGCGCGTGTCGGTTCGTGAACTTCACGTACTCCAGCACCTGGCGGCGCAGCGTTCGCTTACACACCGGCTCGAGTCGACGCTTCAGCTCCGAGAAGTCGTCGTCGTTGGTGAGGCGCGTGAAACGCGCGCGAAAGCTACGGATGTCGCCGAAGGTGTAGTCGTCGATGATGCTGACGAGGCCGTAGAGCTCGAGCAGCGAGTTCTGGAGCGGCGTGGCGGTGAGGAGCACCTTGTCGAAGGGCGCGATCGCGCCCTTGATCGCGAGCGCGATCTTACTGGAGGCCCTGTAGACGTTGCGAAGCCGGTGCGCCTCGTCGATCACCACGAGATCCCAGCTCACCTGGCGGACGTACGGCTCCTTCGAGCGCACGAACTGATACGAACAGAGCACGACGCCGGCTTGTTCGAAGGGGTTGAGGTTTCCGGCGCGAACTGTCTCGTTGAAGCTGCGGTTCTCCAGAATGACCGACGGCAGGTGAAATTTGTCCGCCAGCTCCTGGCTCCACTGCTTGCGAAGATTGGCTGGAACGATCACGAGGAGGCGCCGCTTGCGCTCGGCCCACTTCTGGGCCAGGAGGAGGCCCGCCTCGATCGTCTTCCCCAGGCCGACCTCGTCCGCGAGAATGGCGCCCTTGGAGAACGGGCTCCGGAACGCGAACAGAGCAGCTTCGACCTGGTGCGGATTGAGATCGACCTGAGCATCGGCGAGCACCGGAGCGAGCTTCTCGATGCTGTCCGACGCGCAGCGTTTGGTGAGTTCGTGCGCGAAGTAGCGAGCATGGAAGTTCGTCGTCGCGGGCGTCGACACGGGCCGGTGAGCTTCCGTCGTTGGGGCGCCGGCATCATACCCGACAATGGGCGCATGCAATGCACCGAGCGAAGCCGCAGGTCCGATCCGAATGCCGCGGCTACGCTGAGGCCCGCATGACCCTCACGACCTTCGAGCGGCCGCGCCTGCGCGAGCAGGTCGACGCGCGCATCTCGCCCGACGAGGCGCTCGACCGCTTCGTCGCGTGGATCGGGGCGACCGGCATCGCGCCCTACGCGGCGCAGGAAGAGGCGCTGCTCGAGCTGTGGTCGGGCAAGCACGTGGTGCTCTCGACGCCGACGGGCTCGGGCAAGTCGCTGGTCGCGCTCGGGCTCCACTACAAGGGCCTGTGCGAGGGGCGCCGCTCGTTCTACACGGCGCCGATCAAGGCGCTCGCGAGCGAGAAGTTCTTCGCGCTCTGCGACGAGCTCGGGCCCGAGAACGTCGGCATGATGACCGGCGACGCCAGCATCAACTGGGCGGCGCCCGTCGTCTGCTGCACCGCCGAGGTGCTGATGAACATGGCGCTGCGGCGCGGCGAGCTCGCCGACGCGCCCTACGTCGTGATGGACGAGTTCCACTACTACGCCGACCCGGACCGCGGCGTCGCGTGGCAGGTGCCGCTGCTCGCGCTGCCGAAGACGCAGTTCCTGCTGATGTCGGCGACGCTCGGCGACACGCGGCCGATCGAGCAGCGGCTCGCGGCGGTGACGCAGCGTCCCGTCGTGCACGTGCACTCCGAGGACCGGCCCGTGCCGCTCACCTTCGAGTACAGCGAGACGGCGCTGCACGAGAAGGTCGAGGACCTGCTCGAGCAGGGCAGGGCGCCGGTCTACGTCGTGCACTTCACGCAGCGCGAGGCCGCCGAGCAGGCGCAGGCGCTCACCAGCGCGCGCATCGCGACGCGCGAGCAGCGCGAGGCGATCGGGCGCGAGCTCGGCGGCGTGCGCTTCGAGAGTCCCTACGGCAAGGACGTGCAGCGCTTCCTGCGCCACGGCGTCGGCGTCCACCACGCGGGCCTGCTGCCCAAGTACCGCCTGCTGGTCGAGCAGCTCGCGCAGAAGGGCTTGCTGCGCGTCGTGTGCGGCACCGACACGCTCGGCGTCGGCGTCAACGTGCCGATCCGCACGGTGCTGCTCTCGGCGCTCTCGAAGTACGACGGCGAGAAGGTGCGCGTGCTCTCGGTGCGCGAGTTCAAGCAGATCGTCGGGCGCGCCGGCCGCAAGGGCTTCGACGAGCGCGGCTGGGTGGTGGCGCAGGCGCCCGAGCACGTGATCGAGAACAAGCGCGTGTCCGCGAAGGGCGGCAAGAAGAAGCAGCCGAAGCGCCCGCCGCCCGGCTTCGTCGGCTGGGACGCCAAGACCTTCGAGCGGCTCACCTGGAGCCCGCCCGAGCCGCTCCAGTCGCAGTTCCGCGTCACGCACGGGATGCTGGTGTCGCTGCTCCAGCGCGGCGAGGACGAGGAGGTGCGCGGCAGCGGCTACCGCCTGCTCGCGGACCTGATCGCGGCCTCGCACGAGCCCGCCGCGCGCCGCCGCCAGCTGCTCCGCCACGGCGCGGCGATCTTCCGCTCGCTGCGCCGCGCGGGCCTCGTGCAGCGCGTCGCCGATCTCGAGCGCGGCGGCGCGCGCATCCGCATCGCGCCGGCGCTGCAGCGCGACTTCTCGCTGCACCACTCGCTCTCGCCGTACCTGGTGGACGTCCTCGCCGTGCTCGATCCCGAGCAGCCCGACTACGCGGTGGACCTGCTCTCGGTGGTCGAGGCGATCCTCGAGGACCCGCGCCAGATCCTCGCCAAGCAGGTCGACCGCGCGAAGGGCGAGCTGATCGCGCGCCTCAAGGCCGAGGGCGTCCCCTACGAGGAGCGCATCGCGCGCCTGGCCGACGTGACGTACCCGAAGCCGCTCGCCGAGTTCCTGTGGGCGACCTTCGACGTGTTCGCCGAGTCGCACCCGTGGGCCGCGGAGGAGCGCGTGCGGCCGAAGTCGATCGCGCGCGAGATGTGGGAGCACTTCGACGACTTCGCCGACTTCGTACGCCGCTACGCGATCGAGCGCAGCGAGGGCCTCTTGCTCCGCTACCTCTCGCAGGTGCACAACACGCTGGTGCACAGCGTGCCCGAGTCGGCCTGCAGCGAGGACGTGTACGACGTGATCGGCTACCTGCGCGCGATGCTGGCGCGCGTCGACTCGAGCCTCGTCGAGGAGTGGGAGAGCCTCGTCAGCCCCGACGCGCCGAAGACGCGCGCCGCCGCGCCCGCGCCGCGCCCCTTCGACCTCGCGCGCCATCCGAAGGCGCTCGCCGCGCGCATCCGCGCCGAGATGCAGCAGCTCGTGCGCGCGCTCGCGCAGGGCCGCTTCGAGGACGCCGCGGGCCTCGTGCGCGACGATCCGGGCGACCGCTGGGACGCCGCCCGCTTCGAGGACGCGCTCGCGCCCTTCCTCGCCGAGTACGGCCGCATCCTCTTCGATCCGCGCGCGCGGCTCGCCGAGCACACCGCGATCACGCCCGCCGGCCCGCGCCGCTGGACGGTGCAACAGAAGCTGCTCGACCCCGCCGGCGACGACCTTTGGGCGGTGATCGGCGAGGTGGATCTCACCGAGGAGGGCGCGCCGGAAGGGCCGCTCGTGCGCGTGGATCGCATCGGCACCTGAGGACGCTGGCCCCCTCCAGCGCCGTGATCAAGGCGAATGCGTGGATCCCGAGCGGATCCGCTGCCACAGATCTGTTCGACCCCAGAACTCGGCCCAGTACTCGACGTAGGCTTCGTCGAAAGAGATTCGCGCCTCTAGCAGCGCCTCGATGTCATCTATGTCCTTGGCTCGCTCGGCGATCAGCTTGTGAACGATCACGTCCTCCGGGCTCAGCGCGGGTACCTCCAACGAATGCCCAAGCGATGCGGGCCGGGCTCGTTCGATCGCCCTCCGCTGATACTCGGTGCCGGCGATCTGAAGATCGACGCTGCCGAACGTACCGTGGCGCAGCCGAAGCAGATCTCCGCCAGGGTCGCCCCGGAGGACCGACCAGCCTCTGGCGACAAGCGATGCTTCCAGCTCGGTCAGTCGCTCGCTCGCATCCGCTGCGAGCAGCAAATCCACGTCGGCCGTCATCCGGGTCTTGCGGCGGTAGAGGTTCGCGGCGACGCCTCCGATCAGCGCCCAGCGGATTCCCATCTGATCGAGTAAGTCTCGAAGAGCCAGCAGCGCGTCACGCATCGCCGCGCCGTGTGTCCGGCTTCCTCGAGGGTCCGATTTTCGAGCCGGCATCGCCCTCGACCCTGCTACCGGATTGCCGGTTCGTCCGTCCACCGAGGCTTTCGTCGATCGCGTGCATGCGGTCGAAGACCTCGCCGAGCGAGCCGGGTACTGGCGTGTCCTCGACCAGGCGCTTCTGCTCGCCGATGCGTCGCATGTGCTCTCGGTCAGCGGCTGAGGCGTGCGGTGCGGACGCAAGTCCCGCCTTCTCGAACGTGAACGCGCAGGCGGCGGAGCGCTCGTAGGCCGCGTCGAGAGCAGGTCCGAGTGCGAGGAGCGCGGCGAGGCGCTGGATCATCGAGCGGAAGTGGCGCGCTTCGGCGAGCGTTAGCGGCGCGCCGCCGCGGTCGTCGACGTGCCGGTAGCCCAGCCACTTCTTGAGGACGGCATAGCCCCCGAGCTCGTGTCGCATCACGAGGGTGGGCACGTTCGCGTAGCAGACGTTCTCGTTGATGAAGAGGTCGCCAGTCCGCTCGCCCCACTCGGGAAGGGGCAGCTCGCCCTCGGCGTAGTCGCGCTCCTCAGGAGATCGTGACACGCAAATCGGGTGCGCCCGGCGCGCCGGAGCGGATCACGCCGAGGCGGTTCGCGCGCTCCGCGCCCAGGATGGCGTGGATCGCCGGCTCGGCATCGGTGAGTGGGTCGAGCAGCGTCATCACCTGCGCGCCGACGCGCGTAAGCTCTTCGAAGCGGTCTCGCTCGGTCGGAATCGGAACACGCGCCCAGTCGTGGATCAACGACTCGCGATGGTCGCTCTCGAAGAGCGGCGAGTGGAGGAGGGCGAGGACGCAGCAGAAGAGGTCATGCACGAGCGACTTCGCGGCATCCGAAGAGCGTTCTCCGCGCAGGCCGAAAATCCGCGAGAGCGCAGTCCATGCACCGGGCGTTAGGTTGGCGACGCGCTCGGAGATGAGTTCCCCGATGCGGACATCTCGTGGGAAGCACACCGAGCCACGATCGTGAGCATGGAGATCGACGAGCGTCGTCGCGAAAAGTGGGCGTGTTTCGGAGATCCGCCGCGCCTGCGGAACGGCGACGAGAAACTCGTTGCGCTCGGCGTTGTCTCCAAACTCCTCCCGTCGCTCGTTGAGGAGCTTGCATTCTCGCTCGTAGTAGAGCCAACGAAGATCGAAGGGGAACGTCAAGTATCGGAGCGCCTTGCTCTCATTGAACCCGGTCGACCTCCTGAGCGACGCCCAGACATCCGCTGCGACGTACCGCGCTCGGTTCTCGGCTAGCGCCGGCGCGACTCGCTTGGCCTCCTCGAACGTTCTCGCGCCGAGGTAGGACCGCATACGCGCGAGCAGCGCCTCGCGATCGATGTCGATGACGCTTCCATCCAGGCCACGATTCGGGTTCACACCCTGGAACGAGACGGGGAATAGCTCATCGAGCGCAGGCCAATCCTCGTAGCCGCCGCTCATGCTTTGAGCGGCGAACCGGAAGCGCTGCGACTCGCTCGTGAAGAGAGTCTCGTACTCGCGCGGTCCCGAAGGCTCCGCGGCGGCGGCTGCGCGCTTGTCGTCGCTCCACTCGTGCATCGAAAGCGAATCGAGCAGCGCCCGCCGCTTGCCTTCGGCTCGGCCCCAAAAATCTCGATAGTGGATCGGCGTCTTCTCAGGTGTGAGCCCAGGAGCATTCCGCTTGAGGAACGTCGACACGCAGGTTCCGACCTGGATGCCGCGTGAGTCTTGAGGGGTCGTGAATACGCTTTGGTCCGAACTACCAGCACCTGGCGCCCCGGCAGGGATGATCTTCCCGGTGCGGTACTTGTCGCCGTTGGTGTTATCGATCCAGATTTCGTGGAAGCTCGTGAGGAGCGACTCGCGCATCAGCGGGTGCGAGCGGCCCGTTAGATACGACGAGTTCGAGATGAACGATACGACGCCGTACTCGGCGCGTTCCCCGATGCGCTGCTCCGCTAGGCGGAAGAAGCGGATGTAGAGGTCGTCGAGGGTCTGCTTGCTGATTCCGAACCGGGTGTAAAGTGCGCTGTCTCCGACCTGAACGAGCACGGGGCGCCCGCTCTTGTCGTTGACCACCTCGCCCTGCCTGTTCGTCTTCGCCTTGCGCACGATGCCCTTGTAGTGATCGACGAGGTCCTGTTCCTCGTCGATCGCCGTCCCGGCGAAGCGGTTGTAGGGGGGGTTGCCGAGGATCACGATGATCCTCGCATCGCGCTTGACGCGGTTCGCCGAATCGCGCTCCTGCTGCAGCTCGGGGAAGTGGAGCTTCACCTGCTCGGGTCCGTCCCATCCGGTGAGAGCATTGGTGAGGAAGACGCCGGGACGCTGCTTGCCTTTAGGCTCGACGCCGAGACCGGACAGGACCAGGTAGATCTGGAGCTGGGCGACGACGAACGGCGCTGTCAGCAGCTCGAAGCCGAGGATGCGGCGCGTCACCGCGTCGAGGACAGCAGGGCCGACGAGTGCATCGTCGCCGTGTGCGTGCAGCTCGGTCGCGATGCACCGAACCACCTCGAGCAAGTACGCGCCAGTGCCGCAGCATGGATCGAGCACCACGACCTGATCATCCGCGAAACCGTGCGGGCAGCCGAGCTCCGTGCGGAGGAGGCGATCGATCTTCTGAACTTGATAGCGAACGATCTCGGGCGGCGTGAACCAGACGCCTAGCTCCTTGCGAAGCTCAGGATCGAACGCCTCCAGGAACGGCTCGTAGAAGTAGGTGAGGGCGCCCGCCGTCGCCGCCTCGTCCTCCTTGCGGACGTCGGGCACGCTGAAGCGTGAGAAGAAGACGCTCGTGTCCACGCGCCCCAGCGTCTCCGCCGCGCGCTCCAAGTGGGGTGCGAGCCGCAGCTCCGCGAGTCGATCGGGATGCTTGAATTCGTAGAAGAGCTTGCCGAGGAACGGTATCCGCAGGTAACGATCCATGCGGTCCCACTCGAACGGCTCGCCGTCGTTTGCGCGGTACCAGAGCGCCCAGCCGGCGAAGAGTCCGTAATACGCGGTCTGGATCAGTGACGATCGGAAGAACTCGGCGCCCTCGTGCTCGGTGAACGTTAGTCCCAGCGCGCCCTTGTAATCCTCGAGGAGCGGCTTCACGGCATCGAAACGCGCCGGCAGATCCGCCTTTGCGCGCCGCGCCTGCCGCGCCAGGATGCGAGCGAGCGACTGCGGATCCGCGATCGGCGCGAATTCGGTGACGGCGCGTTCGAGGAGATCGGCGAGCTCGCCCAGTTGATCGGCCGAGACGGCGTCGCCGCGCGCGAACGCCTCCTCCGACACCCACAACTCTGCCACGCCCAGCATCTCGCGCTGCTCGGGTGGGACGGAGACGCCGGGAGGTCGCTCGATCCCCGCCTTGCATGCGAGGAGCCCGTAGCTCCGCACGTTGGAAACGATCACGACTCCGGTCTGCGCGAGGTAACGGCCGATTTGATCGGTGTGGTCCGTGGACCAGGCGATCTCGGTCAATGTCTCGCTCGGCAGCTTGACCTCGACGAGAACTGCCGCGTAGTCACCTCGGTCGTAGAGGGCGAGGTCGGGCTTGTCGTCTCGTTCGCGGGTCTCGACGCGGACCTCGAAGGGAAGCGTGCGCGAGTCGAGGAGCTGCGAGAGGAGATCTCGGATCCTCGGATAGAACGTTGCCTCGGTCGTCGTGTCAGCGTTCCAAAGGGCCGGCAGACCTTTGACGATGCCGACGGTCTCGCGTGTCGATCGGCTGTTCTCGCCTCTCCCGAGCATCCCGGTCCTCCGCTGGCGCGCAGAGTAGGAGATTCACGGCGAATTGAGCACGCTTCGGGGTAGGTCGCCGCTACCGTAGGCCGGCAAGGGGAGCCGCCATGGCCTTCGATTCGCATTCGCTGGCCGAGCTCGGCTTCCGCGGACCGCGCCCCACCTGGCAGGAGCCCGGCGTCACCGGGATCGGGCGCGAGCCGATGCACGCGCCGCTCGTGCCGTATCCCGACGCCGGCGCGGCGCTCGCGGGCGGAGAGTCGCCGTGGCGGCTCTCGCTCGACGGGACCTGGCGTTTCCTGCTGCTCGACGCGCCGGACGCCGCGCCGGGCGACTTCGCGGCGCGCGACTTCGACGACGCGGCCTGGAGCGCGCTCGAAGTGCCCGTGTCGTGGACGCTCCAGGGCCACGGCGCGCCCGCCTACACCAACGTGTTGATGCCGTTCGCGACCGAGCCGCCCGCGGTGCCGGAGAAGAACCCGACCGGCCTCTTCCGCCGGCGCTTCGCGCTGCCGCGCGCGTGGGACGGGCGGCGCGTCACGCTGACGATCGGCTCGGCGGAGAGCGTCGTCTACGTCTGGGTGAACGGCGTCGCGGTCGGGATGGGCAAGGACAGCCGCCTCCCGAGCGAGTTCGACGTGACGGCGCACGTGGCGCCCGGCGAGAACGCGATCGCGCTCGCGGTCGTGCAGTGGTCCGATGCGACGTGGCTCGAGGACCAGGACCAGTGGTGGCTGCCGGGCCTGCACCGCAGCGTGACCCTCACGTGCACCGATCGGACGTGGATCGCGGACCTCGCGCTGCGCGCCGCCGCGCCCGAACGGGGCGAAGGCGTCGTCGAGGCGGAGCTGCGCGTCGGCTTCTCCGGCGCGCCGGAGCCGGGCTGGAGCGCCGACCTCGCGCTGGTGGACGCGCGCGGCCGCACGCTCGCGGAGGCGCGCGGCGCCGCGGTGCCGGTGTTCCGGCGCGACGCGCCCGTCGTCGAGCTGGTCGACGGCTATCTGTTCCGCGGCCACGTGGCGCGCGCGTCGCTCGCTGCGCGCGGCGTCGCGGCGTGGACGCACGAGACGCCGGTGCTCTACCGCGTCGTCGCGACGCTGCGCGATCCGGCGGGCGCGGCGCGCGAGGTCGTGTCGCAGCGGATCGGCTTCCGCACGGTGGAGGTGCGCGACAACGCGCTGCTCGTGAACGGCCAGCCGGTCCAGATCGCCGGCGTGAACCGCCACGAGTGGGACGACGTGCGCGGGCGCGCCGTCACGCTGGAGGGCATGCGCCGCGATCTCCTGCTGATGAAGCGGCACCACGTGAACGCGATCCGCTGCGCCCACTATCCCAACGACGAGCGCTTCTACGACCTGTGCGACGAGCTCGGCTTCTACGTCGTCGACGAGGCGAACCTCGAGACGCACGCGCGCTGGTCGAGCCTGTGCCACGACGCGCGCTACCAGAGCGCGATGCTCGAGCGCGGCGCCCGCATGCTGCTGCGCGACCGCAACCACCCCTGCATCGTGCTCTGGTCGCTCGGCAACGAGTCGGGCTACGGGCCCGCGCACGACGCCATGGCGGCGTGGATCCGGCGCGCCGACCCGACGCGGCCGCTTCACTACGAGGGCGCGATCGGCAAGGACCTGCACGCCGCCGCGCCCGTCAGCGACGTCGTGTGCCCGATGTACGCGGCGATCGACGAGATCGTCGCGTGGTCGCGCAGCCGCAAGGACCGCCGCCGCCCGCTCGTCCTGTGCGAGTACTCGCACGCGATGGGCAACTCGAACGGAAGCCTCGCCGACTACTTCGCGGCGTTCGAACGCGAGCGCGGGCTGCAGGGCGGCTTCGTCTGGGAGTGGGCGGACCACGGCATCCGCCGCACGTCCGCCGACGGCCGCGTCGACTGGGCCTACGGCGGCGACTTCGGCGAAGCCGTGCACGACGCGAACTTCTGCTGCGACGGGCTCGTCGGGCCGGACCGCACGCCGCACCCCGCGCTGGAGGAGCTGCGCACGCTCGCGCAGCCGGTGCGCGTCTCCGCGCGCGACGCGCGCAGCGGCCGCGTCGAGATCGAGAACCGCCGCTGGTTCACCGACCTCTCGGATCTCGCCGCGCGCTTCGCCGTCGAGGTGGACGGCAAGCCCGTGCAGCGCGGTGCGCTCGCGCTGCCCGCGATCGCGCCGCGTTCGCACGCCAGCGTGCGCGTGCCGCTCGTGCGCCCCGCGCTGGAGCCCGGCCAGACCTGCGTGCTGACGCTCCGCTTCACGTCGAAGCGCGCCACGGCCTGGGCTCCGGCGGGCGCCGAAGTCGCGTGGGCGCAGCTCCCGCTCCGGTTTGGTGAGCTCGCCGCTCGCCGCCCCGTCGCGGCGAAGGCCGCGCGCGGCGCGCCTGTCTCGGTCGACGTCGGCGCGCACGCCATCGAGCTGGTCGGCGACGACTTCGCGCTCGTGGTCGATCGCGACGCGGCGGCGATCGCGAGCTTCGCGTGGCGCGGCGCGGCGATCTTCGAGCGCGGCCCCGTCGCGACCGTCTGGCGCGCGCCGACCGACAACGACGGCCTGCGCCAGGGCTGGATGCGCGACGTGCAGGGCGTGCTGCGCGAGTGGCGCCGCCTCGGGCTCGACCGGCTCGAGCGCCGCGCGCTGCGCACGCGGGCGCGCGCGCTGCGCGACGGCGGCGCGCTGCTCGCGCTCGAGACCGAGTGGCTCGGCGCCGACCCGGGCCAGCGCCTGCGACACCGGCAAGACGTCACGGTGGACCCGGCCGGCGCGCTCCGCTTCACCGACGTCTTCGAGATCCCCGCGGCGTGGAGCGACGTGCCGCGCGTCGGCGTGGTGCTCGCGCTGCCCGCGGCGTTCGAGCGGCTCGCGTGGCTCGGGCTCGGCCCGCACGAGACCTATCCCGACCGCCGTGCGAGCGGGCGCTTCGGGCGCTTCGCGTCCAGCGTGACGGCGCAGTACGTGCCGTACGTGGCGCCGCAGGAGCACGGCCACCACCTGGGCACGCGCTGGCTGTCGCTCGTGGCGGAGGGCGGGCCGGCGGTGCTCGTCACGGCGGCGCGGCCCTTCGGCTTCTCGGCGTCGCACTTTCGCGCCGAGGATCTCACGGCCGCGCTGCACCAGTCGGAGCTCTCGCCGCGCGACGAGACCGTGCTGCACCTCGACGCCGCGCACCGCGGCCTCGGCACCGCGAGCTGCGGGCCCGACGTGCTGCCGCGCTACCGCGTGAAGCCGGGGCGACACCGTCTGGCGTGGTCGCTCATCCCGGCGGAGCGCCCGCCCCGCTGAGGCGCCGGCGCAGGCGCAGCGCGCCGAGCGCGAGCGCGAGCTCCGCGCCGAAGCCGCAGCTGCTCTTCTCGGGGCCCCAGCCGTTTCCGCACTGCGGGTCGGCGGCGTCGTACTTGCCGTCGCCGTCGTTGTCGAGCCCGTCCGAGCAGGGACGCGTCTCGGTGTTGGCGAGCGCGTCCACGCAGCTCGGATCGTTGGGATGGTCGGTCCAGCCGTCGCGGTCGTCGTCGACGCCGTTGCTGCAATCGGGCAGCTCGGTCCAGTCGCCCGCCGACGAGCAGCCGACGTCGCTGGGGTGATCGACCTTGCCGTCGCCGTCGTCGTCGAGGCCGTTGGCGCACTCCGGCTGCGGGAGCGGACTCTCGGCGGGCACGACGATGCGGAGTCCCGCGGAGCCCTCGGCGAGGTAGGTGAGCCCGTTCGCGACGGTGACGCCGCGCACCTGGCCCTCGCTCGGCTCGACGCCCGGGCGCTGCGGCGCGCTGGGATCGCTGAGGTCGAGGATGATGCCGTTGGTCGGGAAGCCGAGCGCGCCGACCACGCGCAGCGCGTCGTAGGCGCCGTGGATCGAGTCGTTCGGCAGCTCGCCGACCGTCACGGGTGCGCTCGGATCGGAGACGTCGATCACGCTGAGGGCGGGCAGCGTGCCGATGTGCGTCGCGTAGAGCAGCGTGCCCGCGATCTCGAGCCGCGGCACGTCGGCGAGCGGCACGTCGGCGAGCAGCGCCGGCGCGCTCGCGTCGGCGACGTCGAAGATGCGCAGGCGGTCGTTCACCGTGGTCGTGTAGGCGACGTCGTCCTGCACGACGACCCGCTCGGTGTAGGA
>QEVM01000414.1 GCA_003576805.1 Pseudomonadota bacterium | reverse complement strand
CGCGCGTCGAGCAGCGCGGCGCCGTCCGTGGCGATGCACACGGCGAGCGCGTCACCGCTCGGCGTCACGTCGACGCGCACCGAGACCACCCGCGCGCCCTCGGCCGCCGCGCCGAGGAGCGCTTCGAGCAGGCGGCGCAGCGCGGCGTCGCCCTGCGCGATCTGCGCGGCGGCGCACTCGGCCGCGGCGGAGCCCGCGCTGCACGCGAAGCGCAGCGCGGGGTGGCGCACCGCCATCTCGGCGACGAGCTCGCGCGCGATCGGCAGCACCGCGACGGCGAACGCGCCGTCGCCGGGCGCGGCGCGCCGCGCGATCTCGCGCGTCTCGTCGAGCAGCTCCTTCAGGCGCGCGAGCGAGCGGCGCAGCTCCGCGGCGACGTCGGCGGCCGGCTCGCCGGCCGCGCGCGCTCCGAGCAGCTCGACGAGGTAGTCGGCGGAGAGCAGCGCCGCGGAGAGCGCGCTGCCGGCGTCGTGCTGGCGGCGCAGGACCTCGGCGAGGACCGCCTCCAGGCGCGCGCGGTCCGCATCGCCGGAGCGCGCCACGATCAGCGCACGGTGCTTCGGATGCGGGTCCGCGCTGCTCCGTCCCGCGCGCGCAGCACCTGCTGCATCGCCTGCCGCGAGACGTGCAGAAGCTGGGCCGCGCGGCTGCGATTGCCCGCCGAGAGCGCGATCGCCTGATCCACCATGCTCCAGCGCAGCACGCGGTGGACCTCGCGCATCGGCGCCACGCCGACGCACCACGCTCCGATCGACGCGAGCGGCGGCGCCTGCGTGCGCGCCGTCTCCACGGCGCGCGTGATCGCCTCGGTCGTGAAGGGCTTCGTGACCCAGCCGCGCACGCCCATGTGCGCGAGGCGGAAGGAGTCCTCGGGCGTCGCCTGCCCGCTCATCGCGACGATGACGGGCAGCGGCCGCGTCGCGCACGCCGCCTCGACGACGTCGAAGCCGCTGCCGTCGGGAAGCCGCAGGTCCACGAGCAGCAGCTCGGGCGGCGCGTTCGCGAGCGCGCGCCGCGCGGCTTCGACGCCGTCGACCGAGGTCACGTCGTCGCACCAGATGAGCGCCAGCCGCGCGAGCGCAGCGGAGAGCGCTCGGTCGTCTTCGACGATGAGGACGCGGCGGAGGACACGCGACATCGGCACACTCCTGACACCCAGCTGCGTCTCATACCACACGCCGCTGCGCGGACACAATCGGAAACCCGGTGCGCGCGGATCAGCGCGGCAGCGCGCGCAGCTGCGCGATCTCCTCGCGCAAACGCGCGTCGATCGGGCCGCCCTGCGCGAGCGCGCGCTCGAGCGTGGCGAGCGCGGCGGCGCGCTCGCCGCTGGCGAGCTGGGCGAGCGCCAGCGTGCGCAGCTCGATCTGCGTCTTGTCGGGCTTCGCCTCGAAGCGCGCGACCCACCAGCGCGCGATCTCGCGCACGAGCGCGTCGAAGCGCGGATCGCCGCGCAGCGCCGCGAAGGTGGGATCGGCCTGGAACTGCTCGTAGCGATTGAAGCCGAGCTCCCACGCGCGCCGCAGCGCGGCGATCGCGGCGTCGGCGTCGCCCGCCTGCGCGGCGCGGCGCGCCGCCACGAGGTTCGCGGTGCGGCCGTTCGGATAGTGCGCGGCCGAGTCGGCGAGGACGCGCGCGGGCGACGCCCAGATGCCGGCGCGCTCGAAGGCGTGCGCCGCGAACGCGAGCAGCAG
>QEVM01000006.1 GCA_003576805.1 Pseudomonadota bacterium | reverse complement strand
CTCGGCGAGTGGGTGCGCGGCGCGCTGCTCGGCGTGCCGTGGCTGCTCGCCGCGCAGACGGTCGCGCGCTGGCCGATCGCGGTGCAGGTCGCCGACGCCGGCGGACAGTACGCGGTGTCGTTCGCGCTGCTCGCGATCGCGGGCGGCGCCGGCATCGCGCTGCGCCGCCGCGACGCGCGCGTGCTCGTCGCGCCCGCGCTCGTGGCGGCGCTCTGGCTCGGCTACGGCGCCGCGCGACTCGCGCGCTTCGACGCCGGCGGCGGCGCGCGCGTGGCCGTCGGCGTCGTGCAGGCGTCGGTGCCGCAGGCCGAGCGCTTCCAGCCGGGCTCCGCGGTGCGCAACGTCGCGCGACACGAGCGGGCGACGCGCGCGCTCGTCGCGGAGGCGCCGATCGATCTCGTCGTCTGGTCCGAGACCGCCGTGGACATCGACCTCGACGACACGCCGGGCCTCGTGCGCCAGCTCGCGCGGCTCGCCGACGAGGTCGGCGCGCCGATCGTGACCGGCGCGCCGCGCACCAAGGACGGCCGCCACACCAACGCGGTGGTGCTGTTCGCTCCGGGCGCCGGATTGGCGGAAAGCTACGACAAGCAGCGCCTCGTGCCGTTCTCCGAGTACGACCCGCCCGGCTTCGGCTGGCTCGCGAAGCTGATCCCCGACGTGGTGAAGGGCGATCCGTACGTGCCCGGCACGACCGCCACGATCTTCGGCGCCGCGCCGCTCCCGCTCGCGGCGCCCGTCTGCTTCGAGATCACCGACGCCGCGCTCGTGCGCCGCTTCCGCGCGGCGGGCGCGGCGCTGCTCGTGAACGTCTCGAACGACGCCTGGTTCGGCCCCGGCGGCTATCCCCAGATGCACTTCGACCACGCGATCTTCCGCGCGGTCGAGACGCGCAGCGCGGTCGTGCGCGGCGCCAACACCGGGATCTCGGGCGTCGTCGACGCCGCGGGCCGCGTCGTCGCGACGATCCCCGCGTTCGAGGAAGGCGTGCTGCGCGCCGAGGTGACGGCGGCCGGCGCGCCGCCGCTCTACGCGCGCACCGGCGACGCGCCGCTCGCGCTCGCGCTCACGGCAGCGCTGGGTGGCCTTGCGGCAGCTCGGATGCGCCGCCGCGCGGCGCCGGCGTCTCGCCCGCGTCGAAGCGGATCCGCGAGCCGGCCGGCAGCACGCGGCCGAGCTCGCTGAGCAGCGTCCACTCGATCGACGGCCACGCCTCGGGCGGCGTGAAGCCGTCCTCGACCGAGCGCGCGATGGTGACGAGCGCGGGGCGCAGCGCGCCGCGCTCGACGAGCGCCGCGATCTGCCGCGCGGTGCGCTCGATCTCGTCCGCGTCGGCGCGCCGCTCGGGCAGGCCGACGACCTCGCGCCCGTCGCGCAGCAGCGCTTCGACGGCGGTCGGATCGCCGGCCGCGCGCGCGAAGAGCCCCGAGAGCGACCACAGATCGCGCGGTCCGATGCCGCGCTGCCAGAACACGGCGAGCGCGCCGGGCAGCGCGAGCCAGTCGCCCGCGCCGAGCGCGCCGACCGCGCCGAGCAGCGCGTTCACTTCGGCGACGCGCGTCGCCGGATCGGCGGCGAGCCCGAGCTCGCTCGGCGCGAAGATGCGGCGCAGCTCGTCGAGCTCCGCGTCCGTGAAGCCCGCGCGGCGCAGCCGCTCGGCGGACGGGTTGCGCGTCGCGAACACGTCGAGGTCGACGTCGAGCACGACCGGGCTCGCCGCGAGCAGGCCGCCCGCCGCCGCCTCGTCGAGCGGCAGCACGCGCAGCCGAACCGGCTGCGTGTCGGAGAGCGACGCCGTCGGCGCCCAGCCCTCGTCGAGCACGTAGTGATCGCTCGGATCGTCGACCGCGATCGCGCCGTTCGGCAGCTCGCCCATCAGGAAGCTGCGCTCGCCGTCGGGAAACGTCTCGGCCCAGCGCGGCCGCAGCCAGACGATCTCGTCCACGACGCCGAGCCGCACCGCCGCGAGCTGGAAGCTCGCGATGTGCACGCGGCGCATCACGTCGGCGACGTCGTCGCGCCAGCCGCGCGCCATCGGGCCCTGCGGCGTCGAGAGATCGGGGTGCGCGTCGACGTGCACGATCGTGACGCCCTCGCGCGGGAGCGCGCCTTCGCGCACGGCGCGCATCCAGTGCGCCAGCGCGCGGTCGTGCGGTCCCGACACGACGACCTCGACCGGCGCGTCGGCCGCACGCGCGGCGGCTGCGCCGAGCGCGAGCATCGGGACGAGTGCGGCGGCTGCGGCGAGCGCGGCGGCGTACGGCATCGGCGGCTAAGCTACCCGATCGGTTCTGCGAACCGTTCGCGCCCGACCGACGTCGTCGCCCGAGCCGCCGCTGCGCTCGCGACGCGCGCCCGATCGAGCCCGATTTCCCGCTGGAGAGCCCCATGTTCGGCCGCCGCCCCGACGCCACCCTCGCTCGCGACGTCCCCGCGCTGCGCCGCTTCATGCCGTTCATCTCGCCGCGGCGCCCCGAGTCGATGTTCTGGTTCTCGTACGACGTCGACGCCGAGGAGTCGTTCGCGTACCTCGCGGAGCTCAACGCGGCGCGCCCCGAGAAGCGGCCGATCACGTTCTTCCATCTCGTGCTGCACGCGCTCGTCCGCGTGCTGCACGAGCGGCCGCGCATGAACCGCTTCGTCGCGGGCGGACGGCTGTGGCAGCGCGACGGCATCTGGCTCTCGTTCAGCGCGAAGGTCGCCTTCGACGACGACGCGCCCGTCATCACCGTGAAGCAGCGCTTCGACCCGAACGCGAGCGTCGTCGAGCTGGCCGACCAGATCTACGACAAGCTCTCCGCGGGCCGCTCGGGCAAGAAGACCACCTCCGACCACGAGGTGGACTGGATGCTGCGGCTGCCGGTGCCGCTGATCCGGCTCGCGATGGGCGCCGCGCACCTCGCCGACCGCTTCGGCCTGCTGCCGCGCGCGATGATCGACTCGGATCCCCTCTACGCGTCCGTCTTCGTCGCGAACCTCGGCTCGGTCGGGCTCGAGGGCGGCTACCACCATCTGTGGGAGCACGGGAACATCGGCGCGTTCCTCGTGATCGGGCGCTTCGAGCGCGGCGCGGACGGCCGGCGCAGGGTCACCATCAAGATCACCTTCGACGAGCGCATCGAGGACGGGCTCTACGCGGCACGCTCGCTGGGCGCCGTCAAGGAGTGGCTCGAGCACCCGGAGAAGTCGTAGTTGGCCGCCAAGCGCCGCGATCTCTACGCCGTGCTCGGCGTGCCGCGAGACGCCGACGCCGACACCATCCGCAAGGCCTACCGCCAGCTCGCGCGCAAGCACCACCCGGACGTGAATCCGGGCGACGGCGCCGCGGAGGACCGCTTCAAGCAGGTGTCGGAGGCCTACGCGGTCCTGTCCGACACCGAGAAGCGAAAGCTCTACGACGAGTTCGGCGACGTCTCGCTCGAGGCGGGCTTCGACGCCAACGCGGCGCGCGCGGCGCAGCAGATGGGCGGCTTCGGCGGACCGGGTCCCGAGGGCTTCGGCATGCCGTTCGAGGACCTGCTCGGCACGATGTTCGGCGGCGCGCGCAGCGCGCGCGGCCGCGCGGGCGGCCGGCGCGCGACGATGGCGTGGCGCGGCGAGGACCTCGAGGTCGCGCTCGAGCTCGACTTCCTCGAAGCGGCGCGCGGCACCACCAGGCAGCTCAGCGTCGCGCGGCCCGACGCCGCCGGAAATCCGCAGATCGAGCGCGTCAGCGTGCGCATCCCGCCGGGCGTCGACGAGGGCGGGCGCATCCGCGTGCCCGGCAAGGGCGCCGAGGGCGGCGGCGGCGGACCGCCGGGCGACCTGTACGCGCGCATCCGCGTGCGACCGCACGCCTTCTTCCGCCGCGACGGCCGCAACATCCTGCTCGACCTCCCGGTGACGATCGCCGAGGCGACGCTCGGCGCGCGCATCGAGATCCCGACGCTCGAAGGCACCGCGACGGTCAGCGTGCCGGCCGGCTCCGACTCGGGCCGCCGGCTGCGGCTGCGCGGCAAGGGCATCGCCGACCCGAAGAGCGGCGCGCGCGGCGACCTCTACGCGACCGTGCAGATCCGCGTGCCGGTCGGCCTCGACGCCGAGGCGACGGAGAAGCTGCGCGCGCTCGCGGCTTTCGATCCGCCCGGCATCCGCAAGGACTGGGAGACGTGAGCGCACGACCCACCGCGGCCGCGCCGAAGATCGTCGTCTACGGACCGGCGCAGGCGCCGTTCGTGACCAAGGTCGGCTTCGCGCTCGCGATGAAGCGGCTGCCCTACGAGGTGGTCGAGCCGAGCCAGCCCGAGGACTTCCATCGCTGGAATCCCGAGACGGGCCTGCTGCCGGTGATGGACTGCGACGGCACGCGCGTCGCGCACTCCGAGCGCATCCTCGACTGGCTCGACGAGCGCCATCCCGATCCGCCGCTCGTCGCGCGCGACCCGCGCACCGCGCGCGCGCAGCGCGCGCTCGAGCACTGGACGGGCGAGACCTTCTACTACTACTGGCTGCGCTGGCTGCGCGCGCTCTTCGACGTGCCGGGCCTCGCCGGGCACCCGACCAGCGGCACGAGCGCGCGCATCGGCGAGCTGGCGCGGCTCGGGATCCTCGGGCGCGTGCGCGAGGCGATGAGCGAGCGCGCCGGCGACGCCGCGCTCGGGCAGATCGACGTCGAGTTCGAGCGCCGCCTCGACGACCTGATCGGCTTCCTCGGCAATCGCCCGTTCTTCTATGCCGACCGCCCGAGCCGCGCCGACCTGACCGTCGTCGCGTTCCTGCAGAGCGTCGCCGACGGTCACATCCCGGGCGGACGGCGCATGCTCGCCGCACGGCCGATGCTCGAGGCGCTGGTCGAGCGGGTCCAACGCGCCCTCGAAGCGGCGCGCTAGAAACCCGGCGCGGAACCGCCGTTCACCGGCGTGGGCAATCCACTTCCCTGCGCGCCGGCGCCTCGCCGGACTCCACTGTCCGCGATCCGAGGGTTTCCGCTCACTTGCAGACGGGAGTGGCGAGCCACCGCCGGCGGGTCCCCGGGCACCCGGCTTGCAACCCGTCAGCGCGGGACCTGGGATACCCCACACCTGGGGGAGGATGTCGTGCGACGTCGATCGTCTGGATCGTCTGGATCGTCTGTGTTGGGAGCTCTGGCGGCGGCCCTGATCTGGTTGGTGGCCGGCTCGTCCATGGCGGCGCCGCTCCCGCCGGGCTCGGTGTTCTCGATCAACGGCTGGAATCCGGGCGGCGACGCGCTCGGCTGCTCCGTCAGCATCTCGGACCCGAACATCACGAACTGCGCGGGCTCGAACGCCACCTCGGGTAGCGGCAGCTTCACGGTGCTGAACTGGAACCTGCACCTCGACGCCGACCCGACCGTCCTCAACTTCTTCGCGTTGCAGAACAACCTCGCGACGCCGCAGACGTTCACGATCACCGTGTCGATCCCGACGGCCGGCAGCTTCGGCCCGCCGTCCGTGGTGAGCGGCTCGATCGGCGGCAGCATCACCGACACGACGGGCAACGGCGCGACGCTGACCAACTCCGGCACCAACTCCATCTACACCGCGTTGGTGGACGGATCGCCGGTGCAGACGCTGCTCGACGATCCGCAGAGCTACGCGGCCGGCGCCTTCGGCTCGCAGACCTTCGGTCCGGCGGCCTTCGGCCCGACCGTCGTCGGCTACGGCGCGACCAACTCGATCGGCATCACCGTGCAGTTCACGCTCTCGCCGGGCGACATCGCGTCGTACACGTCGGTGTTCACGCTGATCCCGGAGCCCGGCACGATGGTGCTCGTCGCGGCGGGCATCGCGGGCATCGCCGGCTTCGGACGGCGGCGCCGCGTCTAGCGCGCTGCGCAGCGCTCGATCGAACGGGCCTGGCCGCTTCGGCCAGGCCCGTTTCGTTTGCGGCGGCGGTTGCGTCGGCGTCGTCGCTTCCGCCATGCTCGCCGCGTGGAGCCGACGCCCCAGCCCGCGCGACCGCGCCCGACGCTCCGGCCCGACGACGGCCGGCTCGTGCGCGGCCGCAAGAGCCGCGCGCGCATCCTGGCCGCGGCGCGCGACCTGTTCGCGGAGCACGGCTTCGACGGCGCCACGCTGCGCGCGATCGCGGCGCGCGCCGGCATGGGCGCGAGCTCGATCTACCGCCACATCCGCAGCAAGGAAGAGCTGCTGATCGACGACCTGGCGTCGCGCCAGGAGGAGGCGTGGCGGCGCTTCCGCGACGCCGACGACAAGGGCCGGCCGACGCGCGATCGCGTGCTCGCGTTCTTCGCCGAGCAGCACCGGCTGCTCTCGGAGGACGCCGACTTCACCACCATCGCGCTGCGCGCGCTCACGCACCCCGAGGCGCGCGTCGCGCGCCGCGTGCTCGCGCTGCACGACCGCACGATCGGGCTGCTCGCCGAGATCCTGATGCGCGGCCGCGTGCGCGGCGACCTCGCGCGCGACGCCGACGTGCTGCTCGGCGCGCGCGCGCTCTTCCACGCCGCGCTCGGCGCGCGCATCTCGTGGGCCAACGGGCTCGTCTCGGCCGACGGCTGCGCCGCGTCGATCGAGTCGTCGGTGGAGCTGCTCTTCCGCGGCCTCTCGCCGGCGAGCGCGCCGCGCGCCTGACGCGCGACGCTCAGCAGGCGTCGCCGAAGCGCTCCCAGTGGAGACACTCGTCGACCGGACGGCGCGGCGGACGGCCGTAGCGCCCGAGCGGCCAGCCGATCGGCAGCAGCGCACACGTCGGCCGGTCCGGCGGCAGCCCGAGGAAGGCGTCGATCTCGTCGCCGAAGGCGCGGTGCACGGTCGTGAGCGACGCGCCGAGCCCCACCGCGCGGCACGCGAGCAACACGTTCTGCACGCACGGAAAGAGCGCTTGGAGCTGCGGCTCGCCGCGTCGCAGCCAGCCCGCGACGAACAGGTGCACGGGCGCCTCGTGCAGGTGCTCGGCGAGGTGCAGCGCGGCGCGCACGTTGCGCCGCTTGCGCGCGGGGAACGCGGGATCCTGCGCCGCCTCGAGCGCGGGCGCGATGTACGCGGCGAACGCGCGCCGGTAGCGCTCGGCGACGAACGCGCGCCGCTCCGGCTCCGTCACCGCGACGAAGGTCCACGGCTGCCGGTTGCCGCCGCTCGGCGCGAACGTGCCCGCCTCGCACACCTTGCGGATCAGCGCGCGCGGCACCGGATCGGAACGCAGCCGCCGGATCGCGCGCGTCGTGCGGATCCCTTCGAGCAGCGGCACGTCCTCGCCGATCGCTGCGACGTCGATCTCGCTCACGCGGCCACGCTAGCATCGCGCCTCGCGGAGGAACGAGATGCGCGCCGTCGTCGTCGATCGCTGGATGGAGCCGTCGGAGCTCGCCGTGCGCGAGGTGCCCGATCCGGTCGTGGGCCCGGGACAGCTCGGTGTCGAGATCCGCGCCGCCGGCTGCAACTTCTTCGACCTCCTGATCGTGCAGGGCAAGTACCAGGTGAAGCCGCCCTTCCCTTTCATTCCGGGCGGCGAGATCGCGGGCGTCGTGCGCACGATCGGCGCAGGCGTCGAAGGTTTCTCGGTCGGCGACCGCGTGCTCGCGTCGGCGCCGATGGGCGGCTACGCGGAGCGCATCGCGATTCCGGCGTCGTTCGCGCACCGCATGCCCGACGCGATGTCGTTCGAGGAAGGCGCCGGCTTCCCGATCGTGTACCCCACCTCGTACGCCGGGCTCGTCTACCGCGCCGAGCTCCAGGCCGGCGGGACGCTGCTCGTGCACGCCGCGGCCGGCGGCGTCGGCCTCGCGGCGGTGCAGATCGGCAAGGCGCTCGGCGCCAAGGTGATCGCGACCGCCGGCGGCGCCGCGAAGCTCCACATCGCGCTCGAGGCCGGCGCCGACGTCGGCATCGACTACAGCGAGGAGGACTTCGTCGAGAAGGTGAAGGAGTTCACCGGCGGCAAGGGCGCCGACGTGATCTACGACTCCGTCGGCGGCGACGTCTTCGACCGCTCGATGAAGTGCATCGCCTGGAACGGCCGCCTGCTCGTCGTCGGCTTCGCCGGCGGCACGATCCCGAGCGTCGCGGCCAACCGCATCCTGCTGAAGAACGTCGCGGTCGTCGGCCTCCACTGGGGCGCCTACGCCAAGTACGAGCCGCAGCGCATCCCCGAGACCTTCGCCGCGCTCTTCCGCCTCTACGAAGAGAAGAAGATCCGCCCGATCGTGTACCGCGCGTATCCGCTCGAAGACGTCGCGAGCGCGCTGCACGCGCTCGGCTCGCGCAAGACGCACGGCAAGGTGGTGCTGGCGCCGTGAGCGCGCCGCTCAGTGAGGGCTCGGTTCGGCCTGCTTCCGATGGTCGAGCAAGACCATCCAAGGGAGAGTCATCCGGAAGGCGAGGTCTCGGGTGCTGCGCACAGGCAACCCGATCACCGCATCGAAACGTTCGCGCACCCAGACATGACGCTCGAGATCTTCCAGCGGCCTGCCGGCGCCCATCGCGCGCGTGAGTTCCGCCAAATGCTCGCGGCTGGCAATCGTGGTCATCGCCTCCGGATGGAGTGCTGCAATCACCCGGAACACCTTGAGGTGCGGCATTCGACGACCCACGAAGCCCACGAGCCGAGCCTCGATGTCGCGATGGAGATCGCGGAGGAACGCCAGCCGCGGCGCGCTGGCGGTAGGGAGTCCAGCCATCGAACGCTCCGCCAGCCACCGCCGGAAGTGCGGGTCGTGGAGCGCGGATGCGACCGAGATCCTGCACTGGCCCACGTGAGCGATCGGGTTCGTCTCCCAGAGCATCCACTGGAAGTCCGACGAGGATCTGTCCTCTTCGTTCGTGTCTCGAACGAGTTGAATGAACTTCGCGACCTCTTCGCTCCAACCATGGAGATCGCCCCAGTTCTGCGCCGGGCCCACTCGCCCGCAGGCGGCCTTCAGCCCTTCGTTCGTGGTGAGATCGAACTGCTCCATGCGACACAGTTGTACCACGGCCTACCTCAGCGCAGGCGACTGCTTGCATCTGGGCGCTGGCGGTGAGACGATCGCGTCCCTCGGATCCCGCGTTGCGGCGCCGAGCGAGGGATCGAATGACGGCCGAAACTCACGCGCAGCTCGCCAATTTCATCTGGAGCATCTGCAACCTGCTCCGCGGACCGTACAAGCGGAACGAGTACCGCAAGGTGATCCTGCCCCTCACGGTACTCCGCCGGTTCGACTGTCTGCTGGCGCCGACGAAGAGCAAGGTGCTCGATCGATATCCTGCACTGAAGGGCAAGCCCGAGAACGTCATCCGAGCCGCGCTCGAGAAGACCACCGGGCGGCCCTTCTACAATACGTCGAAGCTCGACTTTCAGCGGCTGCTCGACGCCCCGAACGATCTGGCGCAGAACCTGAACCGTTACATCCGCGATTTCTCGCCCAACGTTCGCGGCGTGATGGAGCGCTTCTCGTTCGACGAGCAGATCGCGCGCATGGCAGAGAAGAATTTGCTCTACGAGGTGGTGAAGCGCTTCGCGAACGTGGATCTCTCGCCCGGGCGCGTCGACAACGTGCAGATGGGGTACGTATTCGAGGAGCTGATTCGGATCGGCGCCGAGCAGGCGAACGAAGAGGCCGGTGAGCACTTCACGCCGCGCGAGGTGATCAGGCTGATGGTGAACCTGCTCCTCTCGCCGGAGCAGGACCTGCGGCGCAGCCACGTGGTCAAGACGATCTTCGATCCGGCGTGTGGAACGGGTGGGATGCTCTCGGTCGCCGAGAGCTACATCCGCGCGCTCAACGCCGATGCGAATCCGATCCTCTACGGGCAGGACTGGAACGACGAGGCGTGGGCCGTCTGCAAGTCGGACATGCTGATCAAGGGCGAGGACGCGGACAACGTCAAGCTCGGCTGCAGCTTCACGGAAGACGCATTCGATCGGAACGCCAAGGGCGAGAAGTGGCGCTTCGACTACATGCTCGCGAATCCGCCATTCGGCGTGGAGTGGAAGCAGCAGCAGAAGAAGATCGAGAACGAGCAGAAGACGCTCGGGTACGAGGGACGCTTCGGCGCCGGGCTTCCGCGCATCAACGACGGCTCGCTGCTCTTCCTCCAGCACATGCTCTCGAAGATGCGCGCCCCGAAGGACGGCGGGAGCCGCATCGCGATCGTCTTCAACGGCTCGCCGCTGTTCACCGGCGACGCCGGCAGCGGCGAGAGCAACATCCGACAATGGATCATCGAGAACGACTGGCTCGAGGCGATCGTCGCCCTGCCCGATCAGCTCTTCTACAACACCGGCATCTCCACCTACGTCTGGGTGCTCACGAACCGGAAGGAGAAGCAGCGCAAGGGAAAGATCCAGCTGATCGACGCGCGGAACTTCTTCGTGAAGATGAAGAAGAGCCTCGGGAACAAGCGCAACAAGCTCGGCGATCCCGCCGACGATCCGCGCGAGCCCGATCAGATCGGCGACGTCGCGCGCATCCACGGCAATCGCCTGCACGACGAGACGCGCACGCTGCTCGTGAGTGGCAAGGAGAAAGCCCTCGTCGTGTCGAAGCTCTTCGACAACGAGGACTTCGGCTTCCGGAAGATCACGGTCGAGCGACCGCTGCGGCTGGCCTTCCAGGCGACGCCCGAGCGGATCGCGCGGCTCGAAGAGCAGGCGCCGTTCCAGAAGCTCGCGACGAGCGCCAAGAAGTCCGAGAAGCAACGACTCGCCGAGATCGAGGCAGGCAAGCAGCGGCAGGAAGAGATCCGCGCGCTGCTCGGCGCGTTCGCTGCCAAGCACGGCGACACCGCATTCCGCGATCGCGCCGTCTTCGAGGACGCATTGCGTTCGGTGGAACAGGCGCGATCCGTCCGGCTCAGCGCTCCGGAGCGCAAGGCCGTACTCGCGGCGCTCGGCGAGCGCGACGAGAAGGCCGAGATCTGCCGCGACCGCCACGGCGACCCGGAGCCGGATCCCGAGCTGCGCGACACCGAGAACGTCCCGCTGAAGCAGACCGTCGCCGACTACATGAAGCGCGAAGTCCTGCCCCACGTGGCAGACGCGTGGGTCGACGAGAGCAAGACGAAGATCGGCTATGAGGTCCCCTTCAACCGCCACTTCTACGTCTACGAGCCGCCGCGCCCGCTCGACGTGATCGCGTCGGAGATCAAGGAGCTCGAAACCGAAATTTTGAAGCTGCTCGCCGAGGTGACGGCGTGAGGTTGAATGCGTATCCGAGTTATCGACCGAGCGAGGTCGACTGGCTCGGCGATGTTCCGCAGCACTGGGATGCAGGAAATATCCGGCGATTCGCGGCGATGAAGACGGGACACACGCCTAGCCGAAGCGAGCCGGAGTACTGGGAAGATTGCGAGATTCCCTGGTTCACGTTGGCGGATGTCTGGCAGCTTCGTGAGGGCAGGGTGTATCTCGGTGAGACGGCGGAGAAGATCAGCCGTCTGGGCCTCGCGAACTCGGCGGCCGAGCTCTTGCCCGCTGGCACGGTCGTGCTCTCCCGCACCGCGTCGGTCGGTTTCTCGGGGATCATGCCGGCCCCGATGGCGACCTCGCAGGACTTCTGGAACTGGGTGCCTCGGTCGCAGATCCTGCCGGAGTACTTGCTCTATCTCTTCCGCGCGATGACGCAGGTCTTCCAGCGACTCACGATGGGCTCGACCCACAAGACAATCTATCAGCCGGACGCCGCGCGACTCTGCATCTGCGTCCCTCCCCCCGATGAACAGCGCGCCATCGCCGACTTCCTCGACGCGCAGACGGCGAAGATCGACGCGCTGGTGGCGAAGAAGCGGGCGCTGATCGAGAAGCTCGCGGAGAAGCGCAGAGCGCTGATTTCGCGCGTGGTCACATCTGGGATCGGTGACGCCCGAAACTCGTTGCATGGGTGGCGCACCGTTCCTTTGATGCGACTCACGGATCCGAAGCGCCCGATCATGTACGGCATCGTGCTGCCGGGACCAAACGTCGATGACGGCGTGCCGATCGTGAAGGGCGGCGACGTAAAGCCCGGCCGTCTCGCTCTCGATAGCCTCTGTAAAACGACCTTCGAGATCGAGGCCGGGTACGCGAGAAGCCGGCTTAAGACGGACGACATGGTCTTCTCGATTCGCGGCAGCATCGGAGAAGTGGAACTCGTCCCCGCAGAGATCGAAGGAGCGAACCTCACGCAGGACGCAGCGCGCGTGGCGCCGGCTGCGAGCGTGCAGCCTCGGTGGCTCCTTCACGCGCTCAAAGCGGAATCCGTGGTGGGCCCATTGCTCGCGCTTAGCATCGGTGCGGCCGTGCGCGGCGTGAACATCCGCGACCTGAAGCGAGTACCGATCCCGACGCCACCCGTAGAGGAGCAACGCGCCATCGCCGACTTCCTCGACCGCGAGACCGCCAAGATCGACGCGCTCGTCGCGAAGGTCGAGGCCGCGATCGAGCGGCTCCAGGAGTACCGCGCGGCGCTGATCACCGCGGCGGTCACGGGAAAGATCGACGTGCGCGGCTTCGCACCGGCCGCACCGCCCGCATGAAGCTCGAAGAGTTCCGCGCGGGCGTCTGGCGGCAGCAGTTCCAGTACAAGAGCTTCTCGCCCGCGCTCGTGAACCAGCCGTGGACCTGGGAGGACCCTGCGATCCACACGCTGCTCGAGCAGGCGACGCGCGCGCTCGCCGAGCTGAACGCGTTCTCGCTCATCGTTCCCGACATCGACCTCTTCATCGAGATGCACGTCCTCAAGGAGGCGCAGACTTCGAGTCGCATCGAGGGCACGCAGACCGCGATCGACGAGGCGCTGCTGAGCGAGGAGCAGGTGTCGCCCGAGAAGCGTGACGACTGGCTCGAGGTGCAGAACTACATCGCCGCGATGAACCAGTCGATCGAGGCGCTGGGCTCGCTGCCGCTCTCGAACCGCCTGCTGCGCGAAGCGCACGCGACGCTGATGCGCGGCGTGCGCGGAGAGCGCAAGCAGCCAGGCGAGTTCCGCACGAGTCAGAACTGGATTGGCGGGTCGAGCCTCGCGGACGCGGTCTTCGTGCCGCCGCATCCGGGCGAGGTGCCGGAGCTGATGAGCGATTTGGAGAAGTTCTGGCACAACGAGGCCGTCACGGTTCCGCATCTCGTCCGCGTCGCCCTGTGCCACTATCAGTTCGAGACGATCCATCCGTTCCTCGACGGCAATGGGCGCATCGGACGGCTCCTGATCACGCTCTACCTGGTGAGCCATGGGCTGCTCGCGAAGCCCTCGCTTTATCTCTCGGACTTCTTCGAGCGCCACCGCGCGAGCTACTACGACGCGCTGATGCGCGTGCGAGAAGCGAACGACCTCGGGCACTGGGTGCGCTTCTTCCTGAACGGCGTCGCGGAGACCGCGGCGAAGGGGCGCACGACCTTCCAGCAGATTCTCGCGCTGCGGAACGAGGTCGAGCACCGCGTACTCGATCTCGGCCGGCGCGCCCACAACGCGCGGCGGGCGCTGAATCTCCTCTACCGACGCCCGATGATCGCGGCTGCCGATCTGGAGAAGGAGCTGGGTGTCACCCATCCCACCGCGAACACGCTGATCCGGGACCTCGAACGGCTGGGCGTGCTCCGGAAGGTCGCCGGCAGGGAGCGATACCGGCTCTTCGCGTTCCAGGCTTACCTCGAGTTGTTCTTAAGGTAAATTTCGGCCGGTTTCGTTTCATTAGATCCGGCGCAAGGAAAGGCCCGCGGGGATCTCATGGCCCGAACGAACGAGCTGGCCTTCGAGTCCTACGTCGAGACGATGCTGGCGGCTGCCGGTTGGCACCCGCTCGCCAAGACAGGCTGGGACCCTGAACGAGCCCTCTTCCCCGCCGAGGTGCTGGCATTCCTCGAAGCGACCCAGCCGAAGCCGTGGGCCGAGATGCAGAAGCTCCACGGCGCCGGCCTCCCGGATCTGATCCTCTCCTCGCTCGGCAAGGAACTCGACCTCAAGGGATCGCTCCACGTGCTCCGCCACGGCTTCAAAGTTCACGGCAAGACCTTCCGGCTCGCCTACTTCAAGCCCGCCCACGGACTGAACTTCGAGATCCTCGACCTCTACGCCAAGAACCGCCTCACCGTGACGCGACAGGCGCTCTGCCATCCGGGCAAGGGCGACGAGATCGATCTGCTCTTCGCGCTGAACGGTCTTCCCGTCGCCACGTGCGAGCTCAAGAATCCGAGCACCGGCCAAACGTGGAAGAACGCGGTGGCTCAGTACCGCGACACCCGTGACCCGCGCGCTCCCGTGTTCCAGTTCAAGAAGCGGGCGCTCGTCCACTTCGCCGCGGACCCCGACGAAGTTCACATGACCACTCAGCTCCGCGGTCCAAAGACGTACTTCCTCCCGTTCAACCGCGGCAGCCATCCCGGCGAAATGCAGTGCGGCGCCGGCAATCCCGCGCATCCGAGCGGCTATCGCACCGGCTACTTCTGGCAGGAGATCCTGGAGCGTGGGAGCTTCCTCGATGTCTTCGGGCACTTCGTGTTCCTGGAGAAGCTCGAGGAGAAGGTCGACGACGGGCGCGGCGGGAAGAAGACGATCGTCAAGGAGACGATGATCTTCCCCCGCTTCCACCAGCTCGACTCGGTGCGCAAGCTGGTCGCGGCCGCGCGCGCCGAAGGTCCCGGTCACGACTACCTGATTCAGCATTCGGCGGGCAGCGGCAAAACGAACAGCATCGCGTGGCTCTCGCATCAGCTCGCGAGCCTGCACGACGCGGCGGACCAAAAGGTCTTCGACTGCGTGGTCGTCATCACCGATCGCCGCGTGCTCGACGCCCAGCTCCAAGACGCGATCTACCAAATCGACCACGCGCAGGGCGTGGTGAAGGCGATCGATCAGGACTCGAAGCAGCTCGCGGCTGCGCTGGTCGACGGCACGAAGATCGTCATCACGACGCTCCAGAAGTTTCCGTTCGTGCTGCGCGGGCTGCTGCACGTCGCGGGCGCCGAGGCCGGCGAGACCGCCACGGCCGACGAGAAGAAGCAGGCGAAGGAGTGGGAACAGGCGATCGCAGCCCGGCGCTACGCGGTGATCGTGGACGAGGCGCATTCGAGCCAGACGGGAGAATCGGCGCGCGAGCTCAAGGCGATCCTCGGTGCACCGCCTGCCGAAGGCCCGGAAGGCGAGGCCGATTGGGAGGATCGCCTGAACGAGGTGATGGAGTCGCGACGCAAGCGTCCGAACCTGAGCTTCTTCGCGTTCACGGCGACGCCGAAGGGAAAGACGCTCGAGCTCTTTGGGCGAAAGGGCGCGAACGGAACGCCCGACCCGTTCCATCTCTACAGCATGCGGCAAGCGATCGAGGAGCGATTCATCCTCGACGTCCTCCAGAACTACACGACCTACGCCGTGTACTACCGGCTTCTCAAGGCGGCGGAGGACGATCCGAAGCTCCCGAAGAAAAAAGCTGCTCGCGCGCTCGCGAAGTTCATGAGCCTTCACCCGCACAACATCGAGCAGAAGACGGAAGTGATGATCGAGCATTTCCGCGACCACGTCCGCCATCGGCTCGGCGGTCGTGCCAAGGCGATGGTCGTCACGTCGTCTCGACTGCACGCCGTGCGCTACATGCTGGCGTTCGAGCGCTACATCGCCGAGCGCGGTTACACGGACGTCCGGCCTCTGGTCGCGTTCAGCGGCACCGTGCGGGACCCGGAGACCGGTCTCGAGTACACCGAGCCCGGGATGAACGTCGACGCCGTGACGGGCAAGCCGATCGGCGAGTCGCAGCTTCCCGACCGTTTCGACTCGCCGGACTACCAGGTCCTGCTCGTGGCGAACAAGTACCAGACCGGCTTCGACCAGCCGCGGCTGCACACGATGTACGTCGACAAGCGGCTGGACGGCGTTCAGGCCGTCCAGACGCTTTCGCGACTCAACCGGATGATCCCGGGCAAGGACGCGCCCTTCGTCCTCGACTTCGTGAACGACGCTGAGAACATCTACCGCGCCTTCAAGCCGTACTACGACACGACGAGCCTGCAAGAGGAGTCTGATCCGACCAAGCTCGAAGCACTGAAGCACGAGCTCGATCAAGAGCAGATCTATCACTGGAGCGAGGTCGAAGCCTACGCGCGCATCTTCTACAAGCCGCCGGAGCGGCAAAGCCCCGCGGACCACGCGCAGATGGAGAAGCACCTTCAGCCCGCAGTCGATCGGTTCAAGGCGGTCGAGGACGACGAGAAACGCAGGACCTTCCGCGACAAGCTCGCTGGCTACGTGCAGGTCTACTCGTTCCTGAGCCAGATCATCCCTTACGCCGATCGCGACCTGGAGATGCTCTTCAGCTACGGCAAGTTTCTCCTTCGGCATCTCCCGCTCGCCCGCGACGCGAGCGTCGTGAAAATCGGCGACGAGGTCGAGCTTCAGTACTACCGGCTCGAGCGAGTCTTCTCGGGCGCGATCGAGGTCCGCGAAGGCGCGCCAATGCCGGTGAAGAGCCCGACGGATGTCGGTACGAGCCGAGCGACCGACGAGCAAGCGCCGCTCTCGGAAATCATCCAGGTTCTGAACGAGCGATTCGGAACGGAGTTCGCCGAAGCGGACCGTTTGTTCTTTCAACAGATCAAGGAGAAGGCTTGCCAGGATCCGCAGGTCATCCAGACGGCCCTCGCGAACCCACTCGACAAGTTCGAGCTCGGCATCCAAAAGCTGATCGAGGGCCTGATGATCGAGCGAATGGCAGAGAACGACGCCATCGTGACGCGCTACATCGGCGATCGAGATTTCCAGGGAGCGGCGCTGCCGATCCTCGCGCGACAGATCTTCGAGGCCGTGCGAGCGTCCTCGTCCGGAGAATCGACTCGATGAGCTCTGCCCGCCCCCTCTGGACCCCTTCCCCCGAGCGCGCCGCCGCGGCGCAGCTCGAGGCGTTCCGCTTCGAGATCGAGCAGCGGCACGCGGTGCGGCTGCCCGACTACGCGGCGCTGCACCGCTGGTCGGTGGAGCGCCGGCCGGAGTTCTGGGCGGCGGTCTGGGAGTTCTGCGGGGTCGTCGGCGAGCGCGGCGAGCGGATCGCGATCGACGCGCACAAGATGCCCGGCGCGCACTGGTTCCCGGACGCGAAGCTGAGCTTCGCCGAGAACCTGCTGCGGCGGCGCGACGGGCGGCCGGCGATCGTGGCGCTCGACGAGCGCGGCCGGCGCCGCACGCTCACCTGGGCGGCGCTGCACGACGAGGTGTCGCGCGTCGCGCAGGCGCTGCGCGAGGCGGGCGTGCAGCGCGGCGAGCGCGTCGCCGGCTACCTGCCGAACGGCATCGAGGCGATCGTCGCGATGCTGGCGGCGTCGAGCCTCGGCGCGATCTGGTCGTCGTGCTCGCCGGACTTCGGCGTGCAGGGCGTGCTCGACCGCTTCGGGCAGATCGAGCCGCGCGTGCTGTTCGCGTGCGACGGCTACGCGTACGGAGGCAAGGTGCACGACGTGCGCGAGCGCGTGGACGCCGTGCTCGCTGCGCTGCCCAGCGTGCAGCGCTGCGTGCTGGTGCCGCAGCTCGGCGCGCGGCCGTCGCTCGCGGGCGTTCGTACGGCGCAGTCGTGGAACGACTTCGCGGGCCGCCATGCGCCGGGCCCGATCGAGTTCGCGCGGCTGCCGTTCGAGCACCCGCTCTACATCCTCTACTCGTCGGGCACGACGGGGCCGCCCAAGTGCATCGTGCACGGCCAGGGCGGCACGCTGCTCCAGCACCTGAAGGAGCAGCGCCTGCACGTCGACCTGCGCGCCGGCGAGCCCTTCTTCTACTACACGACGACCGGCTGGATGATGTGGAACTGGCTGGTGTCGGGGCTCGCGTCCGAGGCGACGCTCGTCCTCTACGACGGCTCGCCCTTCCATCCCGGCCCGGGCGTGCTCTTCGACGTGGCGCAGCAGGAGGGCGTGCGCGTGCTGGGCGTGTCGGCGAAGTTCCTCGACTCGGTGCGCAAGGCGGGCCTGCGCCCGCGCGACACGCACGACCTCTCGCGCGTCCGCACGATCCTCTCGACCGGCTCGCCGCTCGTGCCCGAGGGCTTCGACTTCGCGTACGACGCGATCGCGCCGGACGCGCAGCTCGCCTCGATCTCGGGCGGCACCGACATCGTGTCGTGCTTCGTCGGCGGCGACCCCACCGGGCCGGTGTGGCGCGGCGAGTGCCAGCGCCCCGGCCTCGGCATGGCGGTGGACGTCTTCGACGACGCGGGCCGCTCGTGCGAGCCGGGCGCCCCCGGCGAGCTGGTCTGCACGCGCGCGTTCCCGTCGATGCCGGTCGGCTTCTGGAACGACGAAGGCGGCGCCAAGTACCAGCGCGCCTACTTCGAGCGCTTCCCCGGCGTCTGGCACCACGGCGACTTCGCCGAATGGACGGTGCACGGCGGCATCGTGATCCACGGCCGCAGCGACGCGACGCTGAACCCGGGCGGCGTGCGCATCGGCACCGCCGAGATCTATCGCCAGGTCGAGCAGCTCGACGAGGTCGTCGAGTCGATCGTGATCGGCCAGCCCTGGCAGGACGACGTGCGCGTCGTGCTGTTCGTGCGGCTGCGCGACGGCGCGGAGCTCGACGACGCCCTGCGCGACAAGATCAAGCGGCGCATCCGCGAGAACGCGACGCCGCGCCACGTGCCCGCCGCGATCGTGCAAGTCGCCGACATCCCGCGCACCAAGAGCGGCAAGATCGTCGAGCTCGCGGTGCGCGACGTCGTGCTCGGCCGCGCCGTCAAGAACCGCGAGGCGCTCGCGAACCCCGAGGCGCTCGAGCACTTCCGCGACCGCGCGGAGCTCGCGTAAACTCTCCGTGCAGCCCCAAGGTCCCGCGGAATGCAGATGAGCTACCGAATCGAGATCGAGCGCGAGGATGACGGCCGCTGGATCGCGGAGGTCGTCGAGCTTCCCGGCGTCCTCGCCTACGGGCGCGACGCGGAGGAGGCGGTTGCGCACGCCCAAGCCCTCGCACTCCGGGTGCTCGCCGATCGGCTCGAGCAGGGAGAAGCGGCGAGCGGACCGATCACCCTGACGTTCGATACGCCGATTCCTTCGTGAGCCGTTGGCCCGCCACGCGGGCCGCGCGTGTGTTCGCTGCGCTCCAGCGAATCGGCTGGAGCGTGAAGCGCACACGCGGCTCGCATCGCGTGCTGGAACGCGACGGATGGCCCGATTTCGTCTGGGCGTTCCACGACTCCGCGGAGATCGGACCCGCGATGCTCGCGCGCATCGGGCGCCACACCGGGTTGGAGCCGAACGATCTTTGACCGAGTGGCCCGCCTCGCTCACCGCTCCCACGTGACGCGCAGCATCTGCGGGTCGTCCGCGTACGTGTAGTCGATCTCGCCCTTGTAGGCGGCGTGGACGGCGGAGCCGATGGCGCGCGCCAGGTGCATGTCGGTGGTGGTGACGACGGTGGCGCCGCCGTCCTCCTCGACCGCCATGATGCGGTTCATCGGGTGCTCGTTCTTCTCGCGCTCCTCGACGTTGCGGGCGAGCGCGAGGATCTCGTCGCGGTGCTGCGCCAGGAAGTCGCCGCGCAGCGTCAGGATGCCGGCCGGATAGCGATCGCGCGTGCGCTGGCAGGCGGGGCAGACGACGCGCGGCGCGTCGGCCGGGCCGTTCGCCCAGCTCCAGCGGCCGTCGCGCCAGGTCGCCCCGCAATCCGGGCACACGGTCGGGTCCTGGAGCTTCGCGCGGTTGCGGTAGGGATCGTTCTCGCGCTCGGGGATCATCTTCTCTTCGGGCATGCGCCGCTTGGGCATGGAATTCAGCCTTTCACGTTGCCGACGGGGAGGAGGTGCACGACGCGTTTCGAGAGGCCGGCGGCCTCCGTCGCCGCGGCGACCTCTTCGACGTCCTTGTAGGCGAAGCCCGCTTCCTCGGCGACGCCGCGCAGCGACGCGGCGTGCACGACGATCCCGCGCTGCGCCATGCGCGCGACGACGTCGCGGCCGCTCGCCTGCTTGCGCGCCTTGACGCGGCTCATGGTGCGGCCGCTGCCGTGCGCGGTGCTGAAGAAGGCGGCCTCGCCGCCCGGCGCGCCCGCGAGCAGGTACGAGCCGGTCTCCATGCTGCCGCCGATGATCACGGGCTGGCCCGAGGCGCGGTACGCGGCGGGCAGCTCGGGGTGTCCGGGCGGCAGCGCGCGCGTCGCGCCCTTGCGGTGGACGAGCACCTCGCGCGCGTCGCGGCCGCGGCCGATCGTCTCGAGGCGCGCGGTGTTGTGCGCGACGTCGTAGACGCAGCGGATGCCGAGCGCCTCCGCGCTGCGCCCGAAGATCTCCGCGAACACCTCGCGCACGCGGTGCAGGATCACCTGGCGGTTGGCGAACGACATGTTCGCCGCGCAACACATGGCGGCGTAGTAGTCGCGGCCTTCCTTCGACGCGAACGGCGCGCACGCGAGCTCGCGGTCGATCACCGGGAGCTGCCACTTGGTCGGCATCAGGCGCAGGAAGCTCTGCAGGTAGTCGGTCGCGACCTGGTGGCCGAAGCCGCGGCTGCCGCAGTGGAACATCACGACGACCTGGCCCGGCGCGCCGACGCCGAACGCCTGCGCGAGCGCGGGATCGTGGATGCCCTCGGGCCGCACGACCTGCACTTCGAGGTAGTGATTGCCGGAGCCGAGCGTGCCGATCTGGCGGTAGCCTCGCGCGATCGCGTGGGGGCTCACGCAGGCGGGATCGGCGTCGCCGAAGCAGCCGCGCGACTCGGTGTAGTCGAGGTCCTCCGGGATGCCGAAGCCGCGCTCGACGGCCCAGCGCGCGCCCTGCACGAGCACGTCGCGGAACTCGTCCTGGTCGATGCGCACGAAGCCCTGCTCGCCGACGCCGGCCGGCACGCGCGCGGCGAGCGCCGCGACGAGGTCCGCGAGCTTGGGCTGGACCTCGTCCCAGGCGAGGTCGGTGCGCACGAGCCGCATGCCGCAGTTGATGTCGAAGCCGATGCCGCCCGGCGAGATCACGCCGCTGCGCACGTCCATCGCCGCGACGCCGCCGATCGGGAAGCCGTAGCCCCAGTGCGCGTCGGGCATGCAGTAGCTCGCGCCGACGATGCCGGGCAGCGTCGCGACGTTGGCCGCCTGCGCGAAGACCTGGTCGTCCATCGCGCGCACCAGCGCCTCGCTCGCGAACACGCGCACGGGCACGCGCATGTTCGGGCGGTGGCCGATCGGCAGCTCCCAGAGGTCGGGGCCGACGAGCCGGAGCGTCGGGGGAGCGCCCATGCTCCCAACCTAACGCGCTCGCGGCGGTGCGCCCGGCGCTACGGGCGCGGCGCGAGCAGCGCGGCGCGACCCAGCTCGATGCGGTCGCCGGCGCGCACGCCGAGCTGGCGCAGCCGCCCGCCGGCGGTCTCGACCGCGAACGCGACGGGCAGCCCGCTCGGATACGGGCGCAGGCGCGCGTCGTAGGCGGCGGCGCTCTCGCGCGGGCCGCGCGGCGGCTCGGGCTTCATCTCGTGCAGCGCGACGACGCGCCCGTCGCCGTCGAGGAACGCGACGTCGATCGGGATCGGGCAGTCGCGCATCACGAACGCGGTCGCCTGCGGGCGCTGGAACACGAAGATCATGCCGCCGTGGGGATCGATCGAAGTGCGCCCGCCGAGCCCGCGGTACTGCACCGCCGGATCGCGCGCGACCTCGAGCACGAAGCGCTCGCCGCCGATCGTGACCGCCGTCGTCTCGCGCGGCGCGTCGATGCGCTGCGCGTGCGCGGCGCCCGCCGCGGCGAGCGCGCCGAGCAGCAACAGGATGCGGGCGGCGCGGGCGGCGAGCGCCGCGGCGCGGAGCGAAACGCGCATCAGGGAACCTCGTTGCGCAGCGGCTCGTTCCGTCGCCAGCGCGTCAGGTTGTCGAGGAAGATCTCGGTCGCGCGGTGGAGGTTGCCCGGCGCGTCGCCCGAGTTGTGCGGCGTCACGATCACGTTCGGCATCGACCAGAGCGGGCTCTCGGGCGGCAGCGGCTCGATCTCGAAGACGTCGAGGCCCGCGCCGCCGACGTGGCCGCTCGCGAGCGCCGCCACCAGCGCCGCCTCGTCCACCAGCGCGCCGCGCCCGACGTTCACGAAGAGCGCGCCGCGCGGCAGCAGCGCGAGCCGGCGCGCGTCGACGAGATGCTGCGTCTCGGCGGTGAGCGGCAGCGCGAGCACGAGCGCGTCGGCGATCGCGCACAGCGCGTCGAGGCGCGCGAGCGGCCAGGTCTCGCAGGGCTCGTCGCCGCGCGGCGTGCGGCGCACGCCGACGACGCGCATGCGCAGCGCCGCGCCGAGCCGAGCGACCTCGCACCCGATCGGCCCCATGCCGACCACGCCGAGCGTGCGCCCCTCGAGCTCGCCCACCGTGTGGCGCTCCCACGCCTTGCGCTGCTGGGCGTCGCGCCACTTCTCTGCCGGGCGCGCCAGCGAGAGCAGATACCACGCGACGGTCTGCGCGATCGGCACCGCGTGCGCGCCCGACGACGTCGTCAAGCGGATCCCGCGCTCGCGCAGCTTCGCGAAGAACGGATTGTCGACGCCCGCGTTGAAGGTGTGCACCCAGCGCACGTCCGGCGCGTCGCGCAGCGCGAGGATGAACTCGCGCACCCGCTCCGGGAAGAAGTCCCCCGAGAAGTACGCGACCTCGCACGCCGCGGGATCGCCCAGGACGGCACCGTCGCGGATCACCACGCGCGCGGCGTCCGGCGCTGCGGCGGCGAGCGCGTCGCCGTAGCGATCCGTCACCCAGCTCGACAGCAAGATGGCGCCCTTCATCGCGCCCGAGCTTCGCAGGCGGCGCCGGAGTTGCCAGCGCGCTGGCGGCGGACGGCAGGGAGAGCTCCTCAGCCGCACCGTGAGCCTCGCCCGGCTCGCGATCGACGACCGGGGCGCCGGAGGGCGTCGCGGCGCCCGATCAGCGAAAGCGAAGAGATCGATAAGGACGCGGCCAGGCGGCCTTCCGCCAGAATTCTCCTCGCGCCGACCGCACCGGCGGGCGCAGGAGGCATGCGATGAGGTCACTGTCCCACCGACTCGGCGTCCTCTCGATGCTGGCGCTCTCGCTCGCAGCGGCGGATGCGCGGGCCGACATCTTCGCCGCCGTGAACGTCGCCGCGCCGCCGCCGCGCACCGATCTCGACGTCGCGATCGTGAACGCGTCGACCGGATCGCGCGTCTCGCTGCCGTCGGCCGTCAACACGACCGCCTTCGAGATCCACCCGAGCATCAGCAGCGACGGCCGGCGCCTGCTCTTCCAGCGCTTCGGCGGGAGCGACGGGATCCGGCTCCTCCTCGTGGACACCTCGACCGGGGACCGCGCAGATCTCTTCACGACCAACGAGATCGCCGCCAGCCCGATCTTCAACTCCACGATCGAGGGCGACGGGACGACGGTCGCAACCGGACGGCGCTTCCGGCAGCTCCAGTTCAGCTCCGGCATCCGCTTCGCCCCCGAGGTGACGTTCACGGACGTGCGCGCGTTCCCGACCGGACCTTACCCGCGCGTCCCGCTCCTCTTGCCGACCTACAACGCGCCGGGCAGCGTCCTCGACGTCGCGTTCGGCGGGAACGACCGGTTCGTGTTTCACCTCCTGCCGGCAACGGGGCTGGGACAGCTCATGCTGTTCCAAGCCGGCCGCAGCCCCGCGCTCTTGAGCAGCGCGGCGGCGGACCTCGGGCGTCCCGCGATGCGGGCCGACGACTCGCCGCTGCTGGTGCCGGCCTTCTACGAGCATCGCACCTACTCTGCGTCCACCCATTCGTTCGGCAACTCGAACCTCGGTCAGCGCACCGCGGATTCGAACGTCTTCGGCGGAACGAATCCGTCGGTCTTCTCGCCGGGGCCCATCAACACGCCTGCGGACGAGTCGCAGCCGGCGCTCACGCGCAACGGCCGCTACCTCGCATTCGTCCGCCACGGCAGCGACGGGCGCGATCGGCTCTTCGTCCGCGACCTGAGCACCCAGACGTTTCTGAACCCGAACGGCGTCGATCTCGGCCAGGTCGCGACGCGCGGCATCGGCTCGGTGTCGCTCTACGAGCGGGCGGTGATCACGTCCAGCAGGATCACGCTGACCGGCGGCGTCAACGCGACGCTCACGAGCGCGTCGAGCATCGGCATCCTCGTCCAGCGCATCGTCGGCGAGAGCCGCGTGCGCGGGCAGGTCGAGTACGAGCTGGAGGCGGTCGGCCGCGTGCCGCTCGGCTTCTTCGGAGCGGGGAAGGCGCGCACGCAGTGGGATCTCGAGGTCGACGGCGAGCCGCTGCCGCCGGGCCGCTACCTCGTCACGCTTCGAGCCGTCGAGGGCGACGTCGTGCGCGAGCTCGGCGAGCCGCAGGTGCTGAAGATCCACAAGCGCGGAAACGCTCACACGCCGGCGAAGGAGGAGCGATGAGAACGATCCAACGCTCGCACGGGGTCGCGCTCGCGGCGGCCGCCGTGCTCGGGCTCGCGGCCGCGAGTGCGGGCGCGGACATCTTCGCGGCGACCTGCGTCGCGGGTTCGGGAGGCAACCCGGACATCGCGATCCTGAATGCGTCGCTCGGCACGCGCGTCGCGCTGCCGGCCGTCGTGAACAGCGCAGACACGGAGCTCGACCCGAGCATCAGCCGCGACGGCCGCCGGCTCTCGTTCCGGCGGACCAGCTCCACCGGCGTGCACCGGCACCTGGTAGTCCAGCTCGACACCGGAGCGAGCGCAGACCTCTTCACGGGTCTCGAGATCTCGCAGACGCCGGTCTTCGGCTCGACGATCACACCGAACGGCGCCTACGTCTTCACCGGGCGACGGTTCTCGCCGGTTTTCGGGTTGTCGTATCCGCGAGTCTTTCTCACCGAGCTGTTCCGTTTCCCGAGCGGGCCGTTGTCCCGCAGCACGCTCACCGCGACTCGCTTCAACTTCCGCAACGCCGGCAACGTCAACGACGTCGCGGTCAGCGCTGGGCCGCTGTACGTGATGGAGGTCAGCGGGCTCCTCGGCAGTCTCGTGCTCAATCGCATCAGCGGCAGCGGCGGCGGCAGCGGCGGCAGCTTCACCGTGGGCGGCTCGAACAACCTCTCCTCCTTTCCTCTCCGCTCCACGAGCTTCGACTACTCGCAGCCCGCGCTCGCCGACGAGCCCGATCTCGTCTACTTCAAGCAACGCCGGGTCGTGAACAACGTCTTCCAGGACGGCGACATCGCGTTCCGCCCCGCGACGCTCGAAGGTTTCCCCGGAACCCCGACGCGCGTCCTGGGGGGCGTCAGCACCTCCGCCGAGGAGTCGCAGCCCGCGCTCACCGCCGACGGCCGCTACCTCGCGTTCGTGCGCGGCGGCACGGGGGGCGCGAACGACCGGCTCTTCGTCTGGGATCCGCTGACCCAGACGATGCTGAACCCGAATGGCGTGGACCTGGGCCTCCAGGACACGAGCTCGCGCTGCGGCTCGCTCTCGCTCTACACCCGCTCGATCCTCGCGTCGGGCACGATCTCGCGAGTCGGCGACGTCAACGCGACGCTGCTGCAGGCCTCGTCGATCGGCATCTTCGTCCAGCGCATCGTCGGCGAGACGAAGGTGCTCGGCCGCAAGACGTACGAGCTGGAGACGGTCGGCCGCGTGCCGCTCGGCTCGTACGGCGAGGGCAACGTGTTCACGCACTGGGACTTCGCGGTGAACGGCGAGCCGCTGCCGCCGGGCCGCTATCTCGTCACGCTTCGAGCCGTCGAAGGCGACGTCGTGCGCGAGCTCGGCGAGCCGCGGGTGCTGCGCATCCAGGATCGATCGAAGCACGAGCAGCGTCCCGTGAGCTTCTCACGCTCGGGAGGCCGGTGAATGTCGGCCACGGCGGATCGGAAGCTCCTCTGGGCGTTGGCGCTCTCGTTGTCGCTGCTTCCGGCGGGACGGGCAATCGGGTTCTGCATGGAAGCGGCGCCCAACGGCTGCACGGCCCAGGGGCTGCGACCCGTGTGTCATCGCGAGATCACGGAGGAAGCCCTTGCGTTCGTTCGGCCACTCCTGATCGAGCGCATCGTCGACGCGAACCTGCACATGGATCGCTCCCACGGGCAAGACCGCTGGGAGCACTCCGACAGCTGCGACTTCCGCACCACCGGCGTCAACATCAACTACATCTACGCGAACCCGAACGGCGACGGCGCGGTCGACAGCGACTTCTTCCTCGGCATCTGCCTTCCGTTCTTCTGTCCCGATCCGGTCGGCCACTCCGATTCGCGCAGCGTCGTCGGGCTCATGCGGCCGACGACTCCGAATCCCTTCGACGGCGCGTTCGTGTTCGGCTACGCGCTGCACCCGGTCCAGGACTTCTACTCCCACTCCAACTGGTTCGAGTGGTTCGAGCGCTCCGGCGTCCCCGTCGCGTCGATCCCGCTCTTCGAGCCGACGGTCGACCTGTGGCGCGCGGTGCCCTGGGAGCCGTTGATCGTCCCCGAGCCGGTGCTCGCGCAGCTGGGCGTCGACGCCGTGGTGCTCGCCGAGGAGAACGGCTACGGCGATTGGCCGTTCTCGAGCGACGTGCTCCGCCCCGTGGTGTCGGTCGACGGGCTCCGCTACGCCGCGATCCACTCGGACACCAACCCCGTCGTCGAGGACGAGTGCGTCTCCGGCATGGGCGTGTCGCACTCCGTCATCAACAAGGACGACAGCTGCGGGATGGACTCGTCCATTCACCAACCCGCCGATCACTACGGCGCCGCGCAGCTCGCGACGCGCCAGACCGCGAACGAGTGGTGCCGGATCGCGAACCTCGTGGGCGAGAAGTGGGGCCTCCCGGGCCTCGGCGCGATGTTGGGGCTCTGGGTGGACCCGGACGCCGCGAAGGCGGGTCCCGGCTCTCCGCACCCTCCGAGCACGCCCTGCGAGGCGTCGCCTCCCGGAGACGTCGAGATCACGGTGGACGTCGACGCCGTCGTGGTCCGCTCGGACCACAGCGCCAACTACCGGCTCAACGCCAATCTCACGCTCTACGCGCAGGATCTCACCCGCTCGGATCGCGCGGAGGTGTCCTTGGACGTCGACGCGATCGGAGCAGACCTCTCGGACGACGAGGCGCCGGGTCCGATCTCGCTCTGCTTGACGGAGGAACAGGCGAACACGTCCGCGGTGACGCTCCAGGCGTGGCGAGACATCGGCAGCGCGACGGACGAGCTCGACGGCTCGGACGAGGTGCTCGCCGGCGTCGACGGAAGGATCTCGCTCGCCGCACTCGGCGTGCGCACGCTCTCGTCCGACGACCTCCAGGTGGTGATCGACGTCCAGCACGCTCCGTCCGACTCCGACCAGGACGGCCTGTTCCGCTGCGACGAGGAGCTGCTCGGCACGGATCCGACCGATCCGGACAGTGACGACGACGGCGCGGCCGACGGCGACGAGCTGGCGGGCGGCACCGACCCGCTCGACCCCGACAGCGACGACGACGGGGTCGCCGACGGCGCCGACAACTGCCCCTTGGCCGGGAACCCGGACCAGCTCGACTACGAGAGCGACGGGCTGGGCGACGCCTGCGACGACGACGACGACAACGACGGAGTCGCCGACGCGAGCGACGCGTTCCCGCACAGCGACCTACGCGACACGGTGTCCGTCGGCGACTGCGACAGCGGACTCGCGAACGACCACACCTTCCCGGACGGCGCGAACCAGAACGATCAGGCGAGCGTGTGCATCGCGAATGCGACCGACCACGGGAGCCTGGTGAAGTGCGTGACGCACCTCGCGAAGGAGTGGGTCGCACTGGGTCTGATCCGGCCGGAGGAGCGCTCGTCGCTCGTCACGTGCGCAGCCCATGGGGGTGGTCGCTGATCGAGGCATCGCGACCTCGCGCACGCGGATCCCGGGCGGCCTCGAAGCCGCCGGACGCCTGGTCTGCGGCGCCAGCCGGCGCGCGTGCGGCCGTATGTCGCCGCGCGACACCGGCCCGCGCGTCCGTCGCACGCGCGCCCCGGTACGCCCGCTCAAGCGGAGCCGCGCACTTCGTCCCAGGCCGGAAGGAGACCTCGCCGAGCGATCTCGCTGTCGAGGAAGCCGCGATCGAGCTCGACGCCGGCCGCGAGCATGCTGCGCACGTCTCGCAGGTGCTTCGCGGATCCGCCTTCGCGCCAGAACTCGAGCTTGCGCACGATCACGTACTCGGGCGGCGCGAGCGAGAGGGCGCCGGTCTCGGTCGCGAGGCGGCGCCGGTGCGCGAGTCCCCAGCGGTGCAGTGGGTCGCGTGCCGCCAGGTACACGTCCGCCTTGGCGCCGGTCGTGTGATGGATGAGGTTGAAGTGACCGCGCGAATCGCGCGTCGCCTCGGCCCGCACCACGTCGAGCGGTGGCCGGTAGAACTCCGACTCGGGGAAGTTCGAGAGAAACCGTGCTGCATGCTCGGCGTCGAGCTCGACCACCACGTCGAGGTCGAGGGTGAGCCGCGGCTCGCCGTACAGCATCGAGGCGATCGATCCGGTCACCATGTACGGGGTGTCGGACCGCTCGAGCGGTCCGACGAAGAGCTCAATCCAGCCGGGCGTGCCCATGGAGCTGCCAGGCGCGCAGGCGTCGCCGGATCGCGTCTTCGTCCTCGCCGGCGTGCTGCTGCCGCAGCCACGCCTCCTTCAGCGCCAGCGCCTCGGTACGGATGCGCTCCACGAGCGCGAGCTTCTGCGCCGCAGTCATCGCGGCGAAGATGCGCATCTGCACGGGATCGGGGCGGTCGGTGGCGTCCACGACCGGCAGTGTACGCATTCGAGACGGGCGGCGCTGCGCCGTGCACACGCGCGGGCAGCCTCGGATCCTCCGCGCGTCAGCCCGCCTTGCGCTCGGCCTTCGCCTTCTGGTCGGCGACGTGCTTCTGGATCTCTTGGTTGATCGCGTTGCCCATCGCGCCGATGAAGGTGGGCCGGTTCTGCGCGGCCCACTGCATGCTGGCCTCGCGGTTCACGTTGAGCTGCTGGAAGCGCGGCATCACGTAGCGCGCGAAGAGCTCGTAGCTGCGCTTGGTCTCGGCCCAGTCGGCCCAGTTGTGCGCCATGTGCAGGAAGCAGCCGAAGCCGCCCGACTGCTGCTCGAGTCGCTCGAGCTGCGCGATCGCGTCGTCGGGGTCGCCGATCACGGCGAGGCCCGATCCGACGAGCGCGTCGATCGCGTTGTCGATCGAGCCGGGCGGCGCGAGCGGCAGCGCGGCGACCTCCTGGAAGTACTTGAGCCAGTTGGCGAGCCCGAAGCGCACGTTCTCGCGCGCCTTCTGCTTGGTCTCGGCGACGTGCATCGGCCCGACGAGGCGCCACGCCGCGCGGTCCACCGCCTTGCCGAACTCGGCGGCGCGGTCGGTGCAGATCTGCCAGTTCATCGCGAGCGCGTTGAAGCCGCCGGTGGTGGTCGCGCCGATCGAGAGCAGGCCGAGGCCGTGCTTGCCCGCCGCGCGCGCACCGGCCGGCGACACCTGCGACGCCACGCACATCTCGATGTGCGGCCGCGTGAACGGCGCGAGCTGCAGGCGCGCCTCGCGCAGCTCGAACCAGTCGCTCTCGTGCGTCACGGTCTCGCCGCGCATCAGCGGCACCAGCACGCCGATCGCCTCGTCCATCATGTCGCGCTGCTTCAGCACGTCGATGCCCATCATGAATGCGTCGCTCGGCAGCGCGCCCGGGCCCATGCCGAAGATCGTGCGGCCGCGCGTCATGTGATCGAGCTGATTGATGCGGTCGGCCAGCATCAGCGGATGGTGGTACGGCAGCGACGACACGCCGGTGCCGAGCCGGATGTGCTTGGTGCGCTCCGCCGCCGCCGCGATGAAGAGCTCGGGCGACGCGATCAGCTCGTAGCCCGCCGAGTGGTGCTCGCCGATCCACGCCTCGTCGTAGCCGAGGTAGTCGAGCCACTCGACCAGCTCGAAGTCGCGGCGCAGCGCGAGGTCCGGGTTCTCGCCGACCGGATGGAACGGCGCGATGAAGATTCCGAAGCGCATGGCGGGCGGGAACGGCGTGGACACGGCGGCGACCTCCTTCGGCAGCGCCGCAAGGTAGCCGCGCGGGTCGCGCGTGGCCCGCACGCGCGGCCGCGCGCGCGACACGCGCCGGGGTGGGCTGCTGCCACGTCCGCCACCCGCGGGCCACTCCCTTTTCGGGGACACGGAGGGATGGGAGCATGCGTTCTCGCCGTCGTCCCGCGCGTCGGCTCGCGCATCTCGTCGCGATCGTTTTCGGCCTCGGCTCCGCACCTGCGTCGCAGGCGCTCGACGCTCGGCGCGACGAACCTGGCTCGCACCGGGATCGAGTACGCCCGCAACGGCGACACGCGTCCCTTCCTGTTCATCGAGTCGAAGGCCGCGCCGGTTCCCTCGGGCAACACCGTGACGGCGCCCTTCCTGACCAGCGTGCTCGGCTACGGCGCCGGCGACTTCGTGCACATGGACGCCGCGGACCTCGCGGCGCTGCCCGACTTCGCCCTCGCGCTCGAGAGCTACAGCGCGATCGTCGTCGCGAGCGACCACGGCGGCATGCTGACGAGCGGCGAGCTCTCGTTCCTGAACGAGCACGGCAGCGACGTCCTCGGCTATCTGGCGGCCGGCGGCGGCCTCTACGCCGAGGGCGAGAGCAACGCGACGGGCAACATCGGCGCGACGCAACGCTTCGGCTTCCTGCCCTTCCTGGTGTCGAGCACCGACTTCCAGAGCGCCGAGGTCGCGAACACGCGTTCCGCGGCGAGCTGAACCTGATTCCCGAGCCCGGGACCGCGCTCCTGCTCGGCGCCGGGCTGTGCGCGATCGCGGGCCGGCGCCGCAGCTCGTAGCGGGCGCACGCGACCGCGATTCGGTCGGCGCGCGGCGATCTCGGGATCACGACCTGAGCTAAACCACGGGGCATGACCGAACGCATCTCGTCGAACCGGAGCGCCAACGCGGCCACGCCGGCGCCGCAGCGCGAGGAGGCGTTCCTCCGCGGCCCGGACGACCTGCTCGTCGACTTCGATCGCGCCTTCGGGATCTTCCAGGAGTTCGTGCGCGGCTGCCGCGGCCTCTACGACCTCGGCCCCGCCGTCACGGTCTTCGGCTCGGCGCGCTTCGCCGAAGGCCATCGCTACTACGAGCTGGCGCGCGCCACCGGACGGCGTCTCGCCGAGGCCGGCTACGCGGTCGTGACCGGCGGCGGCCCGGGCGTGATGGAGGCCGCCAACCGCGGCGCTTACGAGGCGGGCGGCCTCAGCATCGGCTGCAACATCGAGCTGCCCAGGGAGCAGAAGCCGAATCCGTACTGCTCGCGCGTGCTCTCGTTCGACCACTTCTTCGTGCGCAAGGTGATGCTGGTCAAGTACTCGAGCGCGTTCATCCTGATGCCCGGCGGCTTCGGCACGCTCGACGAGATCTTCGAGATCTCGACGCTGATCCAGACCGGCAAGATCCAGCGCTTCCCGATCGTGACGATGGGCACCGAGTTCTGGGATCGTGCGCTCGGCGACATGTGGGAGACGATGCGCGCGGAGGGCACGATCTCGCGCGGCGAGGTGCCGGACTTCACGACCGACTCGCCGGAAGAGGCGGTCGCGCACATCGACGCAGTCGTGCGCAACCACGCCCATCCCGGCCTGGTGCCCCCGCCCGCCCCGTGACGTCCGCGCTGCGCGCCCGCCCGCCGCTGCGCTTCGACGGGCCGGAGCGCTCCGCGCACGTCGTCGCGCTCGCGCACGGCGCCGGCGCGCCGATGGACGACCCGTTCCTCGACACGATCGCGGCAGGGCTCGCGGCGCGCGGCATCCGCGTCGCGCGCTTCGAGTTCCCGTACATGGCGCGCCGACGTGACACCGGAAAGCGTTCCGCGCCCGACCGCGAGCCGGTCCTGCTCGATGCCTGGCGCGCCGTCGTCGCTGCGCTCGGCGGCGGCGCGCGCCTCGTCGTCGGCGGCAAGTCGCTGGGCGGGCGCATGGCGAGCCTCGTCGCCGACGAGGTCGGCGCGCGCGGCCTCGTCTGCCTCGGCTACCCGTTCCATCCGCCGGGCAAGCCGGATCGCCTGCGCACCGCGCACCTCGCGGCGCTGCGCACGCCGGCGCTGATCGTGCAGGGCGAGCGCGATCCCTTCGGCACGCGCGACGACGTCGCGGGCTACCGGCTCGCTCCGTCGATCCGCGTGCACTGGATCGCCGACGGCGACCACTCCTTGGCGCCGCGCAAGGCCTCGGGCCGCACGCAGGCGCAGAACCTCGCGGAGGCGGTGGAAATCGTCGCCGCATTCGTCGCGGCGGCGTAGTCCGGCTCGCCGCGACTGCGCGTGCGCTGCCGGCGCGCTGCCGGAGAAAGCGGCGCCGTCACTTCCGCCTCCGCGCCGGGCACTCACCAGCGACCATGACGGCCGCCTTCTCGACGCACCTCAATCTCTTCGTCGCGACCAGCGACCCGCGCCGCTACGTCGCGCGGCCCGCGACCGAGCTCGCGCTCGCGCGGCTCGAACGCGCGGTGGTGCGCGAGCGCGCGCCGGCGACGCTGCTCGGCGGGCCGCCGGGCATGGGCAAGTCGATGCTGCTGCGCGTGCTCGCGACTCGGCTGCGCGTCGGGCACCGCACCGTCGCGCTGTGCGGCGCCGACCTCGACGCCGCCACCTTCTGCACGCTGCTCTGCGATCTGCTGCGCGTCGACGCGAACGGCGATCCCGAGCGCGCGCTGCTCTTCCGCGCCGCCGCAGCGGAGGCGCGCGGCGCGGCGCTCGTGGTGATCGTCGACGACGCGCACCGGCTCGCGCGCGCGACCGCGGGCCGCCTCGGCGCGCTCGCCGAGACCAGCGAGGGACTGCGCGTCGTCGCGGCCAGCTCCGAGCCGAGCGAGGCGCTCGCGCGCGCGCTCGGCGCGCGCACGAGCGTCGTGCTGGACGCGCCGATGGACCTCCCGGAGACGTGCGCGTACGTCGACTCGGTGCTCGCGGCGGGCTGGGCGTCGCCCGCCGTGCGCGAGCTCTTCGACGCCGGCGCGCTGCGCCGCATCCATCGCCTCGCGGCCGGCGTTCCGGCCGAAGTGAACCGCCTCGCCGGCGAGCACGCCGACGCCGCCGTGCGCGAGGGCTTCGTGCCCGAGCCCGGCCGCTCGCTGTGGCGCGCGCCGAAGCCGGCGGATCCGCGGCGCATCGTTCCGCTCTAGCGAGCGCCGCGCACTACTCGCGGAAGAACGCGACGAGCTCGGCCGCGACGCGCGCCGGCTCCTCCTGCACGATCCAGTGCGTGCCGCTGCCGAGCTCGACCAGCTTCGCGTCGTCGCAGAGCTGCACGCTCGCGCGCGTCAGGTCGCCGGGAATGAAGGCGTCGTTCGCGGCGACCAGGATCGCGGTCGGCACCGCGACGCGGCGCGGCGCGGCGGGCTCCGCGCGGAAGCGGTACGCCGCGCGATACCAGTTCACCATCGTCCCGAACGCGCCGTCGCGATCCCACGCGGAGCGGTAGAGCGCCAGCTTCTCGTCGGAGAACGCGCCCGGCTTCGAGGAGTCGCGCAGCGACTTCGCGAGCAGGTACCAGTCGCCCCAGCGCGCGGTCTCCTCCGGCACGAACGGAATCTGGAAGAAGGTGCGGTACCACGAGATCCGCTTCTCGTTCGTCTGCGGCAGCACGTGCTCGACGTCGGGGTGCGGCGTGTCGAGCACCGCGAGCTTGGCGACGCGCGCGGGATGGCGGATCGCGACGTTCCAGGCGACGCCGCCGCCCCAGTCGTGCGCGACGACGAAGGCGCGCTCGCGGCCGAGCGCCGCGATCAGGCCGGCCACGTCGTCGCCGAGCCGGTCGACGCGATACGCCTCGACGTCGCGCAGCTTGTCCGAGTCGCCGTAGCCGCGCTGATCCGGCGCGGCGACGCGGAAGCCCGCCTGCGCGAGCGGCGGGATCACGTCGCGCCACGCGTACCAGAACTCGGGGAAGCCGTGCAGCAGGACGACGAGCGGTCCGTCCGCGGGCCCGGCCTGCACGACGTGCAGCGAGACGTCGCCGACGTCGACGCGGCCCGCCTCGAGCGCGACGCCCGTCTCCCCGCGCGCGGCCTCGACCGCGTCGAGCCGCGGCTGGTCGCCGGAGCGGTGCGCGAACACGACGCCGATGCCGAGCGCGAACGCGAGGAGGTAGCGGAGCTTCACGGCGGCACAGCCTATGGCGGATCGCGGGGCGCGCCCAGGGTCGCGGAGAACGCTCGATGGAGCGGCCGATCGCGCGCTCAGCGCCGCCGTCGCGAGCGCGAGCGCAGCAGCCCCGCCGCGACCAGCAGGAGCTCTGCGCCGCCGCCGCAGGCCGGGTTGCTGAGCTCGTCGTTGTCGGCCGGGCCACGACACTTCGTGTCGGCGGGCCAGTCGATCGCGCCGTCGTCGTCGTCGTCGGCGCCGTTGCTGCACTGCGGGTTCTCGCGCTTGCCCGTCGCGTGCGCGCAGCCCGGGTCGTCGGGATGGTCGACGAGCCCGTCGGCGTCGTTGTCGACGCCGTCCTCGCAGTCGAAGCGCTCGGTGGCGTCCGCGGCGGACGTGCAGCCGTCGTCGGCGGGCCAGTCGATCGCGCCGTCGGCGTCGTCGTCGAGGCCGTTGCCGCACTGCGGATCGGGCCGCGTTTCGGCCTCCTCGAGCGCGCACTGCACGATGCCCTGGATCGCGGGGTCCACCGGCAGGCTGCCGCCGAACGTGATGGATCCCGCCGAGAGCACGAGGCCGCCGCCGGGATGGTCGTAGTACACGAGCTCCGCGCCGGGAACGCCCGGCGCGACGTCGGCGCGCGCCAGCACCTCGAGCCCGGCGGGCAGCGCGGAAGGCGGCGTCGAGAGCGCGCTGCCGCCGCAGCCGATCGCCTCGCCGACGGCGCCGGGACCGCTGCTGGTGTCGGTCTCCAAGGCGGCGGCGCGGCCGAGCGGGTCGTAGCTGCGGTTCAGTCCGCTCGTTCCGAACACGCCGGACGCGCCCGCGCACTGCAGGATCGGATGCAGCGGCGACGTCACCGTGTAGGCGTGGCCGGTGACGCCGCAGCGCTCGGTCGCGACGCCGAGCACGGAGCGCTCGGGCCGCGGCGGCGACGTCGTGCGCCGGAACAGGAACGCGTCGCGGTTGGCGCCCTCGACGCCGCCGATGAAGCGCATCGCCGTGCCGCCCGCGATGTACTCGCCGGGCTCGTAGATGCCGTTGCCGCCGAGGTAGAGCAGCGAGCCGCCGCCGGCGAGGAAGGCGACGAGCTGGTCGTACATCTCGACGGACCAGTACTCGGGGTGCGTGGTGAGCACGAGCGTGCGGTAGCCGCTCGGCAGCCCGTGCTCGTGGAAGTCGACGTCGCTGTAGACGTCCGGCTGCCAGCCCGCGTCCTCCAGCCAGGTGATCGGCCACAGCTCGCCGCGCGTCAGGTGGTGCGGATGGCTCCAGCCGCCGGGCGGCACGTCGTCGATCACGGGCGACGCCTGCGGGTTCGGCCGCAGGAAGGAGAGGTCCGCGGCGCCGTGGTACTTCGACTTGCCGCCCCAGTCGTTGTACGCGTTCCACGTGTTGACGTTCGCGAGCACCGCGACCGTCGAGCGCTCGGCGGGCGCCGGCTTCACGACGAAGGTCACGTCGGACGTGGCGCCGAAGCGGTCCGTGAAGCGCGCCGAGTAGATGCCGGAGGGCCAGCCTTCGGGGATCGTCCACGCGAAGCTCTCGGGCCAGCCGCAGCCGTCGCGATACGCGAACGCCGGCTCGGAGCGCGGCTCCGGCGAGAAGGTCGTCGCGCCCATCGGCGTGCTGGCGAGGCCGGCGGCGTCGGCGCGGTGACGCAGAAAGATGACGTCGCTGCTGCCGCGTCCCGAGACGTGGAACGCCAGCGTCTCGCCCGGCGCCGCCGAGAGCGGCCACACGTAGCCCTTCGGCGGCTGCACGTTGTCGCCGACCGCGAGCACGCCGCTCGCCGGCGTGTACGCGAGCAGGTCCGCCTCGGGCGGACCCGTGAAGCGGCCCGCGACGAAGCTCGAGCCGGGCGCGAAGTCGCCCCACTTGCGCAGCAGGAAGCGATCGCCCGCGGCGACGCCGACGACGAGGTCCTCGAAGGGCGCGGAGTAGCCGATCAGGTCCGCAGCCCCATCGCCGGTGAGCTCGCCCGCGACGAGCTGCGAGAAGGACCAGCCCGTTCCCGCGAGCGTCCCCCACTGGGCGAACGAGAAGCCGGCGCCCGTGTTGCGGCCCATCCACAGCGTCTGGTTCGCGTGGTGTCCCGCGACGTCGAGCGCGCCGTCGCCGTCGAAGTCGCCCGCCGCGAACGTCCAGCCGCTCGCGGGACCGACGGTGGACCACGTCGTGAACGCGAACGACGTGCCGGTGTTGGCGCCGACGCGGAGCTGACCGCTCGACGCGTCGTAGCCCAGCACGTCGAGCGCGCCGTCGCCCGTGAAGTCGCCGACGCTGAAGCGCCAGCCCGCGGAGGGCGTGACGGTGCCCCAGATCGTGAACGAGAACGCCGTGCCGGTGTTGGCGCCGACCCAGAGCGTGCCGTTGCTCGGGTGGTAGCCGAACACGTCGGGCAGCGCGTCGCCCGTGAAGTCGCCCGCCTCGATCTGCCAGCCCGCCGTCGGGCTGATCACGGCGTACTGCGCCGCGCCGAAGCTCCCGCCCTGGTTGTCGAGGACCCAGAGCGATCCGTTCCCGGTGTAGTAGCCGACGAGGTCGGAGTCGCCGTCGGCGTCGAAGTCGGCCGGCGAGAACGTCCAGCCCGGCGCGGGCGCCACGGTGCGCCAGGGCGCGAAGGAGAAGGCGTCCTGCGCGAAGGCGCGGCCCGCCACCGCGGCCAGCAGGAACGCTGCGAGTGCGACGGCGCGCATCGGCTGGATCCTCCGCCGGCCACGATACGCCCGCACGCGTCATCGCAGCGCGACAATCCTTACAAACGTGACGACCTCTCGGCCGCGCGCGCGCGGCGCGTGGACGCACGATCCCGATCCGCTAGTCCCAGAGAACACCCTCTCAGGACGAAACCGATGCAGCTCCCCGTGTCTAGATTCCTGCGCGGCGCGGCAGTGCTCGCGTGCGCCGTCGCCGCGGCGTCGCTCGCTCCGCAGCGCGCAGCGGCGCTCGGCGCCGCGACCGCGCCGTATCTGCTGGTCGGCACCGGCGACGCCGACGTCGCCGGCACGACGGTCGCGGTCAGCAACTTCGAGCTCGGCGCGAACGTCGCGGCCGTGCCGATGCCGGGCCTCACGCTCGTCGAGCCGATTCCGTTGGACGCGCTGCCCGTGCCGACCGGCGTCACGGGCGACGGCGACGTCGCGATCGTCGATCCCGGCGGGCGCTTCGACGTCGCGAACCTCGCGATCGAGGGCGCGTTCGGCTTCGCGTGCGCGGCGAGCGCGGCGGCCTGCAACGACGGCGTGTCGGACACGACGTTCGACGGGCTCCCCTTCCCGGCGAACGGCCTCACGGGCGGCGTCGCGTTCGGCGCCGTCCTCGCCGACCTCGCGGCGGCGCGCAGCCAGATCCCGGCGCTGCCGCGCGACGCGCTGCTCAGCTTTCCCGGCGGCGAGTGGGACCTCGCGCGCATCGACCTCGGCCCGGGCCTCACCGTCTTCGACATCGACACCGGCGGCGACGACCTGCTGCTCGCGAACCGCAACGTCGTGATCGACGGCCCGCCCGGCGCGCAGGCGATCTTCCGCGTTCCCGACGCCGCGAACTTCCTGATCTCGCAGGCGGCGATCCTGGTCGGCGACGGCGGCATCGCGCCGGGCAGCGTGCTCTTCTACAGCGACCGCCCCGACAACGCCGCGCACTTCAACTTCAGCAGCGCGCTCGTGAACGGCGTCGCGTTCTGGAGTCTCGGCCAGAGCGGCGGCGAGGCGTCGTTCGACAACGTGCAGGGCTGCACCCAGGTGATCGGCGACAAGCTGAACCTGAGCGACGTGCGCCTCACGCGCTGCGCGTTCGCCGTGCCCGAGCCGGGCGCCGGCGCGCTCGCGGCAGTCGCGCTCGGCGCCGTCGCGCTGCTCGCCGCGCGCGCTCGCCCGCACGCGAGGTAGAGTGTGCGGGCATGAGCGAGCCCGCCGACGCGAACGACCCCGTCGCCCGCGCGCGTCGCATGAACGAGTTCTTCGGCCCGCTCGTGCCGGGCCAGCTCGGCTGCGTCTTCGATCACGCCGCACCCGATCTGGTGCTCGGGCACATCGACGTCACGGAGAACCTGATCGCCGGCACGGGCTTCCTGTTCGCGCCGGCGATCGTGGCGCTCGCGGACACCTGCGCCGCGATCGGCTGCGGCGCCCATGTCCCGGCCGGCGCGTCGTTCACGACCATCGAGCTCAAGTCGAACTTTCTGGCCTCGGCGCGCGTCGGCGAGCGCGTCACGTGCCGCTGCACGCCCGCGCATCTCGGCCGCCAGACCCACGTCTGGGACGCGACCGTCACCAACGAGGCGACGGGCCGCACGATCGCGCTGTTCCGCTGCACGCAGATGGTGCTGCTGCCGCGCTGAGGCGCTTCCCGCAGCGATGCGTCCGCTGGCGTCCGGGGTCGGGCTGGCGCAGTGTGTCGCGATGACGGATCTCATCCTCCACCACTACGAGATGTCGCCCTACGCCGAGAAGATCCGGCTGGCGCTCGGGCGCAAGCGGCTCGCGTGGCGCTCGGTGCAGACGCCGATGGTGATGCCGAAGCCGGACCACCTGGAGCTGACCGGCGGCTATCGGCGCGTGCCGGTGCTCCAGATCGGCGCCGACGTCTACTGCGACACGCACTGCATCGCGCGCGCGCTCGACCGCGTCGCGCCGGATCCACTGCTCGCGCCGCTCGAGATCGCGACGCAGGCGCACGCCGTGTCGCGCTGGGCCGAGACCACCTTCATGATGGCGGTCCTCGCGCTCTTCGGGATCGGCGGCGTCTTTCCCGAAGAGTTCGTGGAGGACCGTCGCAAGACGATGGTGCCGCCGGGCATGGACCTCGATCGCACGCCGATGATCCTGCCGGCGAAGCTGCTGCAGATCCGTGCGAACCTCGACCGCCTGGAACGGCTGCTCGCCGACGGGCGCCGCTTCCTGCTGGGCGCCGAGCCGACGCTCGCCGACCTCTCGGCGTTCCATCCGCTGCTGCTGCTCGGGATGCACGAGCGGACCGCCGCGCTGCTCACGCCGCTGCGACACCTGCCCGCGTGGACGGAGCGCGTGCGCGCGATCGGACACGGCACGCGCAGCGAGCTCGCCTCCGCCGATGCGATCGCGATCGCGCGCGACGCCAGCCCGGCGCGCTACGACGGCGAGCCGGTGCTGCCCGACGGAATGGCGCTCGGCGATCCGGTCGTGGTGCTCGCGGACGAGTACGGCTCGGGCGTCGTCGCGGGAAAACTCGCCGCCTCCGACCTGCACGAGATCGCCGTGCGCCGCGAGACGCCGCGCGCCGGCGAAGTGGTCGTGCACTTCCCGCGCGAGGAGTACGCGGTCGTCCGCGCCGGCTAGCTGGGCGGCTCGCGGCGTCACGCGGTAGCGTCGGCCCTCCACCGGGAGGGCTGCATGCGTGCGATCGCGATCGCCGTCGGACTGATTTGCACGGCGCTCGGCGCCGGCGCCGCCCACGCGGGCGAACGCTTCGAGAAGGTCTGGTGTCTGCGCTACGCGACGGCGCCCGCGGCGCCGCTGTCGATGCTGCTGGCCGGCTCGCCGCCCGACGCGAAGGTCGACGTGCCGTTCGCGATGTGCGTCGCCAAGAGCGATCGCCACGTCGTCGTGCTCGACGCCGGCTACGTCGACCCGGCCCTCGGCGCGGGCTACGGGATCACGGGCTGGACCGAGTACGCGAAGCTGCTCGCCGAGATCGGGCTGCTTCCCGAGCAGGTGGACTTCGTGACGATCTCGCACCTGCACTTCGACCACGCCGGCGGCACGTCGCGCTTCCCGAACGCGAAGTTCATCGTGCAGCGCCGCGAGCTCGAGTACGCCGCCGGCGCGCTGCCGCACAACAGCGCAGCCAAGAGCGCGTTCGTCGCGGACGACGTCCTCGCGATGGTGCGGCTCAACTGGCAGGGCCGCGTGCTGCTCGTCGACGGCGACGTCGAGGGCGTCGTGCCCGGCGTCGACGTCTATCTGACGCCCGGCCACACGGCCGGCACCATGACCGCCTGCCTCGACACCGTGCGGGGACGCGTCTGCTACAGCTCGGACGCCGTCTACACCTACCGCAATCTCGAAGAGGACATCCCGCTCGGGCTCGCGCTCAACGGCGGCGAGGCGGTCGAGTCGTTCAAGAAGATCCGCCGCATCCTGCGCGGCGGCCTGCTGATCCCGGGCCACGAGCCGCGCCTGTTCGCCGACCCGAAGTCGCTCGGCTTCCGCAGCGTGTCGGAGCACGCGATCGCGATCGTCGAGTAGAGCGGCACGCCGGACTCGGGCGTCCGGCGATCACGCCAGCGCGAAGCCCTCGTAGCCCTTCGCGGCGACGTCGTTGCACTTCTCGACGTAGGGCGGGAAGCCGAGGTACGGCATGAAGACGCGCGGCTTGCCCGGCACGTTGGCGCCCAGGTACCACGAGTTGCAGCTCGGATAGAGCGTTCCGTTCGCCACCTCGTTCACGTGCGCGACCCAGGCGTCCTCGGCGGCGGGCGTCGCGTCGATGCGCGTCTTGCCGTGCGCGTCCATCCACGCGATGCAGTCGGCGATCCAGTCCACGTGCTGCTCGATCGACGGCACCATGTTCGAGAGCACCGACGGGCTGCCCGGGCCGGTGATCAGGAAGAGGTTCGGGAAGCCGGCGGTGCCGAGACCGAGGTAGGTGCGCGGGCCTTCGCTCCACTTCTCGCGCAGCGAGCGGCCGCCCGCGCCGCGCACGTCGACCGCGAGCACGGCGCCGGTCATCGCGTCGAAGCCGGTCGCGAACACGATCGCGTCGAGCGGGTACACCGCGCGCGCCGTGCGCAGGCCGTCCGGCAGGATCTCCTCGATCGGCGCCGCGGCGACGTCCACCAGCGTCACGTTCGGGCGGTTGAAGGTGGCGTAGTAGTCGGTGTCGACGCACAGGCGCTTGCAGCCGATCACCTGCTCGGGCGCGAGCAGCTCGGCGACGGCGGGATCGCGCACGATGGAGCGGATCTTGGCGCGCACGAACTCGGCGGCGGTCTCGTTCGCGGCGCGGTCGACGATCAGGTCGGCGAAGGACGTGAAGAACGCGAGACCGCCCGCCCGCCAGCGCGCCTCGTACTCGCGCGCCCGCTCGGCCTCGTCCACGTCGAACGCGGCGCGTTCGCCCGGCGGGAAGTTCGCGCCGAACGGCAGCGCGGCGTTGCGGCGGCGGAAGCCGGCGTAGTCGGCCTTGACGCGCCGCACCTCGCCGGGATCGAGCGGGCGGTTGTGCGCGGGCACCGAGTAGTTGGGCGTGCGCTGGAACACGAAGAGCTGCGCCGCCTGCTCGGCGATCCGCGGGATCGACTGGATCGCGGACGAGCCGGTGCCGACGACGCCGACGCGCAGCCCCGTGAAGTCGACGCCCGCGTGCGGCCAGCGGCCCGTGTGGTACGTGGCGCCGCCGAAGCGCTCGAGGCCGGGAATGCGCGGCACGTTGGCGGCGGAGAGGCAGCCGGTCGCGAAGATGCACAAGCGCGCGGTGGCGGAGCCGCGCTCGGTCTCGACGCGCCAGCGCGCGCTCGCGTCGTCGAAGCGCGCCGCGACGACGCGCGTCGCGAGCTCGACGTCGCGGCGCAGGTCGAAGCGGTCGGCGACGTGCTCGAGGTAACGCAGGATCTCGGGCTGCGTCGCGTAGCGCTCCGTCCACTCCCACTCCTGCTGGAGCTCTTCCGAGAACTGGTAGGAGTACTCGAGGCTCTCGATGTCGCAGCGCGCGCCGGGGTAGCGGTTCCAGTACCAGGTGCCGCCGATCCCGCCGCCCGCCTCGAAGACGCGCACCGAGAGGCCGAGCCCGCGCAGCCGGTGCAGCATGTAGAGACCGGCGAAGCCGGCGCCGACGACCACCGCGTCGAAGCTCTGTGTCACGCTGCGGCCTCCTGGTCCGTTGCGGCACGCTACCGCAGGCCGCCGCGCGACGTGCGGCCGGTGGATTCGCCGACGCGCGCGTGTGACGCCGCTCTCCCCCGTATGAGCAGGCTCACAGCGGGCCGCCCCGGGTCGGGACGAGACTGCCTCCAGACAAACGGAGGTCGTCATGTTCTCTCGATTCCGGTTCGCGTTCGTCGTTCTGGCCCTCGCTCTCGGGATCGCCCGGCCGAGCGCGGCGCTCTTCAACACGACCAGCTTGGGCCTGCCGACCGGCTCTCTAGTCGGCACCGGCGGCACGACGACGCCTCCGCCCCCGCCGCCGCCCCTGCCGCCGATCACCATCAGCCGCTTCGGCAACGACTGGATGGAGGTCAGCGTGCGGCCGCCGGCGGGCCGGACGAGCCAGCTCCTGAAGCGGCCGCCGGACGGCGCCTACGCGCCCTTCCAGACGTTGGTCGCGGGACGCGACGCGGTGATCCGCGACGCCGCCCTGCGCGTGGGCAAGCAGTACTGCTACCGCATGCAGATCACCGGCGGCGGTCTTCCGGACGAGACGTGGACGCGCTGCGCCACGACGGACTGGCGCGTCGGCTTCGAGCAGCTCGCGGTCACGCCCGCCGAGAGCGCGCGCGCCCTGCGCCTCTTCGACTGGCGCGACACCCAGCCGCTCGCCGCCGGCAGCGCCGACGCGCCGGCCCTCTACTACATGAACCTGCTGATCGAGCCGGGCGACCCGCTCGCCGAGCAGGCCTTCCGCACGATGGGGCTCCACGTGCAGTCGACGCCGCTCTTCCCGGTCGAGCTGAACGTCTGGACCGACGGCGCGACGATCGCGACCGACTGCGGCCTCGCGCCGGTCGCGACGAGCACCCTCTCGCTGGCCGTCGCCACCACCGCGACGCGCACCACGAGCACGTCCTCCACCGCCGGCGCGCTCCCCGAGGCCTGCAAGACCGCCGGCCGCTGGTCCTTCGCGGTCGTGCCGGGCAGCGTCTTCAACGAGCTGCGCAGCCGCATGCTGGAGCAGATCGCCGCCGGGCAGACGCCCGGGGTGCGCGCCCTCGTGTTCCGCAAGGTGCCCGTCGCGGCGGCGCTGCCCGTCGGCGTCAGCCGCCACGTGCTCGACATCGGCTACCTCGGCGCCCAGGGCTTCGAGTTCAACGCGATCCCGAGCTGCGTCGTGGTGGACGGCGTCCGCTACTGCCAGGTGCGGCAGGAGATCCTCGGCTGGCTCACCCGCAAGGTCGTGAAGTGGGTGGTCGAGCTCGGCGACGAGGCGGTGCAGGCCGTGCGCGGCGCGATCGGCCGCATCGAGCGGCTCGTGCGGGGCGAGGTGCAGCTCGACGTCCAGTTCCGCGTGCTCAACACGGACGCCGCCTTCGGCGTCGATCAGGTGATGCGGAGCGGCTGGAGCGGGAGCGAGCTCGCGCTCGCCGGCGTCGAGGTGGAGGTGCGCCAAGGGCTCGGGATGTTCCGCGGCAAGACCGACGCGAACGGCCACGTCCGTCTCACGGTCGCGAAGAACGTGGCGACGAAGGTGTGCGTGCAGCTCGAGAACGACACGGCCGAGCTCACCGAGTTCTTGATCGAGAAGAAGGTCTGCCTCCAAGAGATCGGAAGCCTGAGCGGCGATCGCAGCGTCGCCATCGACGTGCGCGACGACTACGTGAACGCGCTGCTCGGGATGACCGACGCGCGCGCGTGGCTGCGCGACGTGGTCGGCATGACGATGCCCAAGATCACCGTCCTCGTCGGCTCGCAGGCCGACCAGCTCGCGGCCGCCGGCGAGTCGTTCGCGCCGTGCATGGGGCGCATGCCCGGGCTCCTCGGGCTCGGCGCCGACGTGGTCGGCGCGCTCGGCTCGATCCTGCACCCGGCCTTCCTGCTGACCACCACGGCGATCGAGTTCGAGTTCTCGGTGGACATCGTCCTGCGCACGAACGACGACGGGTCGCGCGGCGTGCCCGTGCACGAGTACGGCCACACCGTGATGTGCGAGATGCTGCAGCGGCAGGGGCTCGACGCCTTCCAGTTCGCGTGGACGGACGTGATCCTGCAGACCGCGACCCAGGGCCCCGACGACGAGTCGAGCTGGATCAACGAGGGCTTCGCCGACTTCATCGCGGCGCAGGTCGTCGGCGGCACCAACTACTTCGCGGCGCCGAACTCGACGTTCGCGAGCGCCCTCCACTACTGCGACGCGGGCGCGGCGTGCCTCGAGGAGAACGGGCGCGACACCACGACGTTCGAGGGCCAGGTGCGGCGCGTGACGACGATGCTGCTCGACGCGTTCGACGGCCCGACCTCCGCGGCGGGCGACGGCTCGCACTGGGACACGACGGCGGCGCCGTTCCTCTCGGCGGTCGCGAACGACTCGAACCGCAACGACGAGGCGGTGGAGCTGCCGGCAGCCGACCTGCTGACGCTCTTCTCCTACTGGGACGCGCGCGGCTGGCTGCTCCGCGAGGACGACTTCTTCGGCGCCCTCGCGGACCTGGCGCAGGACCGCGGCTACGCGTCGAGCCAGGTGTGCGGCCTCTTCTCGATCCACGATCCGGCGACCGCGTGCCCGAGCTTCGTCGCGCGCGTGTCGCAGCCGGGCGGGACCACCTCCCCGACCGGCACCGTCGCCGGCACGACGGCGGTCTTCCAGCCCGTCGCGACGACCACGACGACGACGACGCTGAGCACGAGCGTGCGGCGCTGACGTCGCGCGGCGCCTAGGAGCGCGGCGAGCGCAGCGCGTCGGCGAGCGCTGCGACGCCGCGCTCGATCTCGCGGGCGCTGCACGCCGCGTAGCCGAGGACGAGTCCGTTGCGCGGGCGCCGGCCGAGCGAGAAGCGCGAGAGCGGCCGCAGCTCGACGCCTCGCTCCGCCGCGAGCGACGCCACCCGCTCGTCGTCGAGGCCCGGCGCGAGCCGCGCGACGAGATCGAGACCGCAGTCGCTCGGCTGCAGCTCCATCCACTGCGCGAGGCGGCGGCCCGCGAGTCCGACGAGCAGCGCCTGGCGTTCGGCGTAGAGCGCGCGCATGCGCTGCACGTGGCGGCGGAAGTGGCCCTCGTCGAAGAACGACGCGAGCGCGAGCTGATCGAGCGCGTGCGGCCGCTGGTCCATCACCCAGCGCCAGCGCAGCAGCGGCTCGACCAGCCGGGGCGGCGCGACCAGGTAGCCGAGCCGCAGTCCGGGAAAGAGCAGCTTGCTGAAGGTGCCGACGTAGAGCACGCGGCCGTCCGCGTCGATCGACTGCAGCGCGGCGAGCGGCCGGCCCGCGTAACGCAGTCCGCTGTCGTAGTCGTCCTCGACGATCCAGGCGTCGCGCTCGCGCGCCCAGCGCAGCAGCTCGATGCGGCGCTCGAGCGTCATCGTCACGCCGAGCGGCCACTGCCGCGACGGCGTCACGTACGCGAGTCGCGCGTCGGGCGCCGCGCGGATGCCCGCGCGCACGACGATGCCGGCGTCGTCGACCGGCACCGGCACGAGCCGCGCGCCGCCGGCCAGCAGCGCGCCCACGGCGCCCGGATAGCCGGGATCCTCCACCCACGCGCGATCGCCCGGGTCGAGCAGCGCGCGCACCGCGAGATCGATCGCCTGCTGCGCGCCGCTCGTGACGATCACCTGGTCGGCGCTGCAATCGGCGCCGCGCTGGTCGCGGTGGTAGCGGGCGAGCGTCGCGCGCAGCGCGGGCGCGCCGGCGGGATCCTCGTAGCCGAGCCACGCGAACGACGGCTCGCGCGCGCGCCGCGCCGCGAGCTGCGACCAGAGGTGGCGGGGGAATTCGTCGAGTGCGGGCAGGCCCGGACGGAACGCGGGCGCCGTCGCGGCGCCCGCCGGCCACGGTCGGCCCAGCGGCTGGACGCGGGCCGCGAGATGGCGGCCGCGGCGCGAGAGGTCCGCGCGCCGGCGGCGGCGCTGCCCGAGCGCGCCCGGCGGCGGCGCGATCGCGGTCGGATCGGGTAGCGCCGCCGAGACGCGCATGCCCGAGCGCGCCGCGATGTCCACGTAGCCTTCCGCCGCGAGGCGCCGCTGCGCGGCGATCACCGTGTTGCGCGCGACGCCGAGGCTCGCCGCGAGCTGCCGCGTCGACGGCAGCTGCATGCCGGCCGGCAGCAGGTGCTCGAGGATCGCGGCCCGCACCGCGCGGTAGATCCGCTCGCTGAGCGGCGTGCCGGCATCGCCATCCAGATCGATCCGATCGAGCTGCGGAACCCAGCTCGCCGCCCGCGGCCTGCGCGCCATGGGGCCACCTTACTGGATCCATCGCGATTTGGATTCTGGCTCACGCGAGGGGTGCAGGATGTGGTGCATGCTGGAGCGCGTGAAGCCCCCTCGCTTCCGCTACTGCGAAGCGCGCTCGGTCGACGAGGCGCTCGCGCTGCTCGCCGAGCACGGCGACGACGCGAAGCTGCTCGCCGGCGGGCAGAGTTTGATCCCGATGCTGAACCTGCGCGTCGCGCGTCCCGCGGTGCTGATCGACGTGAACCGCATCGCGGAGCTCCAGACCGTCGAGACGAACGGCGCGCTGCGCATCGGCGCGCTCGTGCGGCAGCGGCGCGCGGAGCGCTCCGAGCCCGTGCGCGCCGGCGCGCCGCTGCTCGGGCAGGCGCTGCGCTTCGTCGGCCATCCGGCGATCCGCACGCGCGGCACGATCGGCGGCAGCGCGGCCCACGCCGATCCCGCCGCCGAGATCCCCTGCGTGCTGAGCGCGCTCGACGCCGAGTTCGAGCTGCGCGGCGGCGCCGGCGCGCGCGTGGTCGGCGCGTCCGAGTTCTTCGTGACGACGCTCACCACCGCGCTCGCGCCGACCGAGCTGCTCGCCGCCATCCGGATCCCCGCGCCGAGCGCGCGCGCGCGCTCCGCGTTCCTCGAGATCGCGCGCCGGCACGGCGACTTCGCGATCGCGGCGGTGGCGGTGAGCGTCGAGCTCGCGGAGGGCGGCGCGATCGAGCGCGCGCGCATCTGCTTCGCGAACCTGGCCGACGTGCCGTACCGCGCGCACGCGGCGGAGAAGGCGCTGCGCGGCGCGCGCATCGACGACGAGCGCGCGGTGCGCGAGGCGGCCGAGGCCGCGGTCGGCGACGCCAGCCCCGCCTCGGACCTGCACGCGTCGGCGCGCGATCGGCTCGATCTCGCGAAGGTGCTGCTGCGGCGCGCGCTCGGCGCGATCGCCGCGGGAGGATCGGCATGAGCGCCGCGCAGCCGAGCGACGCCAAGCGGCTCGTCACCTTGACCGTGAACGGTTTGGAGCGGTCCGGGGTCGCCGAGCCGCGCACGCTGCTCGTGGACTTCCTGCGCCACGAGCTCGGCCTGACGGGCACGCACGTCGGCTGCGAGCACGGCGTGTGCGGCGCGTGCACGGTGCGCATGGACGGCGAGCCGATCCGCGCGTGCATCGTCCTCGCGGTGCAGGCGCAGGGCGCGTCGATCGAGACGATCGAGGGACTCGCGGACGGCGAGGCGCTGCACCCGATCCAGCAGGCGTTCCGCGAGGCGCACGGCCTGCAGTGCGGCTTCTGCACGCCGGGCATGGTGCTCGCCGTACAGAGCCTGCTCGAGGAGAACGCCGATCCTTCGGAGCAGGAGATCCGCGAGTACCTCTCCGGCAACGTGTGCCGCTGCACCGGCTACGTCGGCATCGTCGCGGCGGTGCAGCGGGCGGCGCGCAAGCTGGCGGGAGCGGAGTGAGCGATGCCCGACCGGCCCGAGATCACCGGAACGCTGCTCCAGAAGCCGCAGTACGTCGGGACGCGCATCCTGCGCACCGAGGACCCCCGCTTCCTCACCGGCCGCGCGCGCTACACCGACGACGTGCGCCTGCCGGGCATGCTGGAGGCCGCCTTCCTGCGCAGCCCGCACGCCCACGCGCGGATCGCGTCGATCGACGTCTCCGCCGCGCAGGCGCTGCCCGGCGTGCACGGCGTCTTCACGGGCCGCGATCTCGCCGCGGTGCTCGCCCCGTTCGTCTCGACGGTGGCCGGCCGCGGCGGCGTGCGGCCGCTCACGCAGCACGCGATTCCGTTCGACAAGGCGCGCCACGTCGGCGATCCGGTGGCCGTCGTCGTCGCCGACTCGCGCTACCTCGCCGAGGACGCCTGCGACGCGATCGCGGTGGAGTGGGAGGCGCTGCCCGCCGTCGTCGATCCGGAGGCGGCGCTCGCGCCCGGCGCGCCGCTCGTCCACGACGACGTGCCGGACAACAACTTCGCGCACATCGAGTTCGCGAGCGGCGACGTCGAACGGCGCTTCGCCGAGGCCGACCGCGTCTTCTCGAAGCGCTTCCACCACGGGCGGCTCTCGCCGGCGCCGCTCGAGACGCGCGCCGTCGTGGCCGACTTCGACCGTTCGACGGGCGCCGTCACGATCTGGACGTCGAGCCAGACGCCGCACCTGGTGCGCTCGCTGCTCGTGCCGGTGCTCGGGATCCCGGAGAGCCGCATCCGCGTGATCGCCGACGCGGTCGGCGGCGGCTTCGGGCTGAAGTGCCAGGTGTTCAAGGAAGAGGCGGTGATTCCCGCGCTCTCGAAGCTGGTGGGCCGGCCGGTCAAGTGGATCGAGGACCGGCGCGAGCACCTCGCGGCGTCGGTGCACGCGAAGGAGGTGATCTCGTACCTCGACATCGCGTGCACGCGCGAGGGGCGCTTCCTCGCCTTCCGCGCGCGCTACGTCGGCGTCAACGGCGCCTACCAGGCGCACCCGTGGACCGCGCTGGTCGATCCGATGACCACCGCCGCGGCGCTCCCCAACCTCTACGACGTGCGCGACGTCGCGTACCAGATCGACTGCCCCTACACGAACCGCTGCATGACGGGCGCGTACCGCGGCGTCGGCCGCACCCCGGGCACGACCGCGCGCGAGTCGCTGATCGACGACATCGCGCGCGAGCTGGCGATCGATCCCGTCGAGCTGCGCCTGCGCAACTGCATCGGCGACGCGCCGTCCGTCTCCGCCACCGGCGCGCGCTACGACGGCGGCACCTACCGCGCGTGCATCGAGAAAGCGCGCGCCGCCTGCGACTACGACGGCTTCCGTGCGCGCCAGGCGGCCGCGCGCGCCGCCGGCCGCCATCTCGGCATCGGCTTCAGCCCGTACGTCGAGCCGACGGCGTGGGGCTCCGACATGGCGAAGGTGCAGGGCTACGTCGCGAGCGAGATCTTCGACGCCGCGCAGGTGACGGTGGAGCCGGACGGATCGGTGAGCGTGAGCGCCGGCCTGCACAACCACGGACAGGGGCTCGAGACGACGCTGGCGCAGGTCGCCGCCGACACGCTCGGCGTGCGCATCGAGGACGTCCGGGTGTCGATGGGCGACACGGCGGTCGCGCCGTACGGCTTCGGGACGCACTCGAGCCGCGCCGCCGTGATCGGCGGCGGCACGGTCATGCGCGCCGGCACCGAAGTGCGTCGCAAGATGGCGAGGATCGTGGGCCACCTGCTGGAGGTGAGCCCCGAGGACGTCGAGTTCCGCGACGGCGCGGCCCAGGTGCGCGGCGTGCCGGGCAAGCGCATGACGATCGCGGAGATCGCCGCCGTCGCGTACTTCGGCGGCGCCCGCCGGCCGCCCGACATGGAGCCCGCGCTCACCTCGACGCGATCCTTCGATCCGCACGAGGTGTGGCCCAATGGCTGCGTGGTGGCGGCGGTCGAGGTCGACGTCGAGACCGGCGGCGTGCGCATCGAGAAGCTGTGGTCGGTGGAGGACTGCGGCGTGCTGATCAACCCGATGATCGTGGAGGGCCAGACCGCGGGCGCGTTGGCGCAGGCGGTCGGCGGCGCGCTGCTGGAGGAGCTCGCGTACGACGAGAACGGCCAGCTCCTCGCGGGCACGCTCGTCGACTACCTGTACCCGTCGTCCACCGAAGTGCCGCCGATGGAGTTCCTTCACGTCGAGACGCCGTCGCCGGTGACCGAGGGCGGCATGAAGGGGATGGGCGAAGGAGGCCTCTCCGTCACGGGCGCCGCGATCGTGAACGCGGTCGCGGACGCGCTGGCCCCCTTCGGCATCACGATCACGCGCACGCCGCTCTCGCCCACGACGATCCTCGCGCTGCTGCGCGAGGCGCGCGAGCGCCGCGCCGCGCCGACCGCCGCCTAGGAATCGGAGGAACGACGTGCGAGAGACGGACGATCTCCAGAGCGAGCGCACGCGCCTGCGGCGCTTCCCGAAGCGCGGCCACTACGACCGCGCCACGATCGACGCGATCCTCGACGCGGGGATCGTCTGCCATCTCGGCTTCGTGCACGAGGGCCAGCCGTTCGTGATCCCGACCGCGTACGCGCGCATCGGCGACCGGCTGCTGCTGCACGGGTCGGCGGCGAGCCGCGCGATGCGGGCGCTCGAGGGCGGGCTGCCCGCCTGCGTAACGGTGACGCACGTCGACGGCATCGTGCTCGCGCGCACCGCCTTCAACCACTCCTTCAACTACCGCTCGGTCGTCGTGCTCGGCGTCGCCACGACGGTCGAGGATCTCGACGACAAGCGCGAGGCGCTGCGCGGCTTCACCGAGCGCATCGTGCCGGGCCGCTGGAACGACGTGCGGCCGCCGACCGCGCAGGAGCTGCGCGCCACGACCGTGCTCACGCTGCCGATCGACGAGGCGTCCGCGAAGATCCGCGAGGGGCCGCCCGGCGACGAGGGCGACGAGCTCGAGTTCCGCGCGTGGGCCGGCGTCGTGCCCTTCGAGCTGTGCGCGCGGCCGCCGATCCCGGATCCGCGGCTCGCGCCCGACATCCCGACTCCGAAGTACGCGCTCGCCCATCCCAGGCTGCCGCTGCGCGAGTAGCCGCGGCGAGGAGAGTCCCGTGTCCACTGCATCGAAGCGGCTCGCGGTCGACGTCGGGGGAACCTTCACCGACCTCTGCCTGCTCGACGAGGCGACCGGGCGCATCGAGATCGCGAAGACGCCGTCGACGCCGGATCCGATCGACGGCGTGCTGCGCGGCGTCGCCGAGCTCGGCGTCGCGCTCGCGGACGTCGCGGTGTTCTCGCACGGCACGACCGTCGCGACCAACGCGCTGCTGACGCGCCGCCTGCCGCGCGCCGCGATGGTGAACACGCGCGGCTTCCGCGACGTGATCGAGATCCGCCGCGGCTGGAAGAACGAGCTGTGGGACGCCTATCGCGACGTCGCGCCGCCCTACATCCGGCGCCGCGACCGCTTCGAGGTGCGCGAGCGCGTCGACTACGCGGGCCAGGTGCTCGAGCCGCTCGATCTCGCGGAGGCGCGCGCGCTCGCGGCGAAGCTGCGGCGGCGCGGCGTCGAGTCGATCGCCGTCTGCCTGATGAACGCGCACGCGAACCCGGCGCACGAGCGCGCGCTGCGCGAGGTGCTCGCGGCGGAGCTGCCCGACGCGCGCATCTCGCTCTCGAGCGAGGTGCTCCCGGAGATCTTCGAGCACGAGCGCTTCTCGACCACGGTCGGCAACGCGGTGCTCGCGCCGCTCGTCGCGGACTACGTGAAGCGGCTGGAGTCGCGGCTGCGCGCGGACGGCTACGCGGGCGACCTCCTGATCCTGCACTCCGGCGGCGGCGTGATGACGCCGTCGAGCGTCGAGCGGCTCGCGGTGCGGCTCGCCTCGTCCGGCATCGCGGCCGGCGCGATCGCGAGCCGCCACATCGCCGCCGAGGCCGGCTTCCCGAACGCGATCGGCCTCGACATGGGCGGCACCAGCACCGACATCTCGCTCACGTACCAGGGCGAGACGCGCGTCACCAAGGAGTGGTACGTCGAGTTCGGCTACCCGATCTGCTTCCCGAGCATCGAGGTGCTGACGATCGGCGCGGGCGGCGGCTCGCTGGCGTGGATCGACGACGCCGGCTCGCTGCGCAACGGGCCGCAGTCGGCGGGCGCGGATCCCGGCCCGGCCTGCTACGGCCGCGGCGGCGAGGCGCCCACCAACACCGACGCGAACCTGGTGCTCGGCCGGCTCGGCGAGCAGCTGATCGGCGGCGCGATGCGGCTCGATCGCGCCGCCGCGCAGCGCGCGATCGAGGAGCGCGTCGCGAAGCCGCTCGGCCTCGACCTGCGCGAGGCCGCGAGCGCGATGCTGCGCGTCGCCAACGCCAACATGGCGGACGCCGTGCGCCTCTTGTCGGTGCGGCGCGGCTACGACCCGCGCGAGTTCGCGCTCGTCGTGTTCGGCGGCGCGGGCCCGCTGCACGGCGCCTTCCTGGCGCGCGAGCTCTCGATCCCCACCGTGCTCGTGCCGCCGCATCCGGGCATCACCTCGGCGCTCGGCTGCCTGCTCGTCGACATCGAGCACGACCTCTCGACGATGCTGCTCGGGCGCGCGGACGAGCTCGCGCCGGACGCGCTCGAGACGCGCTTCCGGGCGCTCGAGGACGAGGCGCGCGCGCTGCTCGATCGCGAGGCGGTGCCGCCCGAGCAGCAGGCGATCCGGCGCTCGATCGACATGCGCTACGCCGGACAGTGGCGGTCGCTGACGATCCCGGTCGGGCGGCCGATCGAGTCGCTCGACGACGCCGTGGCGGCGTTCCACGCCGAGCACGCGCGCGAGCACAACTACCGGCGCGACGCCGCGCCGGTCGAGGTGTACCGCCTCGGCGTGCGCGCCGTGGGGCAGGTCCCGAAGCCCGGGCTCGCGCGCGCGGCGCGCGGAGCGGGCCGCGCCGAGCCGGTCGGAGAGCGTCCGGTCTGGTTCGACGGCTTCGACCGCGCGCTCGCGACGCCGATCTTCGCGCGCGCCGCGCTCGCGGCGGGCGCCTCGTTCGAGGGGCCCGCCGTGGTGGAGCAGCTCGATTCGACGGTGGTCGTGCCGCCGGGCGCGCACGCCCGCGTCGACGAGTGGGGAAACCTCCGGATCCGCGTCTCGTGAAGGACGCGCGAGGGCCGCGCCCATGCAATCCAGCCGAGAGCGACTCGATCCCGTCACCTTCGAGGTGCTGAAGAACGCCTTCGTGACGGTCGTGGACCAGATGGCGGAGCAGGTGCTGCGGACCTGCCACTCGTTCGTGCTCTACGCCCGCGACTTCTCGTCGGCGCTCTGCGACGCGCAGGGCGACACGGTCATGCAGGGCAGCATGGACATCGCGGTCCACGTCGGCACGCTGCACTTCACCGCGAAGGCGGTGATCGACGCGTTCCCCGGCGACGTCCACCCGGGCGACGTCTTCCTCGTCAACGATCCCTACCTGGGCGGTACGCACTTCTGCGACGTGCGGCTGATCCGGCCGATCTTCGCCGAGGGCGAGCTGATCGCCTTCGCGCAGAGCAACGGCCACTGGGCCGACGTCGGCGGGAGCGTGCCGGGCTCGTTCGACGTGACGGCGCGCGAGCACTTCGGCGAGGGCCTGCGCATCACGCCGGTGCGGATCTGCGACCGCGGCCGCTGGCTGCACGACGTGGTGCGGCTGATCGTGTCGAACACGCGGGCGCCCGAGGGCGCCGAGGGCGACCTCCACTCGCAGTCGGAGGCGACGCGCGTCGCGGACCAGGAGATCGGCCGGCTCGTCGCGAAGTACGGCCGGGACACGATCGTCGCGGCGTTCGCGCAGGTGCAGGACTACGTGGAGCGGCTCACGCGCCAGCGCATCGCCGCGCTGCCGGACGGCAGCTGGTCCACGGTCGACTCTCTCGATCAGGACCCGCGCCTCGAGGAGGGCCTGATCCCCGTGCACGTGCGCCTCACGATCGAAGGCGACCGCATGCACTTCGACCTCTCGGGCTCGCACCCGGCGATCGGGACGTTCCTGAACGGCAGCTACGGATCGTCGTTCTCGGGCGTCGTGACGGGCACCAAGATGTTCTTCCCCGACGTGCCGCTCAACTCCGGCTTCTACCGCGCGATCGACATCGACGCCGGTCCCGTGGGATCGGTCGTGAACGCGCCGTGGCCCGTCGCGGTGACGGGCTTCTGCTCCGGCGCGTACGGCAAGATCGTGAACGCGGTCTTCGAGCTGTGCGGCGAAGTGATGCCCGAGCGCGCGATCGCCTGCTGTCCCGACATCGAGTACCTGCTGGTCGGCGGGCGCGACGCGCGCCTGCCGGGTCGCCCGATCTTCATGTGGTACGACTGGATGGTCGCCGGCTGGGGCGGCCGCAACGGCAAGGACGGCGCCAACTGCACGTCGAGCATCTTCGGCGTCGGGGAGGCGGTGCAGCCGTGCGAAGGCCAGGAGCGGCTCGCGCCGATCGTGACGAGCGAGCACGCGATCCTCACCGACTCGGGCGGGCCGGGACGCTTCCGCGGCGGCTGCGGCGTGGTGAAGGGCGGAACGCTGACCGCCGCCGACGCGTCGGTGATGTCGTACTGCTGCGATCGCGCGCGCTCGATCACGTGGGGCGTGCGCGGCGGGCTGCCGTCGATCCCGCACGGCGCGTGGCTCAATCCCGGGCGGCCCGACGCGCGCTACATGGGCGCGATCTTCTCGAACGTGCCGATCCGGGCCGGCGACTCGTTCTCGCGTCCCTCGGCCGGCGGCGGCGGCTTCGGCGATCCGCTCGAGCGCGCGCCCGACGCGGTGCTCGAGGACGTGATCGACGGCTACGTGTCGATCGAGCGCGCGCGCAAGGACTACGGCGTCGTGGTGCACGCGGTCGATCCCGACGTCGACGCGTTCGAGATCGATCTCGCGGCCACCGCGCGCGAACGCGCGCGGATCCGCGCCGAGCGGCGCGGCTGGCTCGAGGAGGATCCGGAGGAGATCGCGCGGCGCTACCGCGCCGGCGAGCTCGACGTCTTCGACCTGGTGCGCCACTACGGCGTGATCGTCGACTGGGGCGACGGGCGGCTGCTGAAGCGCAGCACCGAGACGTTCCGGGCGATGCTGCAGCGCCGCGCCGTCGCGCACTGGCCCACGCCCGCATAGCCGCCGTTCCACGCGCTCCGACCGCGCGTCCTTGCGCGGGCGGGTCGAGCCGACGACCCTCGCTCGATCGGAGGCCCCATGCACGCGCTCGCGATCCCGTTGCTCGCCGCGGCCGCCGCGCTGTCCTCCGCATCCGCCGGCGCCGCCGTGTTCACGGTGTCGAAGACCGCCGACACGGCGGACGGCGCCTGCGACGACGACTGCTCGCTGCGCGAGGCGCTGCTCGCGCTGCCGCAGGACCCGACCAACGTGATCCAGCTGCCGGCGGGTCTCTACCGGCTCACGATCCCGCGCGGCGCACGGCCGAACGACAACGCGCCGGGCGACGGCACCAACGGCAATCTCGTCGTCGGCCGCGTGGTCGCGCTCGTCGGCGCGGGCCGCGACGTGACGGTGATCGACGCGCGCCCCGCCGCGGACGCGCCGGGCGTCGACCGCGTCTTCAGCATCACCAACCTGGGCGCGCTCACGATCAGCGGCGTCACGATCACCGGCGGCGAGACGTTGCCGACCGGCCAGGGCGGCGGCGTCCTGAATCTCGGCGGCGGGCTGGTGATGAGCGACGTGGACGTCGTCGCGAACCGGGCCGGCACGGGCGGCGGCGGCATCGCCGTCGGCGGCGACGCGGTGACGGAGCTGACGCGCTGCCGGATCACCGACAACGTCGCGGGCTCGGTGGAAGCGAGCCGGCCCGGCAGCGGCGGCGGCATCCAGAACATCGCGAGCACGATGTCGATCGCGGACTCGACGATCGCGGGCAACGCCGCGCTGCTCGCGAGCCGGGGCGGCGGCATCCAGAACCTCGACGTCTCCGCGCGGCCGAATCCGCCCGCGATCCTGACCATCACGGGCAGCACGATCGCCGACAACTTCGCCGGCGACCCGCGCCGCAACACGCTGAACGAAGGCTCGGGCGGCGGCATCTTCAACTCGAGCGGGCGACTGCTGCTCGAGAGCTCGACCGTCACGGGCAACGAAGCGGCGCCCGCCTTCGTCGAGGGCTTCGGCCTGCTGCCGGGCAGCGGCCGCGGCGGCGGCGTCGGCCACCAGATGCTGCTCGGCGACGACCCCGACGACGGCACGACCGTCGTCAACTCCACGATCGCGTACAACACCGCGCACACGGGCTCGCAGGTCTACGGCTTCACGACCTTCGAGCCGTTGCAGCTCGCCAACGCGCTGCTCGCCGGCGGCGCGGGCGCGACACCGAACTGCGCCTCCGAGGGCGGCGGCGTCGGCATCGAGAGCCTCGGCGGCAATCTCGGCTCCGACGCCAGCCCGTGCTTCTTCGACGCGGCCGGCGATCAGCCGAACACGGCGCCCGGCCTCGACCCCGCGCTCGCCGACAACGGCGGGCCGACGCAGACGATCGCGCTGCTCGAGGGCAGCGCGGCGATCGGCGCCGGCCTTCCCGCCCATTGCCCGGAGCGCGACCAGCGCGGCTCGCTGCGGCCGTCGCCGTGCGCGGTCGGCGCGATCGAGGCGCCCGAGCCGGGCGCGCTCGCAGCCGGCGCGATCGCGCTCGCCGCGCTCCGCGCGCGCCGCTTCTGGCGCGCCCGAAGAGGAGACCCCCGATGAAGAAGAGCGACGTCCTCGTGCCCGAGGGCATGGAGATGGCCTACGACCAGTTCCACTTCGCGCCGGCCGTGCGCACGGGCCGCTGGCTGCGCTGCTCGGGACAGCTCGGCACCGACGAACGCTTCCAGGCGGTCGCCGAGCCCGAAGCGCAGTTCGCGCAGGCCTTCGAGAACGTGAAGCGCGTGCTCGCCGCGGCGGAGCTCGACTTCGGCGACGTGGTGGAGATGACCACCTTCCACGTCGGCCTGCGCGAGCACCTCGGCGTCTTCATGAAGGTGAAGGACCGCTACGTCGAGGCGCCCTACCCGGCGTGGACCGCGATCGGCGTGGTCGAGCTCGCGGTGCCCGGCGCGCTCGTCGAGATCCGCGTCACCGCGCGGCTGCGCGCGGGCGCGGCGAAGGCGAAGGGCCGGCGCGCCCGCACGACCTGAGACCGCGCGCCGCGCAGGAGACCGAGATGCCGAAGTCCGAGGCGACCCCGCGCGCTTATCTGCCGGCCGCGGGACACGACTGGCTGCTCCGCTTCTACGATCCCGTCTCGCGTCTCACGGGCGCCGGCGCGCTCCACGCGGCGCTCGTCGCGCAGGCGGCGCTGGCGCCGGGCCACGCCGTGCTGGACGTCGGCGCGGGCACCGGAACGCTCGCGGTGCGGATCGCGCGCGAGCATCCCGGCGTCGACGTCACCGCGCTCGATCCCGATCCGAAGGCGCTCGCGATCGCACGGCGGAAGGCCGAGCGCGCGGGCGTCGCGGTGCGCTTCGAACGCGGCTACGGCGACGCCCTGCCCTTCGCCGACGCCCGCTTCGATCGCGTGCTCTCCTCGCTGATGTTCCACCACCTCGATGGCGAGACGAAGCGCGGCATGCTGCGCGACGTGCGCCGCGTGCTGCGACCGGGCGGCGGCCTCCATCTCGCGGACTTCGCCCGCGGCCACGCGCGTCCGCGCGGCTTCCTCGCTCGCCTCTTCCACCACGCGCACGCGCTCCCGAGCAGCGACGACGCGACGATCGAGTCGCTGCTCGCCGAGTCCGGCTTCGCGGAGATCGCGCTCGCGGGCGAGCACCACACGCTGTTCGGCCGCATCGCGCGCTACCGCGCGATCCGACCCGACGCGGCGTAGTCCGGCGCCACGCGCTTCCGATCCGCAGTAGTCTCCGGCATGCGAAGCACCCGTTCCTTGCGCCGCGCGTTCCTGGCCGCCGCCCTCTTCGGCGCCTGCTCGGCGGGGGCGGCGCACGCGGCGTCCACGTCGGCCGGCGCGATCGTCCCGGGCTTCGGCCTCGCCGGCGAGGACTTCGGCGACACGGACGCGGCCGTCGTCCTCGACCTGCCCGCGGGCGCGTTCGAGGCGAGCGCGCAGGTCGGCTACGGCGCCCTCACCGGGAGCGCCCACTACCAAGTGGACGAGTTCTCGCGCTCGCTCGCCTTCGGCTCGACGATCGCGAGCGCCTCCGCCCAGGCGTTGGACCGGCTCACCATCACGGGCGGCAGCGGCGCCGGCACGCTGCTGCTGACGTTCTCGCTGGACGCGTTCGGCTTCGAGTCGGATCCCGGCATCGTGTGGGGCCAGTACTCGTTCTACGCGAACACGCAGGACGTCAGCTACGTGCGCACGCGCTCGTTGCACGGGCTGCTCGTCGGCGAGCTCGTGCGCGAGCCGATCCCGTTCGTGTTCGGCGAGCCGTTCTCGCTCTCGCTCGGCCTCACCGTCTCGATCGAGCAGCTCCAGGACGCCGATCCGCCGCCGTTCCGGCCGCTCGTGGCGAGCCTCGACTACGGCGCCGCGTGGACGGGCTCGGCGGTGTTCGACGCCGAGGGCGATCCGGTGGCCGGGTTCGCGATCGCCGCGGAGTCGGGCTCGCTGTATCCGGCGCCGGAGCCGGGCGCCGGCGCGCAGGCGCTGGCGAGTGGCGCGGCGTTGACGGTCGCGCGCCGGCGATCGGCGCGCAGGCGTCGCAGTCGCGCAGCGGTGTGAGCCAGCTCACAGGGCCGCGCGGGCGGCCGGTGCGATAAACGCCTCGATGGCCGATCCCCCGTTCGCCGCGCGCGCCGTCGCGGCGCCGTCTCCGTCTCCGTCTCCGTACGCCTGGTTCCTGGGCGCCGCCGCGAGCTGGGCGCTCGCCAGCTCGATGAGCCAGGTGATCTTCACCTGGCTCGTGGTCGGCGAGCTGCGCGCGTCGGCGCACCGGGTCGGCGTCGCACAGATGTGTCTGGTGCTGCCGATGCTCGGGCTGCTGCTCTTCGGCGGCGCGCTCGCCGACCGCATCGAGCTGCGCCGCCTGCTCGGCTGGCTGCACGTCGCCGCGGCGGCGAACGCGGCCGCGCTCGCCGCCGCGCTCGCCGGCGGCGGGCTCTCGTTCGGCGCGCTCGTCGCCTTCGCGCTCGCGTGGGGCACGATCCAGGCGCTCGCGCAGCCGGCCCGCGACGCGCTGGTGTCGCGCGTCGCGACCGGCGACCTCTTGCGCGCGATCGCCGGCGCGACGCTGGTGCAGTTCTCGGCCGCCGCGGCCGGCTCGCGGCTCGGCGGGCTCGCCGAGGCGGTCGGCAGCGCCGCGGCGCTCGCGGGGCTCGCCGGCGTCCTGCT